>JAAYJD010000220.1 GCA_012523135.1 Clostridiaceae bacterium
AGGCTCATCACTTCATCGAGTGTCATTTTCGAGAGCAGGTTCTGCCCCGGCTTGATCACGGCATCGATCAACTGCTGTTTCTTCTGCTGTAACGACAAGATTTTTTCCTCCACCGAATGACGGGTATACAGCTTGAACACCTGGACGATGTTCTCCTGCCCGATCCGGTAGGCCCGGTCGGTCGCCTGTTCCTCGACAGCCGGATTCCACCAGGGATCATAGTGGATCACGGTGTCGGCGCCGGTCAGATTCAGGCCGGTGCCGCCGGCGCGCAGCGAGATCAGGAACAGCTTGCCTTCGCCGCCGTTGAAGCGCTCGACCTGGCTGAGCCGCTCCTCCGAGGGCACCTGCCCATCGATGTAGAAGGGCGCCGTATCCTGCAGCACCGGGCTGGCCTTGATCAGCTCGAGCATGCTGGTGAACTGGGAAAAGACCAGGACACGGTGGCCGGCTGAAAAGCAGTCGGCCAGGAGTTCCTCGAGCAGCAGCAGCTTGCCGCTGCCGCCGTCGTACTGTTTCAGGAACAGTGCCGGGTGGCAGCAGATCTGGCGCAGCCGGGTCAGCAGGGCCAGGATGTAGATCTGGCTGCGGCTGTAGCCGTTAGCTGCCAGTTCCTGCTTGAGGTCGTCGCGCGAACGGGCCAGAAAGGCGTCGTAGATCTGGCGCTGCTTCTCTGTCATATCGCAGACCGTATGGGATTCGATCTTGTCCGGCAATTCTTTCAGGACATCTTTTTTCATGCGGCGCAGGACGAACGGCATGATCTGGCGGTGCAGGTCCTTGAGCAAAGCCGCGTCGTTGTCGCGCATGATCGGGACTTCATAGAGGCTTTGAAAGACCCGCTGGCTGTAGAGGTAGCCGGGCAGAATGAAGTCGAAGATCGACCAAAGCTCCAGGAGCGAGTTCTCCAGCGGCGTGCCGGTCAGGGCAAAAGCGCGCTCCGCTTGGATCTGCTTGACACAGCGCGCGTTCAGGGTGTCGGGGTTTTTGATATTCTGGGCCTCGTCCAGAAAACAGCTCCCGAACGGATAGTCCTTGAGGTCGTCGATATCGCGGCGCAGCAGGGCATAGGATGTGATGACACAGGCGTGCCGGCCGATTTCGCTGAACAGGCTGGTGCGCTGCTGCCGGTTGCCGTCGATCAGCAGGACGGGCAGGCGGGGGCTGAACTTGGAAAACTCGCTCAGCCAGTTGTAGATGAGGCTGGTCGGCGCGATGATCAGGGCGGTCTTATGCTTCTTGCGCCACTGCATCTGGACGTAGGTGATGGTTTGCAGGGTTTTCCCCAGTCCCATGTCGTCAGCCAGAATGCCGCCCAGGCCGTAATAGTCGAGGGTGCACAGCCAATGGACACCGGTCTTCTGATATGGCCGAAGCTGCTTGTTCAACGCGGCGGGCAGGCGGAAGGCCAGAGAGCCGGGCTCTTTCAGATGCCGGACCAGTTCGATGATCCGGTTGTCGACGACGACGGGACCTGCCGGATCCGGGTCGATAGCCGGATCCCAGGTTAGGTCATGCCCGGCAATGTGCGGTTCAAGCGCCAGAGCCCGGTAACGGGGCAGGCGGCACTCGGTCTCGTTTTCGACATGCCAGGTGCGCAGCAGATCGTAGACGGGCAGCAGCAGGTCGCGCCAGGCAAGATCGATCATGCGAAAGCTGCCGTCACGGTTGCGCACGTAGGGTTTCCTGTCCCTGAGCGCCTGGAAGTAGGCGACCCGCTCATCGCCGGACAAGCCGCCGTCCACCTGCTGCAGCACCAGCCCGTCCTGACTCTCCGACCAGGCCAGGCGGATGCTGAGCCTGGGCGCCGGGTGAATCACCAGCCGCTTCGCCCCGGCGGACAGCCGGACATCCGCCAATGCCTGCAGCTGGCCAAGTGTCTGGTCCAGAAACAGGTAGAGCGCATCGGGATCCGACAAGCGCAGGGTGCTGCCCTGCTGGCTGAAACCGGCCTGCTCCAGGCAGGACAGAACCTTGTTTTCCTGTCTGAACTGGCGCTTGAGCAGCAGCGGGCCCTGGTCTTCGGGTCCCTCCTGCTTGTCCTGAAGCGGCTTGATCTGGACCGGGCCGTATGCCCAGACCGGTTCCGCCTTCAAGTCGTGTCCGGACGCGTCCAGTGCCACAACGGCTTGCAGCGGCTCATCGACCAGGCGATGCTTCAGGCCGTCTGCCAGCGTGAGCGGACAGGCCGATGTGATCGGCCCGGACATGATGCTGATCAGCCAGGACGCTTCTTTATCCGTCAAGGTCAGCACATGGCTGCCCGTCGTGTTGAATGTCGCCAGAACAGGCTCGAGCAGGCGGATGCTGTCGTGTCCGGGCAGATAAAAGACATCGTCCACCAGGTAGATGTTGCGCGAAGCCGTCAGCTGCTGGATGTTCTGACGGCAGATCATTTCCAGACGGTATGGCGGCGTATGGCGGTCCGTCCCGGGCGCATACGACAGGTGCAGACTGACCGGAAGATCGCTCCGGCGCACCTGGATCGGCAGCTTTTCCTGCTCGGTCATCTGCCAGGCGCAATCGCTTAACTGGCTGGAAAACTGGAGGAAATCTGCGAATCGGCTGGCGTTGAGCGTGAAAAAACGGTCCCGGCTCGATGCGTGCGAGGTGCCGAAGACGGCCTTGTAGTCATTTTCAAAAGCGTCCTGGACCATGCGAATCAGGGGCAGGTCCTGGCTCCGGAAACAATGCACCTGCGGATCGAGGGTGAAGTCCTTGTCCAGCTCGAGCGGCAGGTCACGGGACACCGCTTCCGCAAACTGCTCCACGTTGGTGACGGCGTGGAAGCTGTCGGTGCCAACGGCAAAGGAGAGCCACGGCAGCGTGCTCGAATTGCGAATGCCGTGCAGCAGCACCTGCAGGTTGACAGCCGTCTTGCCTTCCGTGTCGACCAGGCTGACAACATGCTCCAGCCGCGTCATGAAATCACGGGCCCTGGTCCGGCTGCGCCGGATGGCCTGCTGGCGCGATTTTTCCGTATCCCGCGCCGGCTTGCCCGGCTTGAGCGGCGAGCCGGTTAGCAACGCGTCCGGCTTGTTTGCAGGCTGGATGTGCGTCTTCTCTTTGCCATAGGCATCGACGCAGTAGAGCAGCACGGCGGCGATATGGCGGCACAGCCCCCAGTAGGCGGCAAAAGCGCTGCACGTGCAGGTTGCGTCATGCAAGTCACCGCCGCTGTCAAGCAAGATACGGACATCGTAGGTGCGCGTTCCCTCGACCTGGGCCAGAATCAGGCCCTTGTCCTGGTCGAAAGAGAGGTGCTTGATCTGCCCGTCGCGGTAATATTGCCTGCCCTTCATGTAGGTCGGGCCGTTGGTTGTCCGTTCCCGGATGGTATCGATCTTGACCTGAAACATGCTGACCGTCCTACTTCATAGTGGTTTGGACTGCCTGTACAATACAGGCGACCATACAGCCTTTGATTATAGCACAGGTCAAAACACGGGTAAAGGAAAAAACAGCAGACTGGTTCACTTACCGGAGCCGGATAAAACAGCAAAACAGGCAGAAAAATCGCGTATGATCAAGAAAAGCGGCGAATCAAGGTCCTATTTTAAATTTACTGCTTGACAGGAGCAAACAGGCAGATTAGAATAGGTGAGCGCCGGGTCCACGCGGAACCGGCAGGCCAAGAATGATGGAAACTGATGGAGGAACGCTGATTGATGAGTACGTATGTGGCCAAGCCCGCGGACATCAAGAGAAAATGGTATGTCATTGATGCCGACGGCCTGACGCTGGGCCGCCTGGCCAGTGAAATTGCCAAAATTCTCCGCGGCAAGCACAAACCCCAATACACCCCGTTCGTTGACACCGGAGACTTTGTCATCGTGGTCAACGCATCCCGGATCGTCCTGACCGGCAAAAAGCTGGATCAGAAACTCTACCGTTACCATACCCAGTATCCGGGCGGTCTGAAAGAAGTCAAGTATCGCGACATGATGCAGAAAAAACCGGAAAAGGTTTTAGAACTGGCTGTCAAGGGCATGCTTCCCAAGAATGCGCTGGGCCGCGCCATGTTCAAGAAGCTCAAGGTCTACGCGGGCCCTGAACACGAGCAGGCGGCGCAGCAACCCGAAGCACTCAAGCTTTCGA
>JAAYJD010000221.1 GCA_012523135.1 Clostridiaceae bacterium
CGCTCAATCAGCACCGGCCCGGACGCAGGCGCTCGGCAAAGTCTGGCGTGTAGGCCGCGCTGGCCGAGGTGCGGTCCTGGCCCAGGATGTGCGTGAACCCCAGGTCCAGGGCGGCGTCGAGCACCTGGCGGTATTCCCAGGTCGTCAAGCGCCGGTCCAGCTCCGGGTGTCCGGGCAGATGCGTTTCCTGGGGCGTGTATTGGCACATCAGGGACAACGGGGTCCGGGCCGGGATAAACGCGGCCAGCAGCCGCAGCACCTCGAGCGAATCGCGCCAGTGCCCGGGCAAAACCAGGTGGCGGATCACGACGCCGCGTTTCAGCAGGCCGTCAGCGGCAAAGACCGCGTCCGGCTGCAGCCGGAGCATCGCCCGGATCGCCGCCAGGGCGACCGGCGCATAATCCGGGGCAGCGGCCAGCTCCCCGGCCAGCGTGGGTGACGCGAATTTCATGTCCGGCAAAAAGATATCGACGGAACCGGCCAGCGCGGCGATCGCCGCGGGCGTCTCGTAGGCGCCGGAGTTCCAGACGACCGGCACCGGCCGCGCCCGCCAGGCCGGCATCGCTTTCAACGCGTCAAGCCAGGCCGGCACGCGGTCGGCGTAGTGGCTGGGCGTGACCAGGTTGAGGTTGTGCGCCCCGTTTTGCAGCAACGGGACCGTTGCCGCCGCCAGCGCCTGGGGGCTTATCCGGTCGCCGCTGCGGCCCTGGCTGACCGACAGGTTCTGGCAGAAAGTACAGCGCAGGGCGCAACCTGAAAAAAACACGGCGCCGGAGCCCCGGCTGCCGCAGATAAACGGCTCTTCCCAGTGGTGCAGCATCACCCGGGCGACGCGAAAGTCCCGCCAGAGCTCATCGGCGCCGCAAAAACCCGGCGACTCCGGTGTGCGCTCCGCCCCGCAGGCGCGCGGACACAAGGTACAGCGTTCTGCCTGCGGGGCGGACGGCATCAGGCTTTCTCAAAAAACGTCTTGTAGGCCACGTAGGTGTAGTAGACATCGGCCTTGCTGGTGACTTCAAAGGGCGAATGCATCGACAGGACCGGCACACCGCAGTCGATCACTTCCATGCCCAGGCTTGCCAGGTAAACGGCGACGGTGCCGCCGCCGCCGGCGTCGACTTTGCCCAGTTCGCCGGTCTGCCACGGAACCTGCGCGGCATCGTACATGCGGATGATCTTGCTGAAAAACTCGCCGTTGGCATCGCTTGTGCCGCTTTTGCCGCGGGCGCCGACATACTTGACCAGGCACAGGCCGTGACCGAGGTAGCTGGCGTTCTTGCTGTCGTACACCGAGGCATAGGTGGGGTCGAAAGCGGCGCTGACATCGGCGGACAGCATCTGGCAGCGCGACAGCATGCGGGCGAAGTCGAGCTGGCTGCGGCCCGGCTCACTTATGCGCACGAACAGTTCCTGGATGGCATACTCGTAGGCGCGGGACTGGGCGCCCGTGTTCCCCTCGCTGCCGATCTCCTCTTTGTCGAAGAGCAGGCAGACCGACGTGCGCGCGGGCGTTTCCAGACTGGTCAGGGCGGTCAGGGCGGTGAAGGCGCAAACGCGGTCATCCTGGCCGTAGGCGCCGATCATGCTGGCATCCAGGCCGACGTCGCGGGCCTGGCCGGCCGGAACCAGCTCGATTTCCGCGGAGACGAAATCCTTTTCCTTTAGGTTGTAGCGTTCCAGGAGCAGCTGGAGCAGACCCAGTTTGAACCGGCCGGCCAGCTCCGGGTCGGCAAACGGCAGCGAGGCCGCCAGGACATTGAGGTCCTCGCCCTTGATCAGGTCGGTCGCCTTGCGGCTCATCTGCTCGGCGCCGAGGTGGGGCAACAGGTCCGTGATGGTCAGGACCGGCTCCTGGGGGTTCTCCCCGATACGGACGGTCAGAGGGGATCCGTCGGCGCGGAAGATGATCCCGTGCACCGCCAGCGGAATAGCCGGCCACTGGTATTTCTTGATCCCGCCGTAGTAATGCGTTTTGAAAAAGACCAGTTCGCTCTCCTCGTAGATCGGCAGCGGCTTGAGGTCGAGGCGCGGCGAGTCGATGTGGGCCCCGATCAGGTTGAAGCCCAGGGCCGCGTCATCCGTCCCGACGACGGCGGCGACCAGGCCCTTGTTGCGGATCGTGTGGTAGACCTTGCTGCCCGGCTCGAAGTGATCCTGGCCTGTCAGGGGCACGTAACCCATGTTTTCGAGCGTCTCCACGGCAACCGCGACAAAACTGCGCTCCGTCTTACCCATGTCGATAAACGTCTTGTAGTCTTCGGAGAACGCCATGACCCGTTCGCGGTCATCGTCCGTGATCCGGTCCCACAAGTTGGGGAAATCAACCTGCAGATCCTTTTTTAATTGTTTGCCGTCTGCCGGCGCGGTTTTTTTGGTTTTTTCCTGTTCTTTCATGTCGTCTGGATCCTCCCTGCTGGTTTGTCTTTTATGCTGACTGTATTATAATCTATTTTCAAGGACCGAACATCACAAAGGTTACGCTTCACCTTAAGCGCGCAGGTGCCCTATGCTGATCGACCATCACACCCATACCCGCCTCTTCTCCTTCGACGGCCGCCAGACGGGCGGTGAACTGCTCGACGCGGCCGTCCAAAGCCAGCTGGCCGGCGTTTGCCTGACCGAGCATTTCGAAAAGGATGTTTCCTACGTCGCCGGCGAAGAAGCCGTGTTCAATCTCGACCGGTATGCGCGGGCCATCCGGGATCTGCAGGCGCAAGGCTCGCGATTGGGTGTCCGGGTTCTCTACGGGATCGAGCTGGGCTACTTGCCCCATCTCGACGCCCTGTACGGCCGGCTGGCGTTGCGCTACCCCTTCGACGCGATCATTTTGTCGCTGCATATCCTGGACGGCGAGGACCCCTACAGCGACCAGGCGATCTACCTGCGCGGCCGTCGCCACGTTTACGGGCGTTACCTGGAACAGCTGGCCGACATGGTCGACGGCTGTCCCGATTGGGACATCCTGGGCCATTTTGACTACATCAGCCGCTACGCGCCCTGGGAGCACCGCAAACTGACCTTTGCCGAGCAGCCGGACCGCTTCGATCACCTGCTGCGGCGCCTGGCTGCAACCGGCAAGACGCTTGAGATCAATACGGCCACCGTCCGCGTGCTGCGCGCCAGCGGCTTGTCCGCTGCCGCTGCCTGGCCGGACCCGGCGATCCTGGCGCACTACCGCGCGCTCGGCGGCGAACGTGTCTGCCTGTCCAGCGACGCGCACGATGCGGCCGGCGTCGGCGGATTGCTGCCGGAAGGCCGGGACTGGCTGCGCGCGCAGGGCTTTGCCTATCTGACCCACATCACAAATCGTCAGGCCGTCATGACATCAATCTGACATATCGTCCGCAATGATCCCGCCGGCCAGGATCAGCCGGTCTTCATAGAGCACGCCGGATTGCCCCGGCGTCGGCGCAGCGACCGGCTGCTCGAAAACGACCCGCAGGCTTTTGTCAGGCTGCGGCCAGACCTGGGCGGGTGCTTTGACGGCCGAACTGCGCACCCGGGCCAGTACCGGCTGGCCGGCTTTGAGACTTTTTGCACCGGACCAGACAACATCCGTGAGCCGGATCTGTTTGTGATACAGGTGGCTGTAGGGCCCGACGACCAGCGTGTTGCTGGCCGGCCGCCTGGCCAGCACGAACAGCCGCTCGGTCGTGCGCACTTCGAACCCCTTGCGCTGGCCGACGGTGTAGTGCAGCAGGCCCTTGTGCTGCCCGATCGTCTTCCCTGCCAGGTCGACAACCGGTCCCGGCTCAAACCAGGACGAAGTGGCCAGACCGCGCCGTTCGGCTTCGCGGCGGACCAGGCCGGGATAATCGCCGTCCGGAATAAAGCAGATGTCCTGGCTGTCCGCTTTCTGGCCCAGGTTATGCCCGCCGGCATCGGTCAGGCCGGCGGCGCCGGCTTTTGCCCGCACCGCTTCCTTTTGCCAGTCGGCCAGCGGCAGCAGCAGGCGGGCCAACAGGTCCTGGCCGAGCCGGTAAAGGAAATAGGTCTGGTCTTTTTGGCCTGCGCCGGTCTGGACCAGGCCCAGCCGGTTCTCCGGGGTTTGCCGGACAGACGCGTAGTGGCCGGTGGCGATCCAGCGGGCGCCGAGCTGGTCTGCCGCTTCACGGAGCAAACTGAACTTGACTGTCGGGTTGCAGAGCACGCAGGGGTTGGGCGTCAGGCCGGCCAGCCAGGCGTCGACAAACGTGTCGACCACCCAGGTGCGGAAACGGGTGCGGATATCGATTTCCTTGAGGGGGATTTCCAGCTGGCGGCAGACGGCGCGGCTGTCCGCCAGGGCCTGGGCGCTGCTGTCGTCGGTCAGCAGGAAGACCCCGCTGACCGAATAGCCTTGCTCGCGCAGCAACAAAGAAGCGACGGAGCTATCGACTCCGCCGCTCATGCCGACGATAACGTGGCGGTCTGCCTGGTGAGCCGGATCAGCCGGCATCGTGGGCATCCTCATCGAGCTTGTCGAAGAAATGGCGGTTTTCGTCGGTCAGCAGGTTGTTTTTGATGAAATACTCCTGCAAAGCGGACTTGACGGCCTGTTCGGCCAGCAACGAACAGTGCATCTTGATCGGGGGCAGGCCGTCGAGCGCTTCGGCCACGGCCTTGTTGGTCAGGCGGAGCGCTTCGTCGAGGGTCTTGCCCTTGATCATCTCGGTCGCCATCGAGCTGGTGGCGATCGCCGATCCGCAGCCGAAGGTCTTGAACTTGGCGTCGACGACGACCCCGTTTTCAATCTTGAGCGTGACCTTCATGATGTCGCCGCACTTGGCGTTGCCGACCGTACCGGATGCGTCGGCGTTTTCGATTTCCCCGACATTGCGCGGATTCATGAAATGGTCCATGACTTTTTCGCTGTATTGCATGCTGTTACACCTTTCTGTCCGGTCAATCAGAGGCCGGCTTGTGTTTTCTCCTCGTAGAGCGGCGACATCGCCCGCAGCCGGGCCACGATCTGCTCCAGGTCGGCGGTCAGCCGCCGGAGATCCTCAGCCTGGGTGCTGTGCCCCAGCGTAACCCGCAGCGAGCCGTGGGCGATCTCGTGGGGCAGCCCGATCGCCAGCAGGACATGGGAGGGATCCAGCGACCCCGAGGTGCAGGCCGAACCGCTGGAGCAGGCGTAGCCGAAATGGTCGAGCATCAGCAGGATCGATTCGCCTTCGATGAATTCGAAGGAAAAATTGACGTTGTTGGGCAATCGCCGCGTCGGATGGCCGTTCAGGCGCGTGTGGGGGATGCGGCTCATGACATCCTCGATCAGCTGGTCGCGCAGGCGGGATTGCAGCTGTGCTGTCGCGGGCATTTCCGCAACCGCCAGCTCGAGCGCGCGCGCCAGGGCGACGATGCCGGGCACGTTTTCGGTGCCGGCGCGGCGGTTGCTTTCCTGGGCGCCGCCGTCGAGCAGGTTGGCGATGCGCACCCCGCGGCGGATATAGAGGACGCCGACCCCCTTGGGGGCGTAGAACTTGTGGCCGGAGATGGAGAGCAGATCGACATTCAGGTCGCCGACATCGATCGGCAGCGCCCCGGCCGCCTGCACGGCGTCCGTGTGGAACAGCACCTTGTGCTCCCGGCAGATGGCCCCGATCTCGCGAATCGGCTGGATCGTGCCGATCTCGTTGTTGGCCATCATGATGCTGACCAGGATGGTGTCGGGCCGCAGCGCGGCGCGCACCGCTTCAGGTGAGACGAGACCGTCGGCGTCGACCTCGACCGCTGTGATCTCGTAACCCTGGCGGGCCAGCGCGTCACAGCTGTGCAGCACGGCGTGGTGCTCAATGCGGGACGTGACGATGTGGCGCCCCTTCCCGCCCAGCGCGGCGGCCGTCCCCTTGATCGCCCAGTTGTCGGATTCCGTGCCGCCGGAGGTGAAGTAAATCTCACGCGGGTCGGCATGCAGGCAGGCGGCTACACTCTGGCGCGCCTGGTCGACCAGACGCCGGGCTTCCTGCCCGGACCGGTAAAAGGACGACGGATTGCCGTACTGCCGGCCAAACACCGGCAGCATCACATCCAACACTTCCGGCCGCACCGGTGTGGTGGCCGCGTGGTCCAGATAGACGCGTTTGACATCGCTCATGCTGTCATCTCCCTTAATAGCATACATCCGTTACTCTAAACCGATGGCGGGGCCGCAGGCGTAACGTCCGTTACCTGGCCGGTTAATCCCTATTAAATAACTATGAATTCGTCAGGCGCGCACATCGGGCAAGGTCGAACCGGCATGCGGCATGACGATCACCCGGGCGTCGGGACCGAGCGCATCCAGGGCGTCCGCGATGGCCGCGTCCAGGTCCTGGTAGGGTTTCATGAATGTTTTGGCCGCGTCATCCGGGTCCATGTCGGATACGAAATAGACCTGGGCATGGGCCAGGGTCATGGCGATCGCCACCGCCTTATGCCCGCCGAGGCGGAACTCCTGCTTGACCCGCTCGATCAGGTCCTGCGGCTTTGCGGCTGCCAGCAGCCATTCGCCGAACACTTCTTCGCCGAACCCCTCGCCGCAGGCACCGGCCAGGATGATGATCCCGCCAGGTTTCACGGCATGACGGGCGTTGTCAAGCGCCTTTTGTGCCTGGTACAGGTTGATGTCCTTGGGATAGCCGCCCGGCGTGGCGATCACCAGGTCGGCCCGGCGCTCGACCGATATCTTGTACAAGCTGTCCAGGAAGGTGCAGCCGGCGCGGTGCGCGGCGCGGTGGTCGCCGGCCACGGCCCGCAGGATCCGTTTGTCTTCGCTGAGGATGACGTTGAGGATGAAATCGCAGCCGCAGATATCGGCCGCCTCCTCGAGGTCCCGGCGCAGCCGGTTGTGCTCGATTTCGCCGGCCCGCGATGTCGCTTCGACCATGCGGCTGTGGTTGGCCTGGATCGCTTCGCGGTCCGACACGCCGGGCATCAGGGCTTTGGCTCCGCCGCTGTAACCGGCAAAGTAATGGTATTCGATGTTGCCGACACAAATGCGCCGGTCGGCCTGGGCGACCACTGATGTGATGTTGACCGGCGTGCCCAGGGCGGTCATGCCGAGGAAAACCGTGTCTTCGGGGTCGGAATCGACCGTGTGCACCTGGCTGTACACCGCCGGGCCGACCAGTCGTTCCTGTTCCTCGTCGGTGTGCCGGCGATGGCTGCCGAGGGCGAAGACAACGGTGATGTCATCGAGATGGACGCCGGCCTGCTCCAGTTCCCCGAGCAGGGGCGGCAGGATCACGGCCGAGGGGCACGGCCGGGTGATGTCGCTGGTGATGATGCAGATTTTCTCGCCGGGGCGGACGATCTCAGTTAGCGGCGGCGAGCCGATCGGGTTTTGCAGGGCGCGGCGCACCTCTTCGGTTTCATCCGGCTCCGTGTCGATGCGCGCTGCGGCCATTTCCAGCAGCACCCGCTCCTCGTCCAGTTCAAATTGGCGCGTCCCGTGTCCGTAACCGATCGTGTAGGCCTTGCGGCTCATGATTTTTGCCTCCTTTTTTCCAGCCATTCCCGGATGCGGGATTCGTAGCCGTTGCTGGTCGGCTGGTAGTAGACGGTGCCCAGCATCTCTTTGGGCAGGTAATCCTGGTCGACGATGTTGCCGGGGTAGTCGTGGGCGTAGCGGTAGCCTTTGCCGTAGCCGAGCGCGGCCATCCCGTCAACCGGCGCGTTGCGCAGGTGCATCGGGATCTCACCGGTGCGGCGGTTGGCGACGTCGTCGGCCGCCTGGTCGATCGACACGACCGTGGCGTTGGACTTGGGGCTGGTCGCGACGGCCAGCGCGGCCTCGCTGAGGATGATGCGCGCTTCGGGCATGCCGACCATCGTGACGGCCTGGTAGGCCGATAAAGCCAGAGTCAGCATCTGCGGGTTGGCCAGGCCGACATCCTCGGCGGCGCAGATCAGGATACGGCGCGCCAAAAATTCGATGTCCTCGCCCCCGTGCAGGGCACGGGCCAGGTAGAAGACGGCCGCGTCCGGGTCCGAGCCGCGCATCGACTTGATCAGGGCGCTGATCGTGTCGTAGTGGCTCTCCCCGTCGCGGTCAAAGGCGATGGAGCGCTTCTGCATGCAGTCTTCGATGACCGCCTGGTCGATCCGGATGATGCCTTCGGCGTCGGGCTGCGTCGTGATGACGGCCAGCTCCAGGGCGTTGAGCGCAATCCGGGCATCGCCGTTGGCCATGGAGCTGATCCGCGCCAGGGCGTCGGGCTCGAGTTCGACCTGGAACTGGCCCAGGCCCCTTTCCTTGTCCTGCAGCGCCATGTCCAGGATCCGGAGGATGTCCTGCTCGCTGAGCGGCTGGAGCTGGAAGACGGTCGAGCGGGAGATCAGGGCCTTGTTGACCTCGAAAAAGGGGTTCTCGGTCGTCGCCCCGATCAGGATCAGCGTGCCGTTTTCCACCTGGGGCAGCAGGGCGTCCTGCTGCAGCTTGTTGAAGCGGTGGATCTCGTCGACAAACAGCAGTGTCCGGCCCGACGGGTTGAGGATCGGGTTCTCGGTATCGGCGATGACCCGCTTGATGTCGGCCACGCCGGCGGTTACGGCGTTGAGCTTGGCGAATCCGGAGCGGGTGGTCGCGGCGACGACGCGGGCCAGGGAGGTCTTGCCGGTACCGGGGGGGCCGAACAGGATGATCGAACTGAGCCGGTCGGCTTCAACCATGCGGCGCAGCATTTTGCCGGGCCCGAGGATATGCTCCTGGCCGACCAATTCGTCTAGGGTTCGCGGGGCCATCCGGTAGGCCAGCGGCTCGGTTCGCCCCCTGGTGCTGTCCACAGTTATCCTCCTGATACCTTGTTGGCCTCAGAGACCGGCATAGAGCGGGTAGCGCGCGCAGAGAGCGGCGACACGCGAGCGGATCTCGTCTTGTGCGGTATCGTAATGGGTCAGGGTGAGCTGGATCAGCGCGGCGATTTCGTCCATATCCTGTTCGTTCATGCCGCGGGTCGTCACGGCGGGGGTGCCCAGGCGGATGCCCGAGGTGACAAACGGCTTTTCCGGATCGTAGGGGATGCCGTTCTTGTTGCAGGTGATGTTAACCTCGTCGAGGTGCAGCTGCAGCGTCTTGCCGGTGACACCGGTCTCCCGGAGGTCGACCAGCATCAGGTGCGTATCGGTGCCGCCGGAAACCAGGCGGATGCCGCGCCGCATCAGGCCGTCGGCCAGCGCCTTGGCGTTGGCCACGATGTTTTTCTGGTATACGGCAAACGAGGGCTCGAGAGCTTCCTTGAAGGCGACGGCCTTGGCGGCGATGATGTGCATCAAAGGCCCGCCCTGCTGGCCGGGGAAGACCGCCGAGTCGATCGCCTTGGCGAAGGCTTCGCGGCACAGGATCATGCCGCCGCGCGGACCGCGCAGCGTCTTGTGGGTCGTCGTCGTGACAAAATCGGCATACGGCACCGGGTCGGGGTGCAAGCCGGCCGCGATCAGGCCGGCGATGTGGGCCATGTCGACCATCAGGTAAGCGCCGGCCGCGTCGGCGATCGCCCGGAAGCGGGCGAAGTCGAGGGTGCGCGGATAGGCACTGGCGCCGGCGACAATCAGTTTCGGCTTTTCGGCGACGGCGAGTGCCTCAAGCTTGTCGTAATCGATCGTGCAGGTGTCCGGCTCGACCTGGTAGGCGACGGCCTGGTAAGTTTTGCCGGACACGTTCTTGAACATGCCGTGCGTCAAGTGGCCGCCGTGCGCCAGATTGAGGCCGAGGATCTTGTCGCCGGGCTCGAGCATGGCGAAATAGACTGCCGTGTTGGCCTGGGCGCCGGAATGCGGCTGCACGTTGACATGGTCAGCCCCGAAGAGCTGCTTGGCGCGGTCGATCGCCAGCTGTTCGACGATGTCGACGTATTCGCAGCCGCCGTAGTAGCGCTTGCCGGGATAGCCCTCGGCATACTTGTTGGTCAACGGTGTGCCCGCCGCTTCAAGAACGGCTTCGCTGACAAAGTTCTCGGATGCGATCAGCTCGATCTTGTCACGCTGACGGCCTATCTCCTGCTGGATAGCCGCATAAACAGCCGGGTCGGTGCGGGCGATGTTCTCATAGCTCATCTGGTTGGTCCTCCTGCAGCGTCCAGCTGCTCGATCAGGTAAGGTGCTGGTGTGATCCGGATTCCCCGGACTTCATCCCTTATTGTAGCGGATCAGAGTGTTTTGTAAAGCTCGTCCGGTCCGGGCGATTCCAGCTCGCGCAGCCCGTCTCCTGTCAGCATCACGCGCGGTGCTTCGGCGGTCAGGTGCCC
>JAAYJD010000030.1 GCA_012523135.1 Clostridiaceae bacterium
ATACAGCAGAAAGCCTCATATTACGGGCTGTTCCGGCATTATATAAATGCCTTTGGTGTTTAGTTGGTGTTCAAATTTATGTGACAAAACATTACGAATATAAACAATTATTTGTATTGTGCTTAATAATGTTTGAAACGTTTCCCTAATTGAGGGATTGAATTCATTTAGTCAGATTCCCATCCGACGATCAACCACGGGTTCATATTAACAATCAGAAGTGTGTGATCTGTTCCGGTCATTCTAGTTTCCTCAATGATTGACTCAATCTTTCGCCAGTCTGGAGAAGCTGCGAGTTGATCATATTCTTGAGTACTCAACAGAATAAAGTAGCGTTTGATTGTCGGTTGATCCTGATACCAATTCCAATTGCTCTGATACTTACGTGGTTTGATACCGTCATGATCAACCTGGATATTTCGAACATGAACATGATCATTGGAGAGCAGTGTTAATGCCTGAGCATTCCAAAACGTAGCATAACCTTCAATTAGGTTCTCATCTTTCAGATAATCCGCTAGCTGATGCAGTTGATTATCATGGCCATAATCGTAAGGCATGCGCAGCATCTCTACAGCGGACAAACCGGCATTCAGCAAGATGACTATCAAGCCGATGGTGGCCACTCGCCTGACAACAATCGCATCTGCTTTCGTCCCTCTGCGAACAATTGTTGATTCACTTGTATGCTGATCAGAAAGCTCTCGTGCCGAAAAAGGCTCTAAGGTTTTATGCTGACCGCCCATCAGCCAGCGCAAACCAGTCACGGTAGACAGGATCGCCGTGCCTAAAACGGGTATCAAGCGCCAATCGGATTTGCCAAGATTGCCGATTACCACCAGAAACAAGATGATGAATGTTGTGATGATGTGTATCCAGAGCGTCCTTTTGACCAGTCTGCTGTCAATCTGGCTATATTTGACCAGCAGGATGGCCGGTACAACAGCCAGGACTGCCAGTCCGCCCAATTTGACTAAGACCATGATCGAATCCAGACTGACCAGCGACACGCCATCTTGCACCGAAATGCCATATAGGGATAATAGATTTGGAACAACATTACGCAGATTATCCGGCCAGGTGCTGGCACTTGAAAAGGTTGAGTAAGCGTTGGCATAACCTGCAATGATCCCGCCTCGTGCCAGGACCAGGTAGAGAAGGAGCATGCCCAGGACCGTTGCTACCAGCATGATCATCACGAGTTGGAGCGTTTTTCGAGTTTTGCCGGTCTGTTCAGTGGCTTTCGGCTCAAAAAGACGTTCCAAGAGCAATGAACCGGCCAACGGCAGGAGATAGAGGGCAACTGTCTGGATGCCATCGGTCGCCACGCAAGCCGTAAATAGTGCCAGCAGGACAACATAAAGCGTGGCTCTTTTGCCCTTCTCGATTTTCTGGATCAAAGCAAGACCGACCAGGATAAACAGGATGCCCAGGCTGTAATAAATCACATGCCCCCACATGATCTCCCGCAGCTTATCGCTGCCCGAGACAAGCAGAAACATGGCAGAGGTCAAGCCGGCCGTCCACCAGATGCTATACCCAAGCTGTTTCGCCAGAAAAAGAAGCGCCGCGCCATAAACCAGCGCGAAGATCAACATGCCGGCGATATGCACCGGAAATGTCATGCCCCAGATGCTGACCATGGGAATCAACCACAAGTTGGCGCCAAAGGGAAGTAAGGCGGCATAACCGAAATCAGGATTGAGCAGCCGACCCGCATCCACGGCGGCCTTGGCCCAGTAGATCGAGTCCGTACAATCCGAATGGAAATAGCCGCGCGACGGACCGGCGATGTAATAAAGCACACTGCCCAGACTGAACAGCAACAGCAGCCCAGGCACAATCCAGCCGGCCTGTTTTTTTAAAGAAGCTATCAGCCGATTTCGTTCAGGTACTCGCTTCATGGTATTCCTGCTCTGTATTGACCTGCCAGATAGCTGATTTGTCCGCCATACCGCGAATGGCACGAACGGCTTCCATCGCGGTCAGCATGGAATGATCCATGTTGTTGTAGCGATGTTGGCCGTTACGGCCAATGCAGTAGAGGTTGTCAAATTTGTCCAGCCAGGCACGCACTTGATCAAAGTGTTCATAGGAGCCAAAGTAGGCCGGATATGCCTTCTTGACACGCAAGCGGACTGTATCCAGTACGCTGTCAGCCCGAATCAAGCCGATTTTCACGAGCTCATCGATGGCATACTGAATGAACGTCTCATCATTCATACGCCAGTAATCATCGTTCTCATTGCAAAAGTATTCCAGGCCGATCCAGATCGTGTTGCGCGGATCCTTGACCATATAAGGTGACCAGTTGTTGAAGATCTGCAACCGGCCCAACCGCACATCATGCTCCTGAATATAAATCCAACAATCAGGAACACCTCCGAACAGCGTTTTCATGCCGGTATCATTCACAAGATCCAGATGTTTGACCAACAGACCAACGGTCATGAAATCACGATAGGGCAGAGCTGCGGCAACCTCCTTGACCTGCGGCGGTACAGTCACTGCCATGGAGTCGATCAGATCCTTGATGGGCATCGTAGAGAGAAAGTAATCGCCGGTAAAAGTGCGCGCAGTCCGCTCCCCGGAGCCACTATTCAGGCTATTCGGGTCCATCTCTGCTGCTTCCACCGCAACAACACGATTCTGTTCTGCATAAATTTTGTCGACCGACATGTTCAGATGAATTTCGCCACCCTTGCTTCTGATCTCATCCGCGAGTGTTTCCCAGAGCTGTCCGGGACCTTTTTTGGGATAATGAAACTGTTCAATTAAGGACGTCTCAGTCACTTTATTCTTCCTGAATGGCTTGAAAAGAGCGTTGGCCAGCGTTTTGCTCAGCGACAATCCCTTGACCCTCTGCGCGCCCCAGTCAGCTGAGATGCTGGACGGATGCCTGCCCCACACTTTTTCGGTATAACCTTCGAAAAACATACTGTACAAAGGCTTGCCAAATCGGTTGATGTAGAAGTTCTCCAACGAATCCTCCGGCAGCTTGCGCAATGCCGAGTGCATATAACCAAAGCCTGCCTTCATGGTGCGGGGAAAGCCCATATTGGCCAGAGTCTTCATTTTTAGCGATACGGGGTAGTCAAAAAACTTACCCAGGAAAAAG
>JAAYJD010000222.1 GCA_012523135.1 Clostridiaceae bacterium
AGCTCCGCCAAGGTGTCGTTGTTCAGGCCCGGCTGGTTGTAGTGCTTCTCCAGATGGCGGACCGCCGGCAGGATCAGCTGCTGCCGGCTCGACGCCGCGTAGTCGATCGGGCCGGCATCCGCCAGTTGCCCGACGATTTCGTACAGGGAAGCCAGGCATTTGACCAGGTAGGCCGGCCGCCGGAAAACCCAGTTCAGCGCGGCTTTACGGGCCAGTCCGGTGATCTCGGCCGGATTGCCGACGCGGATGCAAAGGGGTACGAAACCGCGCTTTTGCGGCCGGGCGTCGAATTCGAACATGATGCACTCGCCGGGCTCCGAACAGGCCCAGCTGTAGGAGATGCCCTGGGGCAGCACCACCACGTGGCCGGGGTCGGACAAGTAATCCTGGCCCTGCGACGTGTACACGGTCTGGCCGGCGGTCTTGATCGCGATCGCCCAGCGCTCCCGGTTGTCACGCTTGACCGGTTCGCTGGGCTGCAGGTTGATCTGGTTGACCGCCCAGAGACGCATGATTATCAGATCAGATAAAAGTTCAGCAGGCATGGTGCATCGCTCCTTTGGCCTGATTATACCGCCTGGAACGGCCGCGATCCAGTTTGCGTGTCCGGTAAGGAGTCTGGTTGGCTGCGGGATCAGTATCAAATAAAACAAAAATTATCTGAATGGCCATTTATCCGGATCACGTAAATGACTAAAATGAGATCGACTGGAGGTGCGGCTATGAAACAAATCAAAATCGGCCAGATCGGCATCGGACACAACCACGGCGAAGGCAAGATGAAAGCGGTCCGGACATTCCCGGGTGTTTTTGACGTGGTCGGCATCGCCGAAACCGATCCGGAATGGATCCAAAAGCGCAGCAGCCTGGAGGTCTACAAGGACCTTCGCTGGATGACCCCGGAGGAACTGCTGGCAATCGAAGACCTGGACGCGGTCCTGGTCGAGACCGATGTCTGGCGACTGGTGCCGACCGCCCAGACCTGCATTGACCGCGGGTTGCATATCCACATGGACAAACCGGCCGGCGAGGATATCGACGCCTACCGCAAGCTGCTGCAGGACGCCGAAAAAGCACGCCTGGTCATCCAGCTGGGCTACATGTACCGCTACAACCCGGCAGTCCAGTACTGCCTGGAAGCGGTCCGACGCGGCGACCTGGGTGAGATCCACTCGATCGACACCGCGATGTGCACCGAGCATTCCAGCGAATTCCGCACCTGGCTGAAACATTTCCAGGGCGGCACCATGACGATCTTCGGCTGTCACCTGATCGACCTGGTCCTGCTGCTGCAGGGCAAGCCGGATCGCGTTATTCCGTACCAGAAACAGACCGGCCTGGACGGGGTCGATGTGCCGGACAACGGCCTGGCCATCCTGGAATACCCCCGTGGTGTAGCGACGGTGCGCACCTCGTCCTTCGAGGTCAACGGCTACGGCCGGCGCCACCTGACCGTCTGCGGCAGCCAGGGCAGCATCGAGATCAAGCCCCTCGAACGCCCGACCGTCATGGCCGTGACGATGAAAGACTACTCGCAGCCATACGCGGACGCGCGCAAGATCATCGAACTGCCGGAAAACGGCGACCGCTACGATGCTATGATGCTCGATTTTGCCCAGATGGTGCGCGGCGAGAAAGAGAACCCCTACTCTTATGCCCACGAACTGCTGGTTCAGCAGGCCACGATGATGGCCGGCGGATTCAAGCTGGAATTTTAACGGGAGGCCAAAAATGAAACTGGAAGGAAAAGTTGCCCTCATCACCGGCGGGGCCGGCAACATCGGCCGCCACACCGCCTTGCGTCTAGCAGCTGACGGCGCCGCGATCGCGGTCTGTGACATCAACCTGGGCCGGGCGCAGGCGGTCGCCGACGAGATCACCGCCCAGGGCGGCCGTGCCCTGGCTCTGGTTGTGGATGTCCAGAACCCGCAGGCCGTCAACGCGGCCGTCGACCAGGTTGAGCAGACGCTGGGCCGGGTCGATGTCCTGGTCCATTCGGCCGGCGGCAGCGCCCGCGACAAGATGCGCAACCTGACCGAACAGACCGACGAGGTGATCCAGGACATCATCGGGGTCAACCTGATGGGCGGCATTTATTTCGCCCGCGCCGCGGCCCGCAGCATGCTGGGGCGCGGCGAAGGCGGACGCATCATTTTGGTCGCCTCGATCGTCGCCCTCAACGGCACCAAGGGCTGCGTCGAATACGGCGCCTCCAAGGGCGGGCTGCTCGGCATGTCCAAGTCGCTGGCCGTCGAGCTGGGCAAGGACCAGATCACGGTCAACTGCGTCTCGCCGGGCCTGGTGCAGCGCGATGACAAAGACGTCAGCCACACCAACTATATCGGCCGCAACGGCAACGCCGCTGAAGTCGCCGACCTGATCGCTTACCTGGCCGCACCCGAAGCCTCGTTCATCACCGGCCAGAATTTCGTGATCGACGGCGGCCGCAGCCTGGGCCTGAAAGGAAGTTACTGACATGAAAGCCATCCTCGTAGATCCCGCCAAAAACCTGGTCTGGTCGGACGTGCCCGACCCGGTCCTCAAACCCGACGAGGTCCTGGTCGACATCCACGCCGCGGCCCTGAACCGGGCCGACCTGCTGCAGCGCCAGGGCAAGTACCCGCCGCCGCCCGGTTGGCCGGAATGGATGGGCCTGGAGGTGTCCGGAGTTATCGCGGACATCGGGCCGGAGGCGGCCCAGAACAGCACCTGGCAGATCGGGGACGCCGTCTGCGCTCTCCTGGGCGGCGGCGGCTACGCGCAGCGGGTCGCGGTGCGCTACGATCTCCTGATGCCGATCCCCCGCGGCCTGACCTTCACCGAAGCGGCCGCCCTGCCGGAAGCCTTTGCCACCTCGTACCTGAACCTGTTCATCGAGGGACACCTGCAAGCCGGGCAGACCGCCTTTATCCCGGCCGGCGCCAGCGGGCTGGCCAGCGTCGCCATCCCCCTGGCCAAGGCGTTCGGCGCCCGGGTGATCACCTCGGTCCTGTCCGGGGGAATCGCCGATTCCATCCGCCACCTCAACGCGGATATCGTGATCAACAGCGCCAGCGAGGACACCGCCGCCGTGCTCGGACAAGAGTTTGCGGCCGGGCGGCCGATCCACGTCGCCATGGACTGCCTGGGTGGCGCCGCCCTGGGCCAGAGCCTGCCCTTCATGGCCCACGGCGGCACCTGGGTCCTGATCTCAACCCTGGCCGGAACCACCACCGAAGTCCCCCTGCGCGATCTGCTGACCAAGGGCATTCACCTGGTCGGCAGCATGCTGCGCAACCGGACGCCGGAGATGAAGGCGCGGATCCTGAGCGAGCTCGTTTCAAGTGTCTGGCCCAAGCTGGAATCGCGCGAGATCCGCCCGACCATCAACCGGGTTCTGCCAATTGAAAAGCCCCAGGACGCGCATGACCTGCTGGAACAGAGCCTGAACATCGGCAAGGTCGTTCTGGCCGTCCGCAACTGAAAGGAACGCGTTATGGAAGGCTATCGGATCGTCTTTGCCGGCATCGGCCAGGCAGCCCTGGAAGCGTATGCGGTCCAGGAGCCGCAGGACGGCGAGGTCCTGATCGAGACGCTCTATTCGGTCTTGAGCGCCGGGACCGAACGGGCCAACCTGCTGGCCATGCCCAATACCCCGGCCAGCTTTCCCGCCTACATGGGCTACTGCGCCGTCGGGCGGATCGCGGCCTGCGGCAGCAGCGTTCAAGACCTGGCGCCGGGCAACCGGGTCATCGTCTACCACGGCCGCCACCAGACGCACACCATCATGAAGGCCGAAGGCCTGGTCAAGGTCCGGGACGACGTCGCATCCCTGGACGGGGCCTTTACCGTCATCGCCAGCATGTCGCTGCAGGGCCTGCGCAAGGTTCGCCTCGAACTGGGCGAATCGGTCCTGGTCATGGGGCAGGGGCTGCTCGGTATTTTTACCACCCAGCTGGCCCGCCTGGACGGCGGCATGCCGGTCGTGGCACTGGACTTTTCCCCTGAGCGGCGCCAGCTGGCGCTGCAGCTGGGGGCGGACGCGGTTTTCGCGCCCGACGACACCGGTCTCAAACCGGCCCTCCTCGACCTGACCCACGGCCGGGGCATGAACGCGATCATCGAGGTGACCGGGTCGGCCCGCGCCCTGGAGCAAGCCCTGGAGCTGGCCGCCAGGCAAGGCCGGATCGCCCTGCTCGGCTGCACCCGCGTTTCCGACAAGCCGATCGACTTCTACCAGATGGTGCACAAGCCGGGCGTCTCGATCATCGGCGCGCACAATTTTGTCCGCCCCTCGGTCGATTCCTACCCCGGCTACTGGACCCGCCAGGACGACTACCGCGTACTCTTGGATTTAATCGCGTCCGGCCGCCTCAAAGTCCGGCCGATCGTCTCCGAGGTGGTCTCGCCGGCCAAGGCCGGCCCGATCTATGCCCGTCTGGCGGCAGACCCGCAGGCGCCTTTGGGGATCGTGTTCGACTGGCAGGCGCTATGATCCCTGAAAAACCGTTCTTTCAGCGCCGGCCCGTCATCTGGTGCACGGCGCTGTTTTGCTGCCTGATCTGGGGCGTCAGCTACCCGGTGGTCAAGCTGAGCTACCAGCTGATGCAAATCGCATCCGACGATCTTGCCGGCAAGCTGCTTTTTGCCGGGATCCGTTTCACGGCCGCCGGATGCTGCACGCTGCTGTTCGCCCGCCTGGTCCGGCGCCAGGCGATCCGGCCGCCGCGCGCCGCCTGGGTCGGCATCGCCCTGCTGGGGCTGCTCCAGACCGTCCTGCAATACCTTTTCATCTACATCGGCCTGGCCCACACCCAGAGCGCCAAGACCTCCGTCCTCAACCAGGCCGGTGTGTTTCTGCTCGTGTTGGTGACCCCGCTTGTTTTCCGCCAGGAACGCCTGAACGCAAAAAAAATACTCGGCTGCCTGCTTGGCCTGGCCGGTATTTTCCTGATCAACTGGCATGCGGGCCTTGACTGGCAGTTCCGCCTGCTCGGCGAGGGCTTTGTCGTGCTTTCCTCAAGTGCCGCGGCCGCCGGATACCTGGTCAGCAAAAAGCTGGCCTCAAGCCGCGACCCGCTTCTGCTGACAGGCTGGCAACAGCTGTTCGGCGGACTCGTCCTGCTCGTGCCCGGCCTGGCCGGTGGCGGCAAAATCGCCCTGGACCGGCCGGCGGCCCTGCTGGCCCTGGCCTTCCTGTCTGTTTCGGTCGCCCTGGTCTACATCCTGTGGCTGATGTTACTCAAGCACAACCCGGTTTCCGAGATCGCCGTCTTCAAGTTCGGCGTGCCGGTTGTCGGGATGCTGACCTCGAGCCTGATCCTGCACGAACAGGTCTTTGCCTGGAACAGCCTGCTGGCCCTGCTGCTGGTCAGCGCCGGCATCGTCGTTGTCAACGGCCGGATGTCGCGTCGAGCACCGCGCCCAGGTCCATGAAGTAAACCCCGCGAAAACCTTCGTGGGTCGAATCAAAGGTGATCGCGCGGCCGTTCGGGTGCCAGCGCACATGCAGGTCGCAGCGGATGTCGACGACAGGGACGGCCGGCGACTGGAAGCGCCCGACCACCAGGCCTTTTTTGGTATGCCGGTCGTAGAGCTGGATCGCGCGATAGCCGTCCTTGTCCGGATAGCCGTCGCCGACGATCCAGCGCCGGTCCGGCGAATAGCTGCAGTGAATGTCCTGGCTGAAAAATTCCGGGTCATAAACGCGGGCGTTCTGGCTGAGGTCGTCGAGCTCGACCAGCGCCTTGCCGGTGCCGGGATCGGCGTGAATCAGGACGGTCCGGCCGTCGCGCCAATGGTAGTGCGAGGCATAGGTATAGGGGCGCAGCTTGTAGACAATACCAGACAAGTCGGCCGTACCCAGGCCGGTCAGCCAATGGCCGCCCGGTTCGGGGAAGAACCTGACCAGGAAGAGGAAGCGGTCCGACGTGCGGTTGAAGGTGATGTGGTTGACGACGATCTTCCGGTTTTCCAGTTCAGGCGAATCGTTGTACAGCATGCCCAGCTGGGCGTAGCTGATCAGCAGACGGCTGTCGCCGGTGAGCAGGTTGACCAGCCAGATGCCATCTTCTTCCGGCTGGGGGTCGTCAGCCCAGCGGTCTTTCTGGCAGCAATAGCCGTAGCCAGGCCGGAAATCCCAGATGCGGTCGAAGTTGAGCGACAGGCCCCAGCGTCCGTCGGGCGAGACCGTCGCGACCGGTTTGCCGATCCGGCGTTCCTGGCCGGTGGCCGGGCGGCAGATCACCGTCTCGTAAGTTTTGCCGTTCCAATCGTTGTACAGGATCTGTTCCGACGAGCCTTCCGGTATCCATTGGGCCAGCGCACCTTGCTGGAAATTCCAGGCGCTGGTCTGTGCGACAGGCACCGGCGCCTGGTCCGGGCGGGCCAGATCCAGCAGGCACAGGTCGGCGACATCGCCGGCCCGGGGCAGCCGGTCGCGGAAAGGCACCCGGTTGACCAGGTGCAGCGAGCCGCTGCCGCTGATGGCCGGCAGATCGTAATAGCCAAAGAAATACTGATGGCCGTCATCTTGGGGCGTCAGGCGCCGTACGGCAACATCCGGATGCAGGATCGCGTTTTGTTTCATAAAAGACCTTCTTTCAGGTGCGCGTCACCTTTTTCCCAGCGCTGTAAACGGCGTGCAACGACCAGTCGCGGTTGCAGACGATGAAATCGGCGACCTTGCCGGCCGCGATGCTGCCCACCTCCCGATCTGCCCCGATCACACGGGCGGGATTGCCGGTCGCCGCCCGGATGACGTCCTCCGGGCGGATGTCGAAGGAAATGGCGGTCCGCAGGCAGTCGTAGAGATGGGTGGCCGAACCGGCGATCGTGCCGTCGGCCAAGGTGGCCTTGCGTCCGTTGACAATGACCTTCTGGCCGCCCAGCAGGTATTCCCCGTTGGCCATGCCGCAGGCCATCATGGAATCGCTGACCAGGACGATGCGCTCGGGGCCGAACAAGGTGAAGGCGGCCCGCACGGCGCTGGGATGGATGTGGATGCCATCGGTGATCAGCTCGGCCGTGACCGCCGGGTTTTCGGCGGCAGCACCGATCACGCCCGGCTCGCGGTGGGCCAGCGGCGGCATGGCGTTGTACAGGTGGGTGACATGCCGGGCGCCGGCATCGAAGCCGGCCTTGGCCTGGTCGTAGTTGGCGGTCGTGTGGGCGACCGATACGGTGCAGACCTGGCTGGCCCTGGCGATGAAGTCCAGCGCTCCGGGCAGTTCCGGTGCGACACAGGCGATCTTGACCATGCCGCCGGAATCCCGGTTCAGGCGATCAAAGACATCGAAATCCGGCAGCTGCAGGTAATCGGCGTTCTGGGCGCCTTTCTTGGCGGCGTTGAAAACCGGGCCCTCCATCGTGATGCCCCGGATACGCGCCGCGCCGTCCGGCTGCTCGTCGGCAAGTCGGCGTGCCGTGGCAAAAGACGCCCGGATCTGTTCCTCCGGCAGGGTCATCGAGGCCGGTGAAAAGGACGTGATCCCGTTCTGCAGCAAAAAGCGGGCGATGCGTAGCAGCCCGTCGTAATCGCCGTCCGAAAAATCTGCGCCGGAATTGCCATGGAAATGGACATCGATCAGGCCGGGCAGGACAAACTTGTCCGCCCAATCGATGATCTCGCTGTCCGCGGACTGGGCGGCAAAGCGCCCGTTGGCAATGGCCAGGTCGCCCTGGTGAAACTGGAAATCATCCCGGTATATGGTGGCATTCTTGATCAGCATGGCGGTCAACCTCTTTTCCCGATGTCCGGCAAACTGGCCGCCGCGACCGATTGGCCGATGCGCCGGAATTTCTCATCCGGCAGCGCGGGCAGCAAAGAGACTTCAGGATATTCGTCGGCCAGGACCCGCTTCGCTTCTTCCAGGATCAGGTCGCCGCCTTTGCCGCTCATCACGCGTCCCAGCAGCAGGACATGCTTCATTTTGTAAAATTCATTATACCATGCCAGGCCATGTCCGAGATAACATCCGATACTCTTGTATATGGCCGCAGCCCGCTCATCGCCCGCTTCCATCTGCTTCTGGACGATTTTCAGTTTCTCGGCCGGTGTCGCGGCCGCGGCGAGGTCGATGCCGGCCCGTGGCGCCAGCTTGATCACGCCGTCTTGGGAAAAGTACTTGACGCCGCAGCCAATGTCGCCGGACCACTCGTCGGCCATCGCCCCGGGATTGGCGTCGACCGGCACGAAGGCCAGTTCGTTCAGCCAGCCCGTGATGTTGCCGTGTTCGTCGACGTATCCGCCGGCTTCGCTGGTGCCCATCGCCAGGCCGAGCACCTCGCCCGAATCCAGGCTCATCGCGCCGGCCAGGGCCGATACGTCGCCGTCGTTGCAGACCACGACGGGGACATCGGGCCCGATCTCGCGGGCGGCCCGGATAAAGATATCCTTGACCTTGGCCTCAAACAGGTCGTCCGGGACCTTGAGGAAGAGGGAGGCGACCATCGTCCGGTTGTTGATATAGATGCCGGCGGAGGAGATCCCGATGCCGTCGACACGCGGCATGCGGGCGGCCGCCGAACGGAACGCCTCGAGGATGCCCTGGTAATGATAATCGGGGTCGGCCTGCTCTTTGGGCAGCCAGACGACTTCTTCGCTGAAAACCGCTTCGCCGTCGATGACCGCGGACACCTTGCGGTCGCTGCCGCCGGCATCGAAGCCGATCCGGCAGCCGTCCAGGTGACGGCCGACGGACACCGACTGGCCGGCTGGTTCCGGCGTCTGGGCGTAGTCCAGCGCATGGACCGCAAAGGGCTGCTCATAGACGCGCGCCATGAACTGGGCGTCAAAGGCCCGCGAACCGCCCGGCTGGTAGGCGCGGGCGATTTGCTCGTAGAGCGGCTGGCTGCCGCAGATCGTGACATGGTGCCCGCCCTTTTGCCAAAGCAGTGTCTTGACCAGCCGGTCGACCATGTAGGCGTCCGCGGCGGCCATATCCGGCGTCCCGTGGACGCGCGTATGCAGGACCGCGCGCTGCCCCGCGCCGGCTTCGACCACGATGGCCAGCGGCCGGGACGCCTTTTCGCGGTAGGCCTTCCAGAATGCGGCCAGCGGGACGAAGTTCGAATCCAGGGCGGGGATGTTCTTGACTGGCAGCGATAAACCGAGATGCTCCATGTTGCTTCCTCCTTCGTGCTGTGGCTGGTGTCAGCTGCTGCGTACCCGCTTGTGCGAGGTGGCGATACGTGTCCTGTCCAGGTAAGGCTTGACCTTGTCGTACTCGCAGCTGGTGACGGCTGTATAAAGAATATCGATGATGTTCAGCTGCCCGATGCGCGAGCTCATCGCGCCGGAGCGCACCATCCCCTCGACCGAGGAGCTGTACAGGCGGATATCCGCCAGTTCGGAGAGCGGGTTCTTGCCCAGCCGCGTGATGCTGATGATCGTGGCGCCGGACTGGCGCACGATGTCCGCCGTCTCCAGGATATCCATGGTTTCGCCGGAATAGGAGATGAGCACGGCGACATCACCCGCCTTCAGGGTCGTGGCGGACAGAATCTGGACATGGGGGTCCTGGCTGGCAATGGAGATCTTGTTGATGCGCATGAACTTGTTGTTGGCGTCGAGGGCGACGTTGCCGGACGAGCCGACACCGTAAAAGTCGACCCGCTCGGCCTGGCTGATCACGTCGATCGCGCGCAGGAGCTCTTTTTCGTCAAGTACCGACAAGGTATTTTCGATTGCCTTGGTGTTGCTCATGCTGACGGAGCGTACGATCATGTCGATGGAGTCGCCGGGACGGACATCCGTGTAGGTGATCGAGTCTTGCTGCATCAGGACCAGGTCGGTCGAGAGCATGCGCAGCAGTTCCTTGTAGCCGGAGTAGCCCAGGCTCTTGCACAGCCGGACGACGGTCGATATGCTGACCTGGCTGATCCGGGCCAGCTCCTCGATCGAGTGGCCGACAACCTCCGCCGGGTATTCCAGGATGTAGGACGCCACTTTCTTTTCCTTGGGCGTCAACGAGTTCATGATTTCGCGAATTCGCAGCAAACAGCCAGCCATAGCCAGATCCTTCCTGCCCGCAAAACGGGCCTGCACAAGACCTTTTCATATCCACACATGATGTTTTGTGCATATGATTATAGCCTGCCGTGACCGCTTTGGCAACGAAGATGGCACGAATTGTCAGAATTCCTGATAGCTATTTTTATGGCGGCGATGGATAAAACACGCAAAAAAGCCGCCGGCAGGAGATTGCCGGGGCATTTGGCATCAAGGACCTGACAGGTTCAGTCGTGTTGAAAAAACATGTCAGGCCCTGACAAGATTCGTCCGCTTCAGGCCGGTTCGATCAGCCAGAGCGCAAAGGCGTAGTCATCCAGCACGGCCGACAGCTGGACGCGGTCTGGTGCCAGCGGCTTCCGTTCGGTGATCAGCAGGCTTCGGGTCTGCGGACCGGTGAGCAGGTTGTTGTGCACCCGGTCGACCAGGTACTGCGTGACAACCTTGTCGCCCGCGGGCAGGCTGCCGACCGCGATTTCCACAGGCAGCGGATGGCCGCTGGCGTTGGTCGCCAGGATTGCCACCCCGCTGTTGTCGCCGGTCGCCAGGACGGCCGTGTTGTATGGAATCTTCCCGGCGACGGCCAGGCGGCTTTGCTTTTGCAGCGCCAGAGCGCGCATCGCGTGGCCGTTGGGCGTCGGCACGATCGCCCCGTCCTCCAGCGTGATGTACTGGGTGAAGGACATCTGCAGCTTGGGGTTGTGGTAGGTGCACCAGGGGTGGATGAACAGGTCGGGCAGATCGCCGGACTGGATCATGGCCACCAGCACGCCGGCGGCGTTTTTCAGCGAGTCGGTCCAGACGCCGGTCGTGTCCGTGAAGCCGTACTCGTCGACATGGATCGGCAGGTCCGGCAGGCCCAGCTCCC
>JAAYJD010000223.1 GCA_012523135.1 Clostridiaceae bacterium
GTCGGGGCGACTGTCGGCAGCGGACTGGCCGCAGGTGCGGCAGGGGGTGTAGCCGACGGCAGGGGGGTCGGTGTTGCCGGTGGAACGGGACTGGGTGATGGCGAGGGCGTCGACGTCGGTGTCGGTGTGCTGCTCGGTATGGGACTGGGTGATGGCGAGGGCATAGGCGTCGGGCTGGCCGTTGGGATGGGACTGGGTGTCGGTGTCGGTGTGCTGGTTGGGATGGGACTGGGTGTCGGCGTTACGGTCGGAACAGGGCTGGGCGAAGGGGTCGGGATGGCAGGCGGACTGTAGTCTTCCGTTGTGGCCAGCACCCATGCGGTTTGGGCCGACAAGCTTGCGTGCTGCCAGCCGACCAGAACCGCCGCGTCTGTGACCAGGCCCGCAACCGTTTGGCCCAGGCTGTTCTGCTCGAGGCGGCGCCAGGCATTCGAGCGCCTGTCGGCCAGCCAGAGGTTCCAGGGCGTTCCGGATGCTGCGGCATAGTGGACCTGGCGCCGGGGCGGCAGGCCGCGATCGGTGACCCGGATCGTTCTGTCTGGTGCTTGGCTGAACAAGCCCTCGTCATGGAGCGTGACATCGCCGCCGTGGATCAGGATCAGATCGGTCAGCTCCGTGGCGGTGCACAGGACCTGGTATTGCTTGTGGACCAGGTAGCTGCCCGGGCTGTAGCGGATCTCCTGACGAAGGGTCAGGCCGAGGTCCGCGTCGAGCAGCCATTCGGCCGTGACAGAGATGCCATCGGCAGCGGCCGATAAGGTTGCAGCCGGAAACCCGGCTGTTGTGTCGCCGGGGAAGGCACAATCCTGGACGGCATCGCCGTAGTAAACACGGGACTGGCTGCCAACCGTGACATGAAGCACGCTGCTCCAGCAGACCTGGTCGAAGATACGCGCGACATAGCCATAGCGGCCGGTTCCCGGGATGATCTCATCCCAAACCGACACCCCCATGTTGCCGTTGTCCAGGATTTCCACGGCCAACGGATCCAGGCCAGGCTGCCCGCCCAGCGTCAAGCAGGCGGGTGTATCAAGGGCGGCGGGACAATCGGGTAAGGAAGCAAACAGGAACAACAACAGCAGGACGGACAGGCACCAAGATAGCTTTCTGATCATGTCAAACCTCCGTCAGAATCGGGAACCTGTCGCTTGGACAGGTGTTCCGAAACGCACCGGCTGCGCGATGCCCCAGTCGGGCTGACGCAGAGGTTCTGATCTGTTTCCATTATAACCCTGTTTGCCGGTTTGGCAAACCGACACGCCTTGTGATATTATATAAATTACCCATTATAATCTTGTCCGTTTTGTTCATGTTGCCTTCGACATGATCCATGCCCGGGAGGTGCTTATGACATCCAGAAAAAACTGTATCAAACAAGTCAGCTGCACGGCGACCGAAGCGCTGGAAGAAAGGATGCACCGGCTGCACGAGGAGATCGCGGATTACACGGCGCGCAAGGACCAGATCCTGACCGGCTTGAACCGGATCGATGCGATCGCCGCGCGCCGCCAACGCATTCAGGCCGCCATGGGAGCGACGGACCGGCAGTGGCAGGACTACCGCTGGCAGTTGGCCAACCGGATCACGGACGCCGCGGCGCTGATGGACTACCTGCCGCTGAATCCGGACGAAGCCGCCCGGGTCGGCCAGGTCGCCACACAGTATCGCTTCGCCATCTCCCCGTATTACCTCAGCCTGATCGACCCGGACGATCCGGCCTGCCAGATTCGCCGCCAGGCGGTGCCCGATTGTGCCGAGCTGGATCCGGCCGGCGAGCTGGACCCGATGGATGAGGCCGGCAGCAC
>JAAYJD010000031.1 GCA_012523135.1 Clostridiaceae bacterium
ACCGGCAGCCTGGGCTGGATCCTGCACCGGGACTATTGGGGCCAAGGCTACGGCACCGAACTCGCGGCCGAGCTGATCCGATTTGGTTTCGAGGACCTGCAGCTGCACCGGATCTGGGCATCCTGCCACCGCGACAACGTTGGCTCCTACCGGGTCATGGAACACAACGAGATGCGCCGCGAAGCCCATTTTGTCCAGAAACGCCGGCATCGCGGCACCTGGTCCGACGAGCTGATCTACGCCCTGCTGGCCAGCGAATGGCGCGCCAGACAGGCGAAGCGAAAGGAGTGATTCTTGTGACACACAGCCCTGTAACCCTGACCTGGCATGGTCATTCCTGTTTCAGCCTCAACAACGGCACCTGGACCTTGGTCCTGGATCCCTACAAGCCGGACATGATCGGCTACCCGCCCCTCCAGGTCAGAGCCCATGCCATGCTGGCTTCCCACCAGCACGAAGACCACAATTACCAGGCAGCCGTCACGTTTTTGCACGCCCCGCGCAACATCGTCTTGCCGGCCGGGGACGAGCCTGAGGCGAATACGGACAATCACTTTCTGGTCAGGACCGTCGCCAGCAGCCACGACGCCCAGGGCGGATCGCGCAGGGGGCAGAACGAGATTCACGTGATCCGGACCAACGGACTGACCATCGCCCACCTGGGCGACCTGGGCCATCTGCTCAGCGACAAGCAGGCCGCTGAAATCGGCCAGGTAGACCTGCTCCTGATCCCCGTCGGCGGTTATTACACCATCGACGCCCGGCAGGCGTTGCAGACGATCGAGCAGCTCAAGCCGCGCAACGTCGCCCCGATGCACTACCAGATCGGCTACGGCAAGCTGCCGATCGCCATGGTCGAACCCTTCTTGTCCCTGATCGAGCCGGCCTACCCCGTTATCCTCCTGCCTGGAGCCCAGCTTGAGCTGGACCGGGACATGTCCGGCAACTGCTTCCTGTTCAAATACGAAAAGGAGACGGATCCAGTCGCCTGACAATCGCCCTTTCATCCAGATTGACAGGCCGGATCGGCAGTCACGGTGCGTGACAGCCGGTCCGGTCTTTGTTATAATGCGAAACTGGCTTGCCGTGATCCTATGTTCCGGCAGCAAAAGAAAGGGAACCTTATGCGCTACCCCGTCGATGTCCACATCCACACCACAGCCAGCGGCCACGCCTTCAGCACGTTGCAGGAGAACGCCCGTCACGCGGCCTCGCTCGGCCTGAAGCTGATCGCCTGCACCGATCACGCCATGGCCATGCCCGGCGGACCCGGCTGGATTTATTTTTCAGCCCTGCGCATGGTGCCGCGGGTCGTCGAGGGCATCGAGGTCCTGCGCGGTGTCGAGGCCAACATTCTGGACTATGCGGGCAAGCTGGACATTGAAACACGCTTCGCGCGCCGTCTCGACCTGGTGATCGCCAGCTACCACGATGTCTGCATCAAGCCGGCCGACGCCGCGGAAAACACCCGCGGCCTGGCGGCCGTCATGGAGCTGGGCTTTGTCGACATCATCGGCCATCCCGGCAACCCGATATTCCCGATCGACATCCCCGCGTTCGTCAAAAAAGCCCGCGAGACCGATACCCTGATCGAGATCAACAACAGCTCGCTGGGCCGTTCCCGCAAGGGCAGCGAAAGCAACTGTCTGGAGATCGCCCGGGAAGCCCGTCGGCTGGGTGCGAAGCTGATCCTGAACAGCGACGCCCACATCAGCTATGACATCGGCCAGCTGGACCAGGCCCTGGCGCTGGTCGATGCGGCCGGCGTACCCGCCGAACAGATCATGAACACCGATCCCGACAAGCTCAAAGCCTACTTGTCCGGCAAAGGGAAAATCAAAGACCTCTACGGTCACGCTTAGGCGTCAGCGGCTGTCCCGGCGCGCTTCGAAGCGCCGCCGGACTTCTTCCTCCAAAAAGAGCAGCGAACCGCGCTCCATCTCGTACTGGTAGGCGATCGTCCGGCCATCCCGGATAAAGGGACCAAGGATCGCTTGCTCCTGCGGCGAACAAAAACTCAGTTCATTGGGCGGCAGGACCACCAGATCGCAATCGGCGGCGAATCGGGCCAAATCCTGGCCGTCCTCCCCAAGCAGGATCGTCTGCGGCGACTGCTCGAGCAGGGCATATTGGGCGATGGTCTTTTGGATGACCTCGCCAAAACGCCGGCTAGCGCAGACAATCCCCACGCGCGCCTCCGGCCGGATGCGCGCCAGCGCCATCACGGTCGCCGGCGCGACAGCCATCACGACCGGCAGGATGGCCATGCCGGAGGCTGTTTTCTGCTTGAGCTGGCCAAGATGGGTCGCGGTCGTCACCAGCAGGTCAAAATCCGGATCGAACGGCTTGCCGCCCGCCAGCACTTGATCCAGCAAATACGGGTACACGGCGACATGAGGCAGCGTGGCCAGCACGCCCGTGATCACCGACAAGGCCTCCGGCGAGCAGTCGACCACCCCGACGCGGACATCCTGCCAGAGCTGGTCCCGCTCGCGCATTTTCAAGTCCAGAAAAATCCGGATCTCCTGACCGGAAAAACCCAGCTGGTCCAGCTGGTCCAGCAAGCCGTCTATTTTCTGCATGGCCTGGTCTTTCTTGCCGGTCCGGTCAACCGCCTGGCGGCGGACAAAGCTGCCCCGCCCCTGGACCTTCTCGAGCAGGCCCTGCCGTTCCAGCCAGTCGTAGGCATGCTTGACCGTGCCCATGGCGATGCCCGTTTCAGCGGACAAGGCCCGCACGGTGGGCAGTAGGCTCCCCGGCAGCAGCACACCGCGGCCGACAGCCAGGCTGATCTGTTCGCCAAGCTGGCGATAGAGCGGCGTCTTGCTCTCCTGATCGATCCTGATCTCCATGGGGCCTCCTCGCAGCGTCTGTCTATTATCTCTATTGTATTATATCATTATAGGCAATCATCCACAAAAGCGTCGCCGATCATCGCCAGATTACCGTCTTGACAGGCGTAATGAAGCGTCATACACTGATTGTATCAGAACTATCTTATTTATTGTTATATATCAATACGGGTTAGGAAAATGAACCGACCAAAAAAGAAAATCGTTCTGGGTGTGATCGGATCGGATGTGCATGCCGTGGGCAACCGCATTCTGGCCTACGCCCTGGAGCAGGCTGGTTTCGAGGTGATCAACCTCGGGGTCATGGTCTCGCAAGAAGAATTCATCGCCGCGGCCATCGAGACCGCAGCCGACGCCATCCTGGTCTCCTCCCTGTACGGCCACGGCGAACTGGACTGCCGCGGCTTGCGCGCGCGCTGCGACGAAGCCGGTCTGGACGGCATACCGCTTTTGATCGGCGGCAACCTCGTCGTGGGCAAGCAGGCGTTTCCCGATGTGGCCGCACGCTTCAAGGCGATGGGGTTCGACCGGGTCTACCCCCCTGGAACAGCACCGGAGACCGCGATCGCGGCGCTGCACGACATCTTGCGCATGGAGTCCCCTGACGATGAGTACCCCCATGATCCTGATTGATTTCGGCAGCACCTGGACCAAGGTCTGCGCCGTCGACCGGTTGAAGCCGGCCCTGCTGGGCACGTCCGCCGCGCCGACAACCGCATCCAGCGACGTCATGGCGGGGCTGCGGGCGGCGCAGGACTTGCTGCCGCCTCTTCCCGGTCTGGCGGACGCGCCCCGGCGGGCCTGCTCCAGCGCCGCCGGGGGCTTGAAGATGATCGCCATCGGGCTGGTGCCGGAACTGACCGCTGCCGCCGCCCGCATGGCCGCCCTGGGCGCCGGGGCCAAGCTGGTCAAGACCTTCAGCTACCAGCTGACCCTGGCGGACATCCGCGAAATCGCCGCGCTCCGGCCGGACATCGTCCTGCTGACCGGCGGGACGGATGGCGGTAATACAGCCTGCATCGAACACAACGCCCGCTGCCTGGCCGGCTGCCAAACACGTTTTCCTGTCCTGGTCGCCGGCAACCGCAACGCCCTGGATTCCTGCCTGCGGCTGCTGGCCGGGTGCGAAGCCTATCCGTGCCCCAACGTGATGCCGCGCCTCGACCAGCTCGATACAACTCCGGCCCAGGAGAAGATCCGCAGCCTGTTTCTGGAGCGGATCATCCGGGGCAAGGGCCTGTCACAGGCATCCAGCCTGCTGGACAGCATCCTGATGCCGACGCCGGCCGCCGTGCTGGCGGCCCTGGTTCTGCTGGCCGACGGGACCGGCAACCAGGCCGGGCTGGGCGACCTGGTCGCCGTCGATCTGGGCAGCGCGACCTGCGATGTCTATTCCATCGCCTCCGGGGAACCGAAGGGCAGCCAGGTCATGCTCAAGGGCCTGCCTGAGCCCTGCGCCAAGCGGACCGTGGAAGGCGACCTCGGCGTTCGCCATAACATCGACGGCATCCTCGAGACCGCCGGACTGGACGCGGTCACGGCCCGTTCCGGCCTGGATGCCGGCCAGATCAAGCGGCTGAGCGCGGAACTGGCCCGCTCGCCCGGCAAGCTGACCGCCGGCCAGGACGCGGCACGCTTCGAATACGCCCTGGCCGCCAGCGCCATCGAGCACGCCACGCTGCGCCATGCCGGCCGCCTGGAAACGGTGTACACCCCGCAAGGCCCGGTCATGCTGCAGACCGGCAAGGACCTGACCGGCGTGCAGACCCTTGTCCTGAGCGGCGGCCCCCTCATCCATGCCGCCGACACCCTGGGCCTGGCCCGCTTCGCGCTCTGCGCGCCCAGCCAGCCGCTCGTCCTGAAACCCCGCAAGGTCCGGGTGCTGCTCGACCGGTCCGCCATCCTGCCCGCCATGGGCCTGCTGGCCGGCACCGACCCGGATGCGGCGCTGACCCTATTGAAAAAGGAGCTGATATCCGTTGGAACTGTCCAACAGGAAACTGGAGCTTGACCGCTTCCACCAGATCCGGGCCGATGTGCTGCAGCAGTGGCCGACCGGCCGCGAGGTCCGCCTGGAAGAAGCGCTTGCTTACCAACAGACCTTGCCATCTGCCAAGCGTTTCGCCACCCGGCTGACCCAGGCGCTTCAGACCGGCCAGACCCTGGTTCAGCCGCGGGCCGGCGTCGCCCTGGTCGCCGACCAGATCAAGCTGCTGCTTTACCTGCAAAACGAGGGCGAAGCCGACCTGCTGCCGCTGACGATCGACAGCTACACGCGCCAGAACCATTACCAACGCGCCGAAGACGGCATCGCCGAGTCGCTGCGCTCTGGCAAGTCGATGCTGAACGGCTTTCCGGCGGTCAACCACGGCGTGACGGGCTGCCGCCAGCTGGTCGAAGCGCTGGACACGCCGATCCAGGTGCGCCACGGCACGCCCGACGCCCGCCTGCTGGCCGAAATCTGCACCGCGGGCGGCCTGACCAGTTTTGAGGGCGGCGGCATCTCCTACAACATCCCCTACGCCAAGAACGCCGACCTGGCCCGCACGATCCAGGACTGGCAGTACGTGGACCGTTTGACCGGCCTTTACGAGGAAGCGGGTTTCGCGATCAACCGCGAGCCCTTCGGGCCGCTGACCGGCACCCTGGTGCCGCCCTGCATCTCGCACGCCGTCGCCATCATCGAAAGCTTGCTGGCCGCCGAGCAGGGGGTGCGCAACATCTCCGTCGGCTATGGCCAGTGCGGCCACCTGCTCCAGGATGTCGCCGCGATCCAGTCCCTGCGCGTCCTGTGCGAGGAATACCTGGGCCGGGCCGGCTTTGGCGACGCTGTCGTCACCACCGTCCTGCACCAGTGGATGGGCGGATTCCCGCAGGATGAAGCCAAGGCCTTCGCGGTCATCGCCTGGGGCAGCGCCGTCGCCGCGCTGTCGCAGGCGACCAAGGTGATCGTCAAGACCCCGCATGAGGCGCTCGGCGTCCCGACCATGGAGGCCAACGCCCAGGGGCTGCGCTGCACGCGCCAGATGATCGCGATGCTCCAGGACCAGCTGATCCAGACCGGGCGGCTGGCCGAAGAGCGCGAGATCATCTACGAAGAAACACACTGCATCCTGGACG
>JAAYJD010000224.1 GCA_012523135.1 Clostridiaceae bacterium
ACCTCGACTACAACGCGACAACCCCGATCGATTCGGCCGTAAGGCAGGCCATGCTGCCCTTTATTTCCAGCTATTACGGCAATCCGTCCAGCGATCATATCCAGGGCCGCATCGCCAGGGAAGCGGTAGAGAAGGCGCGCGGGCAGGTTGCCGGCCTGCTCCAGGCCCAGCCGGATGAGATTTGCTTTACCAGCGGCGGCAGCGAAGCCAACAACGCCGCGATCAAGGGCGTGGCATGGCACGATCGCGCGCGCGGCCCGAGGATCATCACGTCGGCGATCGAGCATCCTTCTGTGCTCCAGGTCTGCGCCTGGTTGGAACAGCAAGGTTTTGACATCGTCCGCTTGCCGGTCGACACAACCGGGCGGGTCTGTCCTGACGACCTTGAGGCGGCGATGACCGACCAGACGATCCTGGTCAGCATCATGCACGCCAACAACGAAGTCGGCACAATTCAGCCGATCCGCCAGCTGGCGGCCATCAGCCACCGGTTTGGCGCGCTGTTTCATACGGACGCCGCCCAGTCTGTCGGTAAGATACCGACCGATGTCGGGGAATTGGGTGTCGACCTGCTCAGTGTCGCCGGACACAAGCTGTATGCGCCCAAAGGCATCGGCGCTCTGTTTATCCGCCGCGGCATCGGAATCGAACCCTTGATCCACGGTGCCGGCCACGAACGCGGCCTGCGCGCCGGGACCGAAAATGTCATCGGGGATGTCGCACTTGGCGAAGCCTGTGCGATCGCCGCGCGCCAGGTCGGCAATCCGGCGCTGGCAAATCTGACCGCATCGCTTTGGGGCCAACTCAAAGATGGCCTGGCTGACCAGGTTATGCTGAACGGCCATTCGACGGAGCGCTTGCCCAATACGCTCAACGTCAGCTTCTCCGGCTGGAACGGCCAGGAACTGCTATCGCGCATGCCCGAAATCGCCGCCTCGACCGGATCTGCCTGCCACGCGGGCGAAACGGCCGTCTCGCCTGTCCTGCAGGCGATGGGGCTGCCTGCCGCGCGCAGCCGGGGAGCGGTTCGGTTCAGCCTGGGCCGGATGACCAGCCCTGAAGAGGTTGACCAGGTTACCGCGCGCGTCGTGTCGCTCGTGCGCGCCCGGCCTACACCCGCAGCGCGGCCCTGAAGCCCCTGGCGGCGTAATACGAATCGGCTCCGTTGTGGTACACGAAAACCGTATCGTAGCGCCGGTCGCAAAAGAGCGCTCCGCCGAGCTGCCGTATTTCAGGCGGCGTTGTGATCCAGCTCGAGGTGCGTGTGTCGAACGATCCTAGTTGCTGCAAGGCCCGGTACTGGTCTTCGGTCAGTATGTCGACGCCCATGCCGGCCGCCATATCGACAGCGTTGTTCTCGGGGCGGTTTGCCTTGCGCGCCAGCCAGGCTGCACGGTCGTAGCAGAGACTGCGCCGTCCGGTCGGGCTTTCGGGAGAAAAATCAAAAAACAGGATCGCGCCGGATTCCCGGTCACGGCTGAACACGTCCGGTTCGCCGCCGGTTTGTTCCATTTCGTACAGCGAATGCAGTTTGTCCGGATGCTGTTCCAGTTGCCCGATGACATCGGACCAAGTACAATCCGGATGCCGTTCCGGGTGATTTTCGAAACGGCTTTGCAAAATCCGCAGCAGTTCGCTGCGCTTGGCCTGATC
>JAAYJD010000032.1 GCA_012523135.1 Clostridiaceae bacterium
CATCTGCATAGCGCAGCAGTTCTTCTATTGGGATCGTTTTATATGGATAAGCCTGCTGTTTTTTTAGTAATTTCTGCATTGAGGCAGCATGGCTGCCACAGGCGGTACTGGTCAACCATTCTCCTTGCCGCCAGTAGCGTTTTCCGTTCCGTAACAGCAGGGAAAGAATTGTTCTAACAGATCTCACGGTCATCTCTGAAAGGGCTGGTAGTACACAGACCTGGCGCAACAACTCTGTTTCACTGATGATGCCGAAGAGATGAATTGCGCCACGCAAACCAGTCAACACCTCCTGCCAGCGAAGACGCTGCAGATCATTGACTTGAATCTGCTCAATCGCTTCCCTGATCTCATTGGGCATAACAAAGGTCAGATTACTCCGGTAGACATAAACCAGTCCGAAGACAACCAATTCATGGACACCAGCAGTATGACATAGTTCATTGTATCCTTGGCTGCCCTGTTTTAGTTCAGTTAAAGCCATTAAGCTATCATCCGGCAGATAATGAAATAGATCCGATAAATACTGCTTTTGAACCAACCGCTGAGAGAGCTCCTCTTGACTTACATCGCTGCCTTCATCACCCATGACGGCCATCCAGAGCGACTGAAGCCTTTCAGGCGACTGATCTGACAGCACTGCTCTCAGTGTTGTCTTTATTGGCTGCTCACTAGCCAGATCCAAATAATGATCATAAATAGCCTTTTCAAAATGATTCATAAATCATAACCCCACATTAAAAAAGACGCCTTTTTGGCATCTGGCGAATAGACACGAAACCGCTTGGTTGTTTCAGTGTGAACTTATAAAAACAGCATATGGCGTCTGCTGTTCAAGGCTGTTGTGTGGCCTTTTACAGTTGTAATCCAGAACATATTGGCGTATAGCGTGGAAGATTGACCAAAGATCATCATACTCCTGTTGGTAGAGGCATTCGTACTTGAGTGAACGGAACCAACGCTCCATGACGATGTTATCCCGCCAGGCGCCTTTGCCGTTAACGCTGCGCAGGATAATATGACCGCTGTTCTGTGATATTGAATTGATATTCGCGGCATATTCCTTCCCCATATAAACGGAACCTTGGTCGTTATTGAGTATCTCCGGAATCCCCCATTGCAGGCTATCCTGGAGCGCAGCGATCACAAGATTGTGATCGGCGGTGTCGCTTAAGGCCCAACCGACGACAAAACGACTGAACCAGTCGATCACCACAGCCAGATAGAGAAAGGAACGCCCGATTGGAATATAGGTCAGATCAGCTGCCCAAGCCTGATTGGCCTTGCTTAGCTTATTTTTTCTAATCCTATACGGGATGGCTGCATGGCGAAAATAACGTGGCAAAGGCTTTGATGTTTGGCAAGCTGGCTGCAAATGCATTTCTTCCATATAGCGTTGGATCAAATGACGTGGCACCTCAGGGTAAGTGGCCTGGACAGCCTGCCAGATTTTGGTCATGCCCCAGGTTATGTGCTCAAGATGGATGCGATCCATGAGTCGTTTAATCTGTAGTTCGTCTGATTGCTGTTCGACTGGCTTATAATAAAGTGTACTCATCGGCACATCGTAGATACGCGCCCAGCTTGCCAAACTGCCTGTCTGATCAGCATGCTGAACAATTAATTCCTTACGCTTATCGATCGAGGTCAGTTTTTGTACAGCAAATGACAGCTGTTGCATCTGCTCACGCAATATGTCATTCTCCTGCTTCAGTTGGCTGTTTTCAGATCGCAATAACGTAATTTTCTCCTTTTCTTTTCTCAACAATCCCTTGCGAAAAACATGTGGCATGTTTTCACGAAGC
>JAAYJD010000225.1 GCA_012523135.1 Clostridiaceae bacterium
ATCGCCCAGATCAACCTGGGTGACATGGCGCCCGGACAGGCAATCGAAGTATTCTATGACTACGATGTTGTGGCAGCGGACCTGGATCGCGAGCCGATCGTCAACACGGCGACCGCAATCGGGACCATGCTGCCGACTCCGGACTATCCGGAAGGCGCAGTCCTCGAAGTGTCCGATATGGCGGTGGTTACCGTCGAGGACATCCCGCTGGGCACTGTCGCCATTGACATCGTCAAAATGGTCCAGAACCTGACCCAGGGCGGCGTGCCGGCGAAACTTGCCGGCGGCTACCCCGGCGATGTGTTCAAGTACACGGTCGTGGTGACCAACACCGGTTCCGAACCGCTCAGCCTGGTTCGCTTGAGCGATGACCTGGCGCCGGCCGGCGGAACAATCACCCATGTGACCGCGGGAACGACCCACACCTGGACGGCGAACGGCAGCGACCCGGTCTACCTCGACCTCGGCGACCTCGCGTCCGGCGAGAGCATCACGTTCACCTACACCTACACCTCGGTCGACGGTGACATCGGGTCCGTCCGGATCAACACGGCCCATGTGATCGGCACAGCGACCGCAACCCTCGACGATGAAGTGCCGATCACGGTTGAAGATTCTGATACCGCCGGCATCGCCGTCGACGAAATCCCGCAGACCGGCGAGTCCGGCAGCCTCCCGTTCGTCGGATTAGGCCTCCTGCTGGCCGCTGGTGTCCTGATGCTTGTACGCAAGCAAAATCACATGACGGAAAGTGGTAACCTTGACCGCTAAATGAATGGCTCGAAAAGTTGCCCCGGGGAGCAAAGCGTACCCGGGGCAACAAAGAAAAATCCCGGTTGGAATCGCAAGATTCCGGACCGGGATTTTTTATGACTCAGGGATTGCGTTTGGCGATATCTACTTTTTACTTGATGATCTTGATGTGGCCGATCAGGGGCAGTTCCTTGGCTTTGCCGTTGACTGCGTTGATGATGCCGAGAACAACAAGCACAGCGATCGCGATATAGAAGACGGTATAGAGCAGGGAGCCGATGATGATCAGCCGCCAACTGATGAGCGTCAGGATCGCGGACAGAATAGCGATTACGATACCGCCGCCGACGGATGCGATCAGGACCAGCAAGCCCTGGTTGGCGTGGAAACGGCCGAACTTCGAGTCCGGGCAGGCGACCAAAGGCAGGAAGAAGAGCAAGTAAGCCAGGGCGGCCATCACCTTGTTCTTTTCGATATCTTCCGCGGTGTAGCCAGCGGCGGGCGGAGCGGCCTTGGCGACTGGAGCGGCTTGCGGTGCAGCGCCGGGAGCTGCTTGCGTTGCGCCGCAGCCATCACAGAACTGGGCGTTGTCCTCCAGCTGCTTGCCGCAGGACTGACAGAATTTTGCCATGAACGGACACCTCTTTCAATCAATGTCAGGCATGCATACAACCTGCACATATCAGTATAGCGAACCGGCGGCGGCGCGGCTAGCGCCGCGCGGCCAGAAATAATTGGCGTTTCGGCTATTGTCTTGACCTGCTCTTTTTCGTATAATATTAATCTGCCCGTAAGTTATAGAGCACCAGCCCTATGAGGAGACCGCGATGCCGGTTATGGTTTTTTATCTTGTTGGACTGTACCTGGCGGCGAGCCTGGTCTCGCTCGTGCTGACTGTCAGCATCCTGCTGCGTGCCAGCCGCTCGACGGCCAGCCATATCAGCTCGCTTTACTTTGCGCTCGTTTTGATCGGCCTGCTGCTAAGCCTGCTGGAATGGCATGCCCCCGCCGATCTGGCTGTCTGGCTGGTGCGGGCCGGCCTAGTCGCGTCCTGTATCGCCCTGATGCTGTTGGCACAGGGTATTGCGATCGCCCTGACGGGCTTTGGCTTTCCGCTTCTGGCCCAGATGCTGGTTGGCGCCGCCACGCTGGCTTTGATCGTCGTGTCTTTTCCGTTTCTGCCACAGCTTGCCGGTTCCGGCCCGTACGGCAGCCGGACGCTCGGGCAGCGGTTATTCCTGTTGCTGCCGCTGCTGCTGTTCCTGGCCGGGCTGCTGCTGACGGCCTGGCTGATCCGGCAGCGCCGGCTCAACTTATCCCGCTTGTCCTTCGACCGGGTCATGGCGATCCTGCCTGACCAGCTCTTTGTGTTCAACCGCGACGGCCTGCTGGTCGACCATAACAGCCGGGATCCGCAGCTGGCTCTCTGCCGCAGCCGTGAAGCGCTCGCCGAGCTGTTCGCCAGCTCGGACGCGCTGCTGCAGGCGCTGCGCCAGCCGGAGCAACGTGCCAGCGGTGAACTAGCCTGGGGGCGGGACGATCCGCCGCGTCTTTGGAGCTGGCGGGTGCAAACGCTGAAAAACCAGCGCGGCCAGGTGATCGGGTCGCTGCTCTTGCTGAGCGACATCACGGACGCGCGCAGGACTGCCACCCAGCTGGAACAGCAGAACCTGGAGCTTAGCCGGGTTAACCGCGCCCTGGCGGACTACAGCGACCTGATCGAACGTTACGCCGGTGCCGCTACCGAACAGGAAATCGCCGGCCTGATCGATTCGTCGATTCGCCAGCGTTTGGTGCAGG
>JAAYJD010000033.1 GCA_012523135.1 Clostridiaceae bacterium
GACCCGTATCATCTGGCAGCAGATCAAGGCGATCTGTCTGGAGCCGTTTATCGATCTCAAGACCGAATACTTCGACCTCGGCCTGAAGCACCGCGACGAGACCGGAGACCAGGTCACGCTTGACGCCGCCCGGCGCGCGCGTGAACTGGGCGTCGCCGTCAAGTGCGCCACGATCACGCCCAATGCCCAGCGCGTCGAGGAATACCAGCTCAAGAAGATGTGGAAAAGCCCCAACGCGACGATCCGGGCCTATCTGGACGGCACCGTTTTCCGGGCGCCGATCATGGTCGGCTGCATCCGGCCGCTGGTCAGCGCCTGGCAGAAGCCGATCACGATCGCCCGCCACGCCTACGGCGATATCTACAGCGCCTCCGAGCTGCTGGTCGACGGGCCTTGCCGCGCCGAGCTGGTTTTGACCGCTCCCGACGGCAGCGAAAAGCGCCAGCTGGTTCACGATTTCGGCGGGCCGGGCGTGCTGATGGGCATGCACAACCTGGACGGTTCGATCGCCTCGTTCGCCCGCTCCTGCCTGACCTATGCCCTGGACAGCCGCCAGGATCTTTGGTTCGCCGCCAAGGACACCATATCCAAGACCTACGACCACCGCTTCAAGGATATCTTCGCCGAGATCTACGCCCAGGAATACGCCGCGGACTTTGCCGCGGCCGGCATTTCCTATTTTTACACCCTGATCGACGACGCCGTCGCCCGCATCATGCGCTCCGAAGGCGGCATGATCTGGGCCTGCAAGAACTACGACGGCGATGTGATGAGCGATATGCTGGCTGCCGCCAACGGGTCGCTGGCCATGATGACGTCGGTCCTGGTCGCGCCGGACGGCACCACGGAGTACGAGGCGGCCCACGGCACGGTGACCCGCCATTATTACCGGCACCTCAAAGGCGAGAAGACCTCGACCAACCCGATGGCCACCCTGTTCGCCTGGACCGGCGCCCTGCGCAAGCGCGCCGAACTGGACGGCCTGGCCGACCTGGCCGCGTTCGCGGACAACCTGGAAGCGGCTGCCCTGGCGACCATCGAGGCGGGGGTTGTCACCGGCGACCTCAAGAACCTGGTCCAGCTGGACCGGGTTCAGGTCGTCGACACCGAAACATTCCTGAAGACGGCCGCGGGCCGCCTGGCCTGAACGAGATAACGGAGGAGTCATGGACAACATCACGAGCGTTCGCCAATTGTACCGCCAGCCTGAGCCGTACCTGGACCAGCTGGTCACGGTGTCCGGCTGGATCCGCACCCTGCGCGACCAGAAACAGTTCGGCTTTATCAGCCTGAACGACGGCACCTTTTTCAACAACCTGCAGATCGTGTTCGCGCGCGACAGCCTGGCCAATTTTGATGCCATTGCCCGCCTGGGTACCGGGACTGCCGTCGTGGCCACCGGCCGCGTCGTCGCCACCCCGGGGGCGCGCCAGCCGATCGAGTTGCAGGCGACAAGCATCGCGGTTGAAGGGGAGTGCCCGCCCGACTACCCGCTGCAGCCCAAGCGGCATTCGCCCGAGTTCTTGCGTTCGATCGCCCACCTGCGCCCGCGCACCAACCTGCTGGCGGCCGTGTTCCGCATCCGCTCGGTCGCCGCGTTCGCCATCCACCGCTTCTTCAACGAACGCCACTTCGTCTACGTGCACACCCCGATCATCACCGGCAGCGACGCCGAGGGCGCCGGCCAGATGTTCACCGTGACCACGCTCGACGTGGACAAGCCGGCGCGCAAACCGGACGGCACGATCGACTTTGAGCGCGACTTTTTCGGCAAGCACACCAACCTGACCGTTTCCGGCCAGCTCAACGGCGAGGCCTTCGCCCTGGCTTTCCGCAATATCTACACCTTTGGACCGACCTTCCGGGCCGAGAACTCCAACACCGTCAAGCACGCGGCCGAATTCTGGATGATCGAGCCGGAAATCGCCTTCGCCGATCTGGGCGACGACATGCGCCTGGCCGAGGACCTGATCAAGGCAATCATCCGCGATGTCCTCAGCGAATGCCCTGAGGAAATCGCCTTCTGCAGCCAGTTTGTCGACAAGGGCCTGCTGGGCCGCCTGGAGCAGGTCAGCACCAGCGATTTCGGCACCATCACCTACACGGACGCCGTCGCCGAACTGGTCAAGGTCAAGGACCGCTTCAGCTACCCCGTCTCCTGGGGCTGCGACCTGCAGACCGAGCACGAACGCTATTTGACCGAACAGCTCTTCCAGAAGCCGGTCTTCGTGATCGACTACCCCAAGGAGATCAAGGCCTTCTACATGAAGCAGAACGACGACGGCCGCACGGTCGCCGCAATGGACTGCCTCGTGCCGGGCATCGGCGAGATTGTCGGCGGCAGCCAGCGCGAGGAAGACCTGGCCAAGCTGCTGCAGCGCCTCGCCGAACTGGACATGCGGGAAGAAGACTACAGCTGGTATTTGCAGCTGCGCCGCTACGGCTCGGTGCGTCACGCCGGTTTCGGGCTCGGCTTCGAGCGCCTGATCATGTACCTGACCGGTGTCGCCAACATCCGCGATGTCATCCCGTTTCCCAGGACAACCGGCAGTGCCGACTTCTAAGCCGGTCATGCCCCTGATCCTGGCCTCCGCCTCGCCGCGCCGGCGCGAGCTGATGGCCCGTTTCTGGCCCCAGACGCGCCTCCAGGTAATCGTGCCCGCCTTTGACGAACAGGCGGCAGCAGCCGGCTGGACAGGCTCCGTGCCCGACCTGGCCCTGCACCTGACCGCCGGCAAACTGGCGGCCCTGACCGGGCAGAACCGGCTGCCCGCAAGGTATTGCGCGCTGGCGGCCGACACGGTCGTCGTCATCGACGAACACATCCTGGGCAAACCCGCCGATGCCGATGAAGCCGCCCGGCATCTGCGATTGCTTTCCGGGCGGACCCACCAGGTCCTGACCGGCCTGTCCCTGGTCTGCCGCACGCCGGATCAGATCATCCGGCGCCAGGCGGTCGAGACGACCGAGGTCCGCTTCGCCCCGCTGGACGAGGAACGCATCCGCTGGTACATCCGCACAGGCGAGCCGCTCGACAAGGCCGGCTCCTATGGTATTCAAGGCACTGGCGCCGCATGGGTCGAACGCATTGACGGCTGCTACTACAACGTGATGGGATTGCCTGTTTTTAGGCTCCTGGCGCTGCTTGAAAGCATCGCCGCGGACCTGAATTCACCTGAACTGTCATCTCAATTGCTGCCCTGGAAATAGGTGACCCTCCCCAGGGAGGCCACGATGAACAACCCCAACCACCTGACGATGCACGATCTGCCGGTCGACGACCGGCCGACCGAGAAACTGCAGCAGCTGGGCGCGTCGGTCCTGAGCGACGCCGAGCTGATCGCCGTGATCATCCGCAGCGGCTCGCGCCATGAAACGGCGCTCAGCCTGGCACAGCGCCTGATCCGGGGCCACAGCCCGTCGCAGGGGCAAACGGCGGCGCCGCTCGATTTTCTGGCCGACGCCACGGTCGAGGAGCTGTCCAGGCTGCCCGGCATCGGGCGGGTCAAGGCCCTCCAGCTGCAGGCGGCCGTCGAACTGGGCCGCCGGGTCTGCCGGCACAGCCGCAGCGCCCGGAACGCGCGCATCCGCCAGCCGCTGGATGTGCTCCATTTCCTGGAAGCCGAGATGGCCGATCTGCCTCGCGAAGAGCTGCGCGTCGTGCTGCTGGACAGCCGCAACCGCCTGATCCGCATCGGCACGGTCAGCGCGGGCGGCCTGAGCGCCGCGGTGATCCAGCCGCGCGACCTGTTCCGCGATGCCGTCAAGGCCAATGCCGCCGCCCTGATCCTGGTGCACAACCATCCCAGCGGCGACCCTGAACCGAGCCAGGACGACCTGACGACCACGGCGCAGCTGTGCCAGGTCGGGACCCTGATGGGCATCCGGATCCTCGATCACCTGATCATCGGCCGGAGCGGTTCGGTCAGCCTGCGCCAGAAAGGTCAGATGCCCTGACGGTTCACGTTCAGCCGCTTTTGCGGTATGATGAACAGCAGAAACAAGCGAAGGAGAAAGCCTGACGTGCGTGGAATTGCCCGCAACCGCATCTTTTTGCTGGTGTTCACCACCTTGCTGCTGGTGACCGTCATTTTGCTGTCCTCTTTGCCGGGCAGCCCGCTTCATTTTCTGACCTCGCCGGTGTCGGCGGTGCTCGAACCGGTGCAGAAGACGTTGCTGGGTGTGACCGACCAGGTGACCGGTTTCTTCGAGTCGCTGCGCGAAGGGATGCGCATCCGCAAGGAGAACCTGGCCCTGCGCGAGGAGAACGCCGCCCTGCGCAGCCAGATCGACCAGCTGGCGGAGGCCGGACGCCAGTACGAGGCGCTCAAGGAGGCCTTCGCCCTCAAGGACCAGTACGCCGGCTACACGATCGTCGGCGCCCGCGTCCTGACCCGCGAGATCGGGCAGTGGTTCGATGTCTTTCGCATCGATGTCGGCACGGCCGACGGCTTCAGCGTCACCGAAACGCGCTCCTACGCCGTGGTCGACGCCCAGTCACGCCTGATCGGCCGCGTTCTGTCGACCGACCTGGTTTCGGGCAAGGTGCTGCCCCTGATCCACGAGGGCTTCAGCGTGTCGGCCAAGGTCGACACCCCCGACGGTCCCCTGATGCGGCTGCGCGGCACGCTGGAACTCAAAGACCAGGGCTTGTGCCTGGCCGACCAGATCCCGTCCGCAGCCTCGCTGATGCCCGGTGATGTCCTGGTGACCAGCGGCGCCGGCGGCCTGTTTCCGGCCGGCATCCCGATCGGGACCGTTGTCTCGGTCCGGACGGCCGATACCAGCAGCGAACGCCAGGCCGTGATCCAGCCCTTTGCCGGATTCGACCAGCTGACCACCGTCTTTGTCATGAAAGGTGCGCAGCCATGACGTCGCGCGCGGCCTTCTGGCGCCGCATCCTGGTCTATGCGCTCTACATCGCCGTCTGCAGCCTGCTCCAGGTGACGCTGCCCGATTCGGTCGCGGTGCTGGGCGCCACGCCGGACCTGACCTTGATCCTGGCCGTCTTGTGCGGCTACATGTTCGGCTCGGGCGACGGCTTTGTCATCGGGCTGGCCGCCGGCTTCATGCGCGACCTGCTGGCCGGCCAGACGCTCGGCCTTGGCATGCTGCTCCTGATGTACGCCGGCATCGCCTCTTCGGTGCTGCTGCACCGCTTTTTCCGGCGCAACATCCTCTTCGGCCTGGTTCTGGTCGCCTTTTTCAGCGCCGCGTACGCCGCCGCGCTCCTCATCCTGACCTATTTGGTCCCGCCGCTGACCGATATCGTCTATCCCTTCGGCGAGCTGCTCGAGCGCCTGCGCCTGGCGCTGCCCGGCCAGGTCCTGGCCAACCTGGCGGCCGCGCTGCCCCTGATTTTCCTGCTGGTCTTTCTGGGCCCCTACCGGCGGTCCGGCCGCGGCGATGATCCGGATGACACGATCATGGGGGACAGCTTATGGCGCGTCGCCTGAACAACCAGGAGCCCTACTTCGTCTTCGACCGCCAGGAAGAAGACCAGGCCGTCGTCCGCGAGGAGAAGCCCGGCCTGCTGCTGCGCCTGCGCAGTTTCCTGTCCAGCCGCTATGCCATCCTGGCGATCGTCATCCTGCTGGCCGGATCGTTGATCTTCACCAGCACGGCTGCCCTCCAGTTTAATCCTGAAGCGGCCGCCGGCGTCGCCGAAACGTCCGGCGTGCCGCGCCAGCTGACCGTGACGGCGCCCCGCGGCGACATCGTCGACGCCGCCGGCATCCCGCTGGCCGTCTCCCGCCCGATTCATGTCCTCCAGATCACCTACGCCGGCCTGGAGGATGTCGCCCTGAACGCGATGCTGCTCGACCTGGCCCGCCTGATGGAAGCGCATGAGATCCGCTGGAACAACCCGCTGGCCGAATACCTGGACCTGAGCCACGCGGACTGCCCCGAGGACGGGGTAGAGGCGGATTGCGGCCAGCCTGTCTTTGTCCAGCCCGAGGACGAGATCGTCTACTGGCAGAGCAAGGGGGTCTTCAACCTGCAGGACAAGCCGGGCGAAACCGCGACCTGGGACAATGACCTGGTCAAGACCGACCCGGGCGTGTTCTACGACTTTCTGCTCTACAAGCGCTTCAAGATCGAGGACCCCAAGGCGGACGGCCAGCGCTACAGCCGGGCCGACGCCTGGCGGATCCTGGGCCTGCGCTACCTGCTCTACGAGAACAACTGGGCCTTTATCAACGGCACGCCGCTGGAACTGGCCCGGCATGTCGACGACGCCATCGTCCAGATTGTCAACGAGCAGAATTACCGCTTCATGGGGGTCATCACGACCACCGACTACGAACGCGCCTACACCGGTATGGCCGCCGACCTCAGCCATGTGCTTGGCTATGTCGGCCCGATCAGCGCCCGTCAGTACGACGCCTGGCGCGGTTTGGGCTACAGTCCCGACGCCATTGTCGGTTACGCCGGCGTCGAGATGAGCGCGGAACGCTACCTGGCCGGCCAGGACGGCATCAAGCCCTACAACATCTGGAGCGTCGCCGGCGAAGCGGGCGCCTTCTACCCGGAATCGATCGGACGTCCGGCGGTTCCGGGCTATGACGTCCGCCTGACCGTCGACCTGGCGCTGCAGTCCGTCGCCGAGCAATCGCTGGAGCGCGTGATCGAGCAAATCCGCAACAACCCGGACAACAAGAACAAGGGCGATGCCGATGCCGGCGCGGTCGTCATGCTGGATGTCAGGACCGGCGCGGTGCTGGCGATGGTCAGCTATCCGGCCTATGACCCCAACGACTTCATCCTGCGCCGGTACGATGAGGAAGCGGCCGGCCGCGTCGAGCGGTACCTGACCGACGAGGTCAACAAGCCGATGTGGAACCGGGCCATGATGGAAATCTACGCGCCGGGCTCGACCTTCAAGCCGGCGACCTCGGTCGCGGCCCTGGAGAGCGGCGCGGTCACGCCGACCAGCAACACCATCCGCTGCAAAGGCCACGAGGTGATCGGCGACTGGCTGTGGTACTGCCTGGAGAGGCCCTACGGCGGCCACGGCAACCTGAACCTGACCGAGGCCCTGGCCACCTCCTGCAACCTTTATTTTTTCAACCTCGGGGTCCGGGCCGGGATCAACGAGATCGACGCCTGGGGCAGCCGGCTGGGTCTGGGCGAATACACCGGTATCGACCTGCCGGGCGAATCGAAGGGCTTCCGCTCCAGCCGCGAAACCAAAAAGCTGCTGCGCGCCGACCCGGCCGAGCAGATCTGGTTTCCCGCCGACACCTGCCAGTCGGCGATCGGCCAGTTTGACAACAGCTTCACGATCCTGCAGCTGGCCGTCTACACGGCCGCACTGGCGACCGGCAACCGGGTCACCCCCTACGTGATCGACACTGTCACGCGCCAGGACGGCGTCGTGATCCGCGCCAGCCACCCCGAACCGGTACCGATCGGCCTCAAGGAATCGACGCTGATGGCGGTCCGCGCCGGCATGGTTGCCGTCGCCGCTTCGCAGGACGGCACCGCGTACCGCGCATTTCAGGATTTCCCCATCCCGGTCGCGGCCAAAACCGGCACGGCGGAGACCGGCTTTGAAGACCGCTCATCCTCCAACGGTCTGTTTATCTGCTACGCGCCGGCCGACAATCCGCAGGTCGCCATCGCCCAGATCGTCGAGAAGGGCGCCTGGGGCTCCAACACGATCGGGATCGCCCGCGACCTCTTGACCGCCTATTTCGGCCTCGACGAAAACCAGCCGCCGCAGACCGCTCCGCTCAAGCCCGGTCTGGCAGATGCCCCGCCAGCACCCTGACGAAATGGCGCCGTCTGTGCAGGCTGAACAAAAGAGGACCGGACAAATTGCCGGATTTCCTCTTGTATCCCTGCGGAAAGACCGTTACAATTATTCTAGATATGCGCTGACATCAGCAGCGTCAGCATGCTCAACTTGAGGAGGATCTTTTCGTGAATATTGTTTTGCTGGCAGACCATCGCAAGCATGAACTTCTGGTTAATTTCTGCATCGCTTACAGTCAGATCCTGTCCCGCCATTCGATGTACGCGCTGTTTAATACCGCCCGCCTGATCCGCGACGCGACCCGGCTGAACGTCACGGGCCTGTCGACCGAGATTTCCGGCAGCCTTGACCAGCTGGCTTCACGGGCCTCCTACAACGAGATCGATGCCGTCATCTACTTGCGCGATCCGCTGACCGAGAACTACGACGCGCCCAACGCGCTGCTCAAGGCATGCGACACCAACTCGATCCCCCTGGCAACCAACCTGGCCACGGCCGAACTGCTCGTCCTGGCCCTGGACCGCGGTGACCTGGACTGGCGCGAACTGGTTCGCTGAACGCAATCAGCTTTTTTGCGATAAATGCAAGATTCGATTACGAATCTTGCATTTTTTCTTGACTTTGAATCGGACATTCAGTACAATCATCGTGTTGGCACGACGGGAGCGCCGGACTTATCCGGCCGCATTCCGCAGCCGGCCTCAGTTAATAAAATCCTATCAGGAGGCAGACCCATGCAGATTTTAAAACCCGTTTATGACGCCGTCATCTCCAGAAACCCCAACGAGCCCGAGTTTCACCAGGCCGTCCAGGAAGTGCTGGAAAGTTTGGAGCCGGTCGCCGCCCGCCACCCGGAATGGGTCCAGGCCGGCATTTTCAGCCGGATCGTCGAGCCGGAGCGCCAGGTGATCTTCCGCGTCACCTGGATCGACGACAAAGGCCAGGTCCAGGTCAACCGCGGCTTCCGCGTCCAGTTCAACAGCGCCATCGGCCCCTATAAAGGCGGCCTGCGCCTGCACCCGTCAGTCAATTTGAGCGTGATCAAGTTCCTCGGCTTCGAGCAGGTGTTCAAGAATTCGCTCACCGGGCTACCGATCGGCGGCGGCAAGGGCGGTTCGGACTTCAACCCACGCGGCAAGAGCGACGGCGAAATCATGCGTTTCTGCCAGAGCTTCATGACTGAGTTGTGGCGCCACATCGGGCCGGACACGGATGTCCCGGCCGGCGACATCGGTACCGGGGCGCGCGAGATCGGCTACATGTTCGGCCAGTACAAGCGGCTCTCCAACACGCACACCGGCGTTTTGACCGGCAAAGGCCTCACCTGGGGCGGTTCGCTGGTGCGCACCGAGGCGACCGGGTACGGCCTGTGCTATTTCATGGAAGAGGCGCTCAAGGCCAAGGGGCTGTCCTTCAACGGCTCCGTCGTCTCAATCTCCGGCTCGGGCAACGTCGCGATCTTCGCCTATGACAAGGCGACCGAACTGGGCGCCAAGGTGGTCACGATGAGCGACTCGGACGGATACATCCACGACCCGGACGGCATCGACATCGACCTGGTCAAGGAGATCAAGCTGGTCCGGCGCGGCCGTATCCGCGAATACCTGGACAAGCACCCCGGGGCCACCTTTGGCGACAACTGCTTCGCGATCTGGCAGGTGCCCTGCGATATCGCGCTGCCCTGCGCCACCCAGAACGAGATCGACGCGGCCAGCGCCAAAACCCTGGTCGCCAACGGCTGCAAGGCGGTCGGTGAAGGCGCCAACATGCCGTCGACCCCCGAGGCGATCAACGTCTTTTTGGCCAACAAGCTGATCTACGGACCGGCCAAGGCGGCCAACGCCGGCGGCGTCGCCACATCCGCCCTCGAAATGAGCCAGAACAGCCAGCGTTTCGGCTGGTCGTTCGACGAAGTGGACAGCAAGCTCAAGACGATCATGGTCAGCATCTACCAGGCCGCCAGCCAGGCGGCCGCCGCCTACGGCGACCCCGACAACCTCATGCTGGGCGCTAACATCGCCGGCTTCGAAAAAGTAGCGACCGCGATGTACCAGCAGGGCGTCGCCTACTGAGATGAAAGCACTTGTTCAGCGCGTTAACCAGGCTGTTGTCACGCTAACAGGCAGCCAGGAGATCCTGTCCGGAATCGGACCGGGTCTTCTGGTTTTTTTGGGTGTGACCCACACCGACAGCGACGCCGACGCGGCCTGGCTGGCGGCCAAGGTGGCTCGGCTGCGCGTCTTCGAGGACGACCAGGGCAAGATGAACCGCTCGGTCCAGGACATACAGGGCGCCGTCCTGGTGGTTTCCCAGTTCACCCTCTACGGCGACACGCGCCGGGGCAACCGGCCCGGCTTCGACCAGGCCGCCCGCCCGGAACAGGCCGAACCACGCTATGAATCGTTTGTCGCCGCGCTGCGCCGGACCGGCCTCGCGGTCGCCACCGGGCGCTTCGCCGCCGACATGCAGGTCGCGCTGACCAACGACGGCCCGGTCACGCTGCTGCTCGAATCCCCCGCGAGGTGAGACATGGCTGAGATCATCGCCTTGCCGGACGGGCACATGACGGCGATCACCTACCTGGTCGTCCTGCCGGACCAGGTGCTCCTGATCGACCCGACCACGCCGGTCCGGCACCTGCCCCCGAACCTGCCCCCGATCCGCCGCATCCTGGCGACCCACGGGCACATCGACCACATTTACCAGGCCGACGCCTGGCGCCGGCTGAGCGGCGCGCCCCTGGCCATCCACGATGCCGACCGCGACTGCCTGACCGACCCGGGGCGCAACCTCTCGGCCCTGATCAGCAACGCCAGAACCTTTGCGCCGGCACAAGAAACGCTCGCGCACGGCCAGGTCATCGACCTGGACACCGCACACCAGCTGACAATCTGGCACACGCCGGGCCACACAAGCGGCAGCTGCTGCTTTTTGCTCGACGAGGACGGGAAGCCCCGCGCCTTGTTCAGCGGCGACACGCTGTTTGCCGGTTCGGTCGGCCGGACCGACCTGGGCGGCGACACGGCCACCCTTATGCGCTCGCTCCGTTTCCTGGCCGTCCGGGCCGGACACCTTGCGACAGACGAAACACACGATCTCGCGGTCTACCCCGGCCATGGCCCGGTGACGGGACTGGCGCGCGAAATCCGCAGCAATCCCTATTTCCCATAAAGAACAAGACGCAGCAAGTTCGTTTCAATCAGGAAACTTTTTGCGGAGATCCGCCTGCGAGCGGAACCCGGTAGATGGTGTTGTCCTCAGGCCGGCGGTAATAGACGGCGTCGGGCAGGACGGTGAACGATGCGACCGCGTCGTCGATCACCAGGACGGACCGGTCGAGGTCCGTGCGGGTGCCCTTAAGCGGCAGCCGCATCAGGCGGTTCTGGTTTTTTGTGTCCACATAATAAAGCCAGTTGGCGTAGACGATAAAGGGACGGGTCAAGGACAGGTCGCACAGGCACTGGTCGCCCTGGTCGGAACCGGACCAGGCATAGAGGCGGTGTTCGTCGTCCGGGTCGGCAAAATAAAGCGTGTCGCCGACCACGTTGAGGCTGACGACCCGCCGTTCCAGCAGCTTTTCCGAGGTGCCGGTTTCCGGATCGATCCGGATCAGGCCGGTCTGGTCATTGGCCCCGCAGACATAAAGGGACGTGCCGTCGTATTGCAGCTCGGTGGCAAACCCGTCAAAGAGCACGACCCGTTCGGTCCCGTCCTGCCTGAAGCGCATAACCTGGCCGGTCGCGGTCAAAATGCCGAAAATGAAACCGCGGTCGGCGACCAGGTACTGGTAAGGCAGATTGGCGATGCGGACCGCGTTGCTGCCGTCCGATTGCACCTTGCGAACCGTGCTGTTCTGGGTCCCAGACGTAAAGAACAGCCAGCCATCCGACCAGGCAAACTGGCAGCCAGGCGCCGGGTCAACCGGAAACAGGCGCAGCGCGCCGTCCAGCCGGGCGACCGAACCGCTGCGCGCACACAAGAACAGGCTGTCCAGGCCGAAGATGACGAAGTTCTGGTAATGCAGGTTGCCCCGCCAGGCCAGCGGTTCAGCCGCCGCCCGGTAAGCTTCGGGGTCGTCGGCCAGGCCGATGCCCCGGGGCGCTTCCGGCCAGCTGCCGGATGAGCAGGCAACGGTCAGCAGGCTCAGCAGCACGAGCCAGACAAACAGTCCGGCGCGCAAGCGCCGGCAAACAAGATATTTTCTGATCAGCAACGGTTGTGCCTCCGTCCGGCGGACGGCCTTTACCAAGCCGGGTGCGCTTTACAGGAGCGCAGCCTGGTGCTATTATAACAGATAACGCTGAGATGGAGAGAGTAGGCAGGTGAAGATCAGCAGAGAGGGATGGGCCGACAGGCTGAAAGCCCACCCGGATCGGATCGTGCTGAAGTTCACTCCGGAGCGGCTTAGCCGAACGCTGTGACAGGCTGGTAGGCTATGACGGGGGTCGCCGTTACCGACGCACAGGAGTGCCGCAGGCAGCTGCGGAATTCGGGTGGTACCGCGGATCTGATGTCCGTCCCGTTGTCGGGGCGGCTTTTTTTATCCGGCAAAACGCCGGCAAGAGGGAGGAGAAGCCACATGAGCCAGCTCAAGGAACAATTGCTCCAGCTGCGGGAGCAGTTCAACACCGATCTGCAGGTTGCCGCATCAAGCCAGGACCTGGAAGCCCTGCGCGTCCGCTTCATGGGCAAGAAAGGCCATCTGACCGCCATCCTGCGCGGCATGGGCGCCTTGTCGCCCGCCGAGCGGCCGGCAGCCGGCCAGCTGGCCAATGAAATCCGCCAGTCCCTGGAAACGGCACTGGAAGAAGCCTCCGTCGTGATCGCCGACCGTGAACAGGTTGCGCGGCTCGAAGCGGAAACCGTCGACGTCACCCGGCCGGGCCTGCCCCTTTGCGTCGGCGGCCGGCACCCGCTGACCCGCGTGATCGACGAGATCTGCGCCGTGTTCAGCGGTTTGGGCTACGCCATCGCCGAAGGGCCCGAAGTGGAATACGACCGCAACAACTTCGAACTGCTGCGCATCCCGGAAGGGCATCCCGCCCGGGACACCCAGGATACGTTCTATATCACGCCGAGCATTCTGCTGCGCACCCAGACCTCGCCGGTGCAGATCAGGGTCATGCAGCAGCAGCAGCCACCGATCAAGATCGTCTGCCCGGGCAAGGTCTACCGCTCCGACGCCCTGGACGCCACCCATTCGCCGGTTTTCCACCAGGTCGAGGGGCTAGTCGTCGACGAGAACGTCACCATGGGTGACCTGGTCGGTTCCCTGCAGCTGTTCGCCAAAAAACTGTTCGGCGAGCAGACGCGCATCCGGCTGCGCCCGCACCACTTTCCGTTCACCGAGCCCAGCTGCGAGGTCGACATCTCCTGCTGGACCTGCGGCGGCGAGGGCTGCCGCACCTGCAAGGGCGAGGGCTGGATCGAGGTCCTGGGCGCCGGCATGGTACACCCGGACGTGCTGGAAAACTGCGGCATCGACGCCCGCCGCTACAGCGGTTTCGCCTTCGGCATCGGGGTCGAGCGGACGGCCATGGGCCGCTACGGCATCGACGACATCCGCAGCTTCTTCGAAAACGACATCCGCTTTCTCAGCCAGTTCCGCTGACGCGGCCAGGCTGTGCGCCAGACAGGAGGCAAACCACGATGAAAACAACCATTGAATGGCTGCGGGCCTTCGTCCCGCTTAACACGGACGCCAAGACCCTGGCCGACGCCATGACCATGAGCGGCTCCAAGGTGGAGAACGTCACCCGGGTCGGCGAGCTGGTGGTCGGCGTGGTCACCGGCCGCATCCGGACGGTCGAACCGCATCCGGACGCCGACCGCCTGGTTCTCTGCCAGGTCGACATCGGAACCCGGACGATCCAGATCGTCACCGGCGCGAGCAACGTGTTTGCCGGAGCCGTGGTGCCGGTCGCCGTGGACGGCGCCGTGCTGGCGGACGGCAGTGTGATCCGTTCCGGCCAGCTGCGCGGCCAGCTTTCCGACGGCATGCTCTGCTCCATCCAGGAACTGGGCTTCACGGCCCATGATTTCCCGGACGCCGCCGCCGACGGCATCTACATCCTGCCGCCGGAAACAAAGATTGGTCAGGACCTCCGCGAGCTGCTCCACCTGGACGATACCGTGCTCGATTTCGAGATCACCTCCAACCGGGTCGACTGCTTTGCGGTCGAGGGGCTGGCCCGCGAGGCGGCCGTCACCCTGGATCTGCCTTTCCATCCCGTGCTGCCGGCGGTCAGGGCCGAACACCCGGAAGCGGCCGGAGCCCAGGCGACCATCCGCATTGAAGCGCCGGATCTCTGCTCCCGCTACTGCGGCCGCGTCGTGCGCGACGTGCAAATCGGCCCGTCGCCGGACTGGCTGCGCCGCCGTTTGCGCGGCGCTGGCCTGCGCCCGATCAACAACCTGGTCGACATCACCAACTACGTCATGCTCGAACTGGGCCAGCCGATGCATGCCTTCGACCTCGAGCAGCTGGCCGGCCGCAGCATCATCGTGCGCCGGGCCCGCCCGGGCGAAGTGATGCGCACGTTGGACAGCGCCGACCGCGCGCTGGACGACACGATGCTGGTCATCGCCGACCAGGACCGCGCGGTTGCCCTGGCCGGTGTCATGGGCGCCGAGAACTCCGAGGTGACCGCGGCGACCACCTCCGTCCTGCTGGAATCGGCCACCTTCAATCCGCTGGCGGTCCGCCGGGCGGCCCAGCGCGTCGGATTGCGCACGGAAGCGTCGTCGCGCTTCGAGAAAGGCCTCGACGTGAACAACGCGGCGCGCGCGATCGACCGGGCCTGCGAGCTGATCGAGCAGATCGGCGCCGGCCGCGTCTGCCCGGGCCTGATCGACGCCTGGCCGGTCAAGCCGGAGCCGGTCGCGATCCCTTTCAGCCGGGACGGCATCAACCGGATCCTGGGCACGGACCTGTCCGAAGACTGGCTGTTGAACTGCCTGGAACGGCTAGAAATCACCGTCACGCGCGAACAGGAAGGCCTGGTGGCCCATCCGCCCAGCTGGCGCCCCGACCTGCGCAGCGCCGCCGACCTGGCCGAAGAAGCGGCCCGCATCTTTGGCTACAACAACATCCAGCCCAGTTTGCTGTCCGGCAAGCAGACAACCCTGGGCGGCCTCAGCCGTGATCAGCGCATCCGCGAAAAAATCAAGGATTTCATGCTGGCCGCCGGTTTTTACGAAGCCTGCACCTACGCTTTCGAAAGCCCGCGTCAGCTGGACAAGCTGCAGCTGCCCGCCGACCATGTCCTGCGCCGCCAGGTCCGGATCACCAACCCGCTCGGCGAGGATTTTTCCTGCATGCGCACCAGCATGCTGCCGTCCTTGCTGACTGTCGCCTCGACCAACTGGAACCGCTCGGTCGCAGCCGCACGCATTTTCGAGATGGCTTTCGTCTATCTGCCCACAACCTGGCCGGTGACCGACCTGCCGGATGAAGAACGCCACCTGGCGGCCTTCCTTTACGTCGAGGCGGCCGATGAATCGGCGGGCCAGTCCTTTTTCCATCTAAAAGGCATCCTGGAAGAGCTGCTGGTCCATTTGGGCATCCCGGCGGCAGCTTTCACCACTGAGGGGACCGACAGCTGGCTGCACCCCAACCGGAGTGCCCGCATCGTGGCCGGGGAGACGGTGCTCGGCCAGCTCGGTGAAATCCACCCGGCGGTCGCCGCTGCCTTCGTAGCGCCGCCGCGCCTGGTCATGCTCGACATTCAGCTGGATGCGCTGGTCGCCCTGGCCTCGGACGAGCGGCGTTTCCAGCCGCTGCCGCGCTATCCGGCCGTCAGCCGCGATCTGGCCCTGACCGTCGACCGCGCGGTTCCGGCCGCCAGGCTGGACGCAATCATCCGGTCGGCCGGTTCAAAGATCCTGGAGCAGGTCCGC
>JAAYJD010000226.1 GCA_012523135.1 Clostridiaceae bacterium
CCTTTCAGTGGCTCGAAGAACAGACTGCGCGTTATGGCGACGTGCTGCCCCGAAAACTCCTGGAAAACGGATTTGACTACCAGGGCCGGCGCGTGACCCTGATCGGGCCTGCCGGCATTTGGAAACCCAAGGTTTTTGAAAGCATCCCGCTCTCGATCACCACCGTCTACAACGGACCGTATGACGATGTGTTTACGCCAGGCGGCCTGTTGCGATACAGCTACCGGGGCACGGCGGCGGACCGGAACCACCGCGACAACGCCGGTTTGCGCCAGGCGATGACCCGTCAGGTCCCCTTGATCTATTTCCACGGTGTTGTACCAGGCAAATACCTGGCGGTCTGGCCGGTCTACATCGTCCAGGATCACCCGGAGTCGCTGTCGTTCAGCGTGGCTGTCGACGAGCCCCAGGCGCTGCAGGCATCTGCGCCCAACCAGCTGGCGGACGATTACGCCAGCGCCCGGCGCCAGTACCAGACCTCCATCACCCGCGTCCGGCTGCACCAGAAATCGTTTCGCGAGCGGGTTCTCACGGCTTATCACGAGCAGTGCGCCTTCTGCCGGCTGCGCCACGCCAATTTACTGGACGCCGCGCACATCATCGGCGATCGGGACGAAATGGGCGATCCGGTCGTCAGCAACGGTTTGTCGCTGTGCAAGATCCACCATGCGGCCTTTGACGCCAACATTCTCGGCGTATCGCCGGACTATATCATCCAGGTACGGGAAGACATCCTCCTCGAAACAGACGGTCCCATGCTCAAGCACGGCATCCAGGAACTGCAGGACCTCAAGATCATTTTACCGTCAACACGCAGGGAATGGCCTGACCGGGACCGGCTGGCCGTCCGTTACGACCAGTTCCGTCATGCCGGCTGATCCGACATGCTGTCGTGATCCCGTACCCGAAAAAAGGCGCGGCCAATCACCAGGATCCAGACCGTCAGCAAGAGCAAGCGTCCGATCGCCAGCGGCAGGGCCGCGACGCGAAGTCCGATCGACGACGATGCGCTGCACACAGCCATAAGGTGCGCAGCCAATTCGCCGATCAAAGCGATCCCGGCCAGGCCGGATGTCAGGCGAACCGGCCAGGTGCGCGATTGCCAGACCGCCAGGAATACTGTTAGCGCGATCAGGCCATGCGACCCGTATAATGCCAGCAGCCCAGTGAGATCGAACCAGGGACGGGACAGGCTGAGCAGGGCGCCGACGGCCAGAAACAGCGCCGACCCCGCGCGCAAAGACAAGTCCGGAATTTTACGGGTCCAGACCTGGCAAAACAGGAACACCAGCAGGCCGAACCAAAACAGCTGGTTCGGCACAAACAGGGCGACGAAATTCCAACCAGGTGCGGCGCTGTCCAGCCACAGCCGATTGACGAGTAACGAGGATATCTGGCCAACCAGGTGGTTAAGCCAAAGGTATCCGGCGATCCCGGCCGCCAGCCACATCGTCAACGGCGGGGCGGCGGCAAGGGTCGCGACAGCCGGTTGGTCCGGCATGCAGTGCGTACCGGCCAGCAGCTCGTCCGTCGTGATCTGCAGCGCAGCTGCCAGCTGAACCAGAAGCGAAATGTCCGGCAACCCGTCGCCGTTTTCCCACTTGGAAATCGCCTTGTCCGTCACGAACAAGGCATCCGCCAGCTGTTTTTGCGTCCACCCGATCGCCTGGCGGCGTTCGCGGATCAGGACCCCGGTCTGTTTGGCATCGATTTTGGTCATGCGTCTGTCTCCTTCAGGTGCTGTCTAACACCATAGCGCAAGTCACCATCGCACGCAAACCACGCGTCAAAGAGCAACTCCACGCAGCGTGGGATCGTAATCAGCACTGTTTTTGCCGGTTCTTCAGCAGCTGGAGCAGGTGACGCATGCCGTCCAAGGGGTAGACCAGGATCATGCGCGGCCCGGCATAGCGCATCACCCGCCGGATCTGCTCGCGCTGTTCAGGTCGGTAACAGTGAATCGGGCAGCGGGCACAGACCGGCTTGTCGTCGCCGAACGGGCAGTGTTCGAGCCGGTCGTTGGCATAGTCCAGCAACGCGCGGCAATCGGGGCAAAGGCCGTCGCTGCCGGCCTGGCTCTGGTGGTGCGCGCGGCAGGTGAGCCGGATCATGCGCGCCACCGTTTTCAGGCTGTCAGCGATCCGTCCCATTTGAAACAGGTTCCTCGTGATGTACTGGGGCAGTTAAGCCAAAGGGACAAACCCGGACGCAAATGCCGCAGACCGAACCGCGCCCGATCTTCATGAAGTGGTCGCGCATGTACCGGTTGCAGGCGTCGGCGTCAAGCAGCGCGTCCCGCTCC
>JAAYJD010000227.1 GCA_012523135.1 Clostridiaceae bacterium
GGAAGAGACCCGGGCCGCCGCCGCATCACTTGATGATTTGTTACGACGTGATGCGGGGCGTCTACGCGATCATCTGGGGTTTTCAGGTCTCGATCGTTGGCTACATCGGATTTATCCTGGTGCGGTTTCTGTGCTCGATTATGCTGAGGCTGCTGGATTCCAACTGGTGGTTGATGAACCCTTGCGTGTTCGACATAGGCTGGACGCGGCGCAGGCGGAATTTTACGAACGGATCCGGGCGATGCTGGAAAAAGGTCAGATTCCCGGTGAAAGCACAGAGGTGCTGTGGCGGGGAGAGGATATCGCGAATCGTCTACGTCGTGGATCACGAGTGATCGCTCTGGCCCAGATTGCGGCTGCTGGTAATGGTTTGCCCAACAGTTTTGAGGTCTCTTTACGTGGCCAAACGGTCGAACGCTGGCGCGGTCGGGAACAGGCGATGGAGGAACGTATTCGCGATTGGCAGGATCAGCAAGGTGAAACAATCCTTTTTTGCGGCAATGCAGATCGTGTTAAGAGAATGCAGGATTGGCTGCAGGAGAAAAACCTCCAGATCCATCTATCTGAGGCCGCATTCAAAGAAGGATTTATCTGGCCAGCCGCTGGGCTGATGGTCATCGGCATGCAGGATTTGTTCGGTAGCGATCGTAAAACACGCCGCCGCCGACGTAGTCATGGTTTAAAAATTGATCTGTTCAGTGATTTGGTTTCCGGTGAGTTGGTCGTCTATGAGGCTCATGGTATCGGCCGCTATATGGGGCTCGTCAACCTGGAAACAAATGGTATGCGTCGGGACTATCTCCATATTCAGTACAGCGGCGAAGATGCCTTGTATTTACCGATGGAAAGCCTCGACCAGATTCAAAAATATGTCGGAACGGATGGCCGACTGCCCAAACTGTCCCGCCTCGGCGGACAGGAATGGAACCGGCTCAAAGAACGGGCTCGCAGTTCGATTAAAAAACTAGCAACGGATCTCGTCAGTCTTTACGCCCAACGCATGGCGATCAAAGGACATGTTTTCAGCGCGGACACGATCTGGCAGCGTGAATTTGAAGAGCTTTTTCCCTATGAAGAAACCGATGATCAGATCCGGGCGATTCAGGAGATTAAGGCTGATAAGGAGTCAGATAAAGTAATGGATCGCTTGTTATGTGGTGACGTTGGATTTGGTAAAACCGAAGTTGCTTTTCGAGCGATGTTCAAATGCGTCATGGATGGCCGCCAAGCGGTACTATTGGCGCCAACAACCGTTCTGGCAATGCAGCATTACGATAATTTCAAACGGCGCGCGGCTGATTATCCTTTGGAAATCGGCCTTCTTAGCCGTTTCGCACCAGAAGCGTTGCAGAAGAAAACTTTGGCCGGTTTAAAACAAGGAACAATTGATGTCCTGATCGGTACCCACCGTATCTTTTCCAAGGATGTCCATATTCGCAATCTCGGTTTGCTGGTGGTTGATGAGGAACAGCGGTTTGGCGTTGATCATAAGGAAATGATCAAGGCAATCAGCCCCAATGTTGATGTCCTCACCCTGACCGCCACACCGATTCCCCGAACCCTGCATATGACGATGTCCGGTATCCGTGACATCAGCGTGCTGGAAGAAGCACCGCATGACCGCCGACCGGTTCAGACCTATGTGATGGAATTTGATCAGGACATTGTCAATGAGGCGATCCTGCGTGAAATTTCCCGGCGTGGTCAGGTTTTTTATCTCTATAATGATACGCATCGCATTATCGAAAAAGCCAGATCTCTGGAAACCATGCTGCCAGGTGCACGAGTTATCTA
>JAAYJD010000228.1 GCA_012523135.1 Clostridiaceae bacterium
ACTGGTACTGGCATATCGGGACGAATGCCGTCACCTTCAATCCGCTCAAGGTCGCCGCGCTGGGCTATGCGCCGGATGAGGTTCCCGAACCGGTCCCCTACCAGTTTTTCACAGACCGGATCCATCCGGATGACTATGAACACACAATGCAGGCCATGCGGGACCACCTGGCCGGCCAGGCGGCCGTCTACGAAGTCGAGTACCGGATCCGGGCCAAGGACGGTACCTACCGTTGGTACTACGACCGCGGCCGGATAACCCGGCGCGATGCAAACGGCAAGCCGCTCTTTCTGGCCGGTATCGTCTTCGATGTCACCGAAAAGAAAAACATGCAGCTGGACCTGGAGCGTAAAAACAGGATTCTGGCGAAGCTGTCGGCCACCGACGGCCTGACGCAGGTCAGCAACCACCGGACCGTGCTCGAATACCTGAAGGCCGCCATGGTCGAGGCAGACCGGACCCGGTCGCCCCTGTCGGTTGCCTTGTTCGACATCGACGATTTCAAGCACGTCAACGACAGCCAGGGCCACCTCGTCGGCGACCAGGTGCTGGTCGATGTTGCCGCCCTGATCAAGGGCAATATCCGCGAGACCGACCAGATCGGCCGCTACGGCGGGGAAGAGTTCATGGTCGTGTTCGCCCAGGCGGACCTGGCGACGGCAGCCAAAGCAGCCGAACGGATCCGCCAGGCTGTCGCGCAGCACCGCTTCCAAGATGATCTGCACATCACGCTCAGCGGCGGCGTCAGCCCCTATCGCGGCGGCAGTGAAACCGACCTCGTCCGCACCGCGGATGTTCAATTGTACGAAGCAAAACGACAAGGCAAGAACCGGATCGTTTTCTGACGAGGGGGACGGACATGGAACTGCAGATGGCAAACGACATGATCCTCGGACAATTGCCGCCAACCTGGGTCCTCTCCTTTCCCGCTTGCGGGACCGGTGACCTGCTGGTCGCCAGTCGTAGCGATCGCCCGGTCGTTATCGTAACCCGATATTCCGACACGCTCCGGGCCGAGATCCGCTTCGACGCCCACCCGGACGAGCCGGTCGTGCTGCTTGGTAAAGCCCTGGCTGGCGATGCGGTCCAAATCGTCAACACCGGCAACCGGATCGCCTTGTATGCCAACGATACACTGCAGGACGAGGACTGGCCGCTCGGAAGCGCGGATCTAGGCGGGGCCATGTGCCGGATCGGGAACGGGACGGTCAGGCTGCACGACGATTTCCGTTTCGATGCGGCGTACCGGGCTGCCGGACCAGAAGAGACCGTCCGCGACCTGGCCAACTGGCGGCCAGAGGGTCACAACACCAGTGTCGGCGACTGCATGCCGTTTGTGCACGACGGCATCTACCGCCTGTTCTACTTGTTCGACCGGCGTCACCACCGGAGCAAATGGGGTTTGGGCGCCCACCAGTGGGCCCAGATCGCGACAACCGATTTCACAACCTGGTATCCCTGTCCGCTGGCCATCCCGATCGAGAGCCAGGAGGAGGGATCGATCTGCACCGGTTCGCTGATCTGGCACGAAGACACCTGCACCGCCTTCTATGCGGTGCGCATGAGCGATCGCAGCCCGGCCCGCTTGACCTGGGCGACCAGCCCTGACGGGGTCCATTTCACCAAGAGCGACCGGTTTGTCACCTTGACCGACCCCTATGAGCCGGTTTCGGCCCGGGACCCCAAAGTGTTTGCAGCCGATGACGGCTTGTTCCACATGCTGGTCACATCGTCCGTCGCCGGCAACGGCTGCCTGGCCCACCTGGTCTCGCCGGATCTGGAAAAATGGCGCCAGCTTGAGCCCTTTGTACGCCTGGACACCCGTGACCAGCCGGAATGCCCGGACACTTTCCAATTCAACGGCTTCACCTATCTTGTCTACAGCCTGCGCGGTACCGCGCGCTATTTCGTGTCTCAGAACCCGCTGGGGCCCTGGACAGCGCCGCCCGGCAACCAGGTCGGTCCGGCAGATCTGCGCGTGCCCAAGGCAGCGATTCTGGACGGCCGCCTAGTCTTCGCCGGCTTCGTCGCTGACGGCGGCGGTTACGGAGGCCGCTTTGCGCTTTACGAGGCCAACGGACAGACTGACGGCCGTCTGACCTTCACGCCGCTTATCTGAAAAGCTGCCTGCTGAAGACAACGCTTCTCCCCAAGCCATTGGGTCGTGCGTTTTGTTTCCTATCCGCCTCGTTAAGGTCGATTTTCGCCGCTCGCCCTGTAGCGACCGGGCGTGGTTCCTATTTTCTGCCTGAAACAGCGCGTGAAATAGTTATCGTCGGAAAAGCCGCTGGCCATCGCGATCTCGGTTATGGATTGACTGGTTGTCCGTAAAAGCTGGCAGGCGTACGCCAGCCGCAGACTCAGGATATAGGCAAAGGGCGACATGCCGTATATCCGGCCAAAAAGCCGCCGAAAATGACGTTCTGACATGAAAACCGATGCTGCAAGGCGGCCGATGTTCACGTCGCTCAGGTATTCCCGTTCAATATATGCGCACGCATGAGCGATTTTGCCGATGCTGCCCGACGACTCGCCCGCCGAACAGCTGCGGGACAAAATCAGCAGCAGCCGCGTGAAGTCACACATGATCATGGAACGAAACCCCGCTTCGCCGTTGGTGTATTCGGCGTGCAGTTCCTCGAGCAGCGTTTTAACCCTCGCGAAAACGTCCGGATTCAGCTTCATGCGAATGCCGGATCGGCCTGCGTATAGTTCCTCGAGCGCAAAGAGCGTATGGAAACCGGGCAGTCCGCGCAGGTCCTCGTTGCAGGAGCGCAGGGCGGACGCGTCATAGGCGATGTTGTACAGCTCGAGCGC
>JAAYJD010000229.1 GCA_012523135.1 Clostridiaceae bacterium
AGGCGCCGGGCCTGAAGACGATCCTGGCCTTTGCCTTCCAGGTTCCGGATGAAGCGCTTGCGCTGCCGGAAAACGATTCCTACCAGGCGTCCCCCTACCGCTACGCGCTGCACAACAAGATGCACCATCTGGCCCTGATCATCGCCAAGACCCTGGAAAACGAAGGCTACCATGCCGTCGCCTACACCGGTTCCGTCCCGGGCGGCAAAGACAGCCTGAAGGTCCGGCTCGATGAGCACGTGTTCAACCCGGATGCCAGCAAGGTGCATGCCGACAATCCCCTGATCGCCTTCGCCCTGGCCGAACAGGCCGGCGTGGGCACGATCGGCGACAGCTTCACAACGCCTGAGTTCGGCGACCGGGTCATGATCGGCGCCATCGCCACCGATGCGCCGCTGGATACCCTCAAGCCCAACCAGGTGACCACCTGCCGTCCGCCGAAAAAACCGGCCGGCGCGGCCACCCTCAAGCAGACCTTGTGGGCCAAGGCCACCGCCAACCTGGTTTCCATGTTCGGCGTCGCCGGCGCGGACGCTTTTGACAATACGGTTGAAAAGCTGCGTGAACTGGTCGATGAAGAGGATCTGGGCAAGACAATCGTGGACAACAACATCGCGTCCCCGTACCACGGCAAATGGATCTCCAAGATCGTCAAGGAGGATATCAAGCTCCGGACACCGAAAGATTACCTGCCCGACGCCAAATCCGTCATCGTGCTGGGCATGCACATCCCCCAGGTGATCCTCGACAACGCCGGCCTGGAAAAGAGCCGCCAGATCGGCACCTACGGGTTCTATGTCTACCAGACCGTCTTCGAACTCTATTACGCGGCTGTCGAGCTGTGCACCTACCTGAACAAGCTCGGTTACAAGACGCGCATCAGCGGCAACCTGCTCGGCATCGGTTCCAAGACCGACTCGCCGCGCGGCCTGCTGCCTGATTTCCGCTGCAACGCCATCGAGGCAGTCGCCGCCGGCCTGGGTGAGCTGGGCATCAACGGCGGCCTGGTCCACCCCGAGTACGGTGCTTCCACCCGCCGTATCACGATCGTCACCGACGCGGAACTGCCGGCCGATGCCGTGCAATCGGACGGCTCGCTGTTCGCCAAAACCCAATCCTGCATGGATTTCTGCCCCAACCAGTGCTTTAAGGGCACCTGCGTCGACCTGCCGGTCGCCGGGACCACCGTCCCGTACCCGCTGATCTGGCGCAACCGCTGCGACTGGGCCAAAAAGTATTCGCTGACGGCAGCCGAAGGGCCGGCCCTGATCGGCAACATGACCCATGTCGACCTGCCGCATGACGGGGATCCTTCCTTTGAGGAGATCGCCCGGGCCTGCACCGAGAAGGATGAAATCCTGAAACACAGGACGGTCATTCTCGAACCGTGCCTGCGCCATTGCCCCAAGGTCTGACCGCGCCTGTCAGGCTGAACGGAAGCGGACCGGAATCCCTTGCAGGAATCCGGTCCGCTCTTTGTTTGGAATCGATGCCGGTCTTCAGTCCGGGACCGCGATCCAGGTGCCCGGTTGGGCGACGGCCTTGAGCGCGGCTTCGCGCATGGCCATGGCGGCGCAGGTCTCCCCGGCGGGGACAGGCGGCCGGCCGGTCGCAAAAAAGGTCAGCAGGTCCTCGATGAACGGCTGCCAGAAATTCGCCTTGACCTCGCAGATGGCACCCTGACCGTCGCCGGCCTGCAGGGCCAGGGAAAAGCCGGCCCAGGGCAGGTGGTTGACCTGGCAGGAACGGCCGTCCGCGTATTCGAACAGGACCAGCGGCGCGTCCTGGCTCCCGGAAGCCAGCGCACGTACGGCGCCGGTCCCCATCGCCTTGACGATCATCTCCAACTGGTGAATCACATAGTTGTCCAGGACGCCCGGACCGCGGGCCGCAGCGAACACGATGTCCTGCTGGTCCAGGTTCTTCTCGTCCAGCCAGCTCAGCTCCCGGGCATAACGCAGGGCCGAGGTGGAATAGAGCGGCGTCCGGTGGCGCTCAGCCAGGTCGAACAGGCGCTTGGCGGCGGCGGCGTCCGGCGCGAAGGTCTTGTCGATGTAGACCGGCTTGCCGGAACCAAGGGGCAGTTTGGCCAGGGCCTCATGCTGCTCCGGATTGTCGGGTGACAGGAGGACGATGCAGTCGCTGGCTTCAACCAGCGCCTCCAGGCTGGGCATCGCCTCGACCTGATGGCGTTCGCACCACTGCTCTGTCGTCAGGCCGCCCGGCTTGTCCTTGGCCGCCCAGGCCAAAGCGACGTCAAACGAGGCGCTCTGGCTGCTGGCGCGGATCCAGGCCGGGTAGTTGTTGGCGTGCCATTCATCCAGAAAATAGTCGATAAAGCCGATTCTATTCATGTAAAGGCAACCTCTTGGCCTTTTTCAGCCGACGCGTAGAGGCCGTCCATGATCAGGGCGGTTCTCAGGATCTCGTCGACATTCGAGCGGATCTTCTCTCCGGTCTGGGCGCAATGGATGAAGGCGTCGATCTCGTCGTAGAACATGTCGGCCATCGCCATATCGCAGACCGTTTCGGTCAGCATGCCGTTCTTGGTGCTGTACAGGGTGAATTTGCCGCCGTACTGCAGCTTGATGCCGGCTTTGTCGCCCATGAACTCGATGAACATGGCCGGTTCGTTAATGTTCTGCGCCCAGGCGCCGTTCAGCGTGATCGTCGGCCCTTCGGTCCGCACCAGGCCAGTCACAAACTCCTCGACGTCATAGGTGCCGCTGTAATCCGGCGGACCGGCCCACATGCTGGTGTAGGCGTAGTCTTTCATGTTCCGGCCCAGCCGGCTGTGGGTGACACCCGACACGGTCTTGACCGCCGGAGCGTCGATGCAGTAGAGGATCAGGTCGATGAAATGGACGCCCCAGTCGATCAGGACGCCGCCGCCGGCTTTGGCCTTGGTCGTAAACTGGCCGCCCAGGCCCGGTATCGAGCGATGGGCCCGGAACGAGCAGTAGATCTGGTACAACTCGCCCAGTTCGCCGGCCTTGATCAGGTCGCGCACGTTGTTGACAGCCGTATTGAAACGGTTGACAACCCCGATGTTGAGGATGCGCCCATTCCTGTCAGCCGCTTCTTTCATGGTCAGAACTTCCGCGTAGGTCATCGCGGCGGGTTTCTCGCACAGGACGTTCTTGCCCGCGTTGAGGCAATCGATCGAGATCGGGGCGTGCAGGGCGTTGGGCACGCAAACCGATACGACCGTGACGCTCTCGTCAGACAGCATGTCGTGGTAATCGGTCAGGGCGACGGTTTCCGCGTCCCCGAACTTGGCCGCCAAGGCTTTGGCCCGTTCCGGGATGATGTCGACGCAATAGGCAATCTTGGCCAGGGGGTTTTTGGCGTAGGACGGGCCGTGTGCCGAGTTCGCAATCGTACCGCATCCGATAATCGCTACTTTGACAGGTTCCATAATATCCTCCCGTTTGTGTTTTCATGTGGACTGGAATAGATTCCACGAATCGTCATCCTTATTGTAGCAAGGCAAATTGCCGGGTTCAACATCAGGAACCTTCACTTATTGATACAATCGACTGTTTCTGCCCGGGCCTAGCCGCGAAAACGGTCAGCCGGGTAGCCAGAGGTCTGTGTCCGGACCCGGTAAAGGGCGCCGGCTTCAGGCTGCTGGCGGCGCGATTCGTCCGACAAGGTGTTCCAGGCGGTCGTGACATAGAGGTCGCCCAGGTCCGGCCCGCCGAAGGTGCAGCTCGAAACCTGGGATACGGGGAACAGAATCTGGTTGAGGCGCGTGCCGGTGCGCGGGCTAAAGCAGCTGACGCGCCCGCCGCCCCACTGTGCCACCCACAGGTTGCCGTCCCGGTCGATCGTCATCCCGTCCGGGACACCCTCACCGTCCGGAATGCGCACCACTGTGGTGCGATGGGTCAGGCTGGGCGAGGCTGGATCGTAGTCGAAGCGCCAGATTTCGCGGGTCGGCGAATCGATGTAATAGAGGTATTTCCGGTCGTCTGTCCAGGCCAGGCCATTGGAAATGGAAACGCCTTCCAGAACGGTTGCGACACTCAGGTCCGTCTGCAGGCAGTACAGGCTGCCGACACCCCGCTGGCTCGTCAGGCTCATCGTACCGGCCCAGAAGCGGCCGTCCGGATCGCATTTGCCGTCGTTGAAGCGGTTGCCGGCCTCCGCTGTCGCGGTCCAGATCGGTTCGACAGAGCCGGTCTCGAATCGAACCCGGGCAAACCCGTCTTCCAGGGCCGCAATCAGCGAACCGTCCTCGCAGAGGGCGACGGCGCCGACCATCTTGTCCAGCTTCAGCTGATCATCCGCGGTACTGTTGGGATGGGTGCGATGAATGGTGCAGCCCAGGATGTCCACCCAGTAGAGACAGCCGAGCCGCTCGTCCCAGATAGGACCTTCCCCGATTCTGGCCTTGGCGTCGACCAGGCGTTCAATGGTCATTTCACGTCACCTGCCTTTGTTATCTGCCCGGCTCAGCCGGTATATCCGGTGTATATGGTATAACTTTGGCTCTTCAGGATGCGCAGCAAATCCTGGTTGTTCCGGATCGGTTCAGTCGTGGCGATACCGGCCAGCCCCTCATCGCCGATCTGGTGAAAATCGGAACCGGCGATTCCCAGCAGCTCATGCTGGCTGGCCCATTGAGCCGCGATGTCGTTGCGGGCCACGTGGCGGGGATTGCCGTTCAAGATCTCCAGGCCGTCCAGCAGGTGCGGGTGCATGATCGTCATCGTGTTGCGGAACGGATGCGCCTGGTAGACCAGCAGGCCGTTTTCGCGGGCAATCGCCTGGAACGTTTTCAGCGACAGGTCTTGAAGCTCGGGCTGGCCAAGCAGGAAATCCGGGGAGATGCCGTAGACCAGGTAGTCGTTGTTATTCTCCGGGAAGCGGATCTCCATACCGAGCAGCACGGTCATGCCGTGCTGTTCGCCGACGCTGCGCGCCCGCTCGTAGCCGGTCAGGTAGGCCGAGACCTTTTCCGGCCAGGTCGGATAGGGCATTTTCGCAAACAGGCTCTGGTAATAATGGTCTGTGACCACCACGCCGGCATAACCCAGACGATGGTATTGCAAAACCGCTTCGCAAGCCGGGACTTTCGCGCAGCCGCTGACCTCGCTGGTATGAAAATGAAGTTCGTAACGGTAGCTTTTCATGGTATCTCCTGTGGGTGCCGCAAGGCATTGCTTGTGCTATTCTACCACACCGGACCGTGGAAAGCAGGTGCATGACAAAGCCCCCGCGAACCTTGATTCGCGAGGGCTTCGATCTGGTCTGGCCAATATGCAGATTTTTGCATCCGGTAGCGTCAGAAGCCGTACCGTCCGCGGCCGCGGCGCCGGGAAACGGGCCGGCCCAGGATCTCGGCAAAGATGACACCCTGAATCAGGTCATCTGCCGACATGGAGGCATGCTCGGTCGGCAGCGGTTTCGCCGCCGGCTGATCCGATACCGACAGGGTGGACTGCATCGGCTGTTGAGGCTCGCTGACCGCGGTAAAGGACTGGGGCTTCGGGTTATAGGACGGCTGCGGACGGGCAGGCGGGGCCTGCCGTCCTGTATCGCTCGCCGCGTTGGCAATCGCTTCCAGGCGGCTCAGCATTTCGTTAATTCTGTCATTCAAGCCGGCCATCCGGAATCACCTCCCTGTTTCGTGACACTCATTTCTGGGCGCCGGGTGTTTCGGGCTTGCCGGTGGTGGCGATCGCGTTGCGCATCTGGGTATCGGAAACGACGTTCTGCAGGTTGTAGTAGTCCATCACGCCGAGATGGCCTTCGCGCAGGGCCTGAGCCAGCGCCTTCGGAACTTCGGCCTCGGCCTCGACGACCTTGGCGCGCATCTCGACGACGGAAGCCTTTTGTTCCTGCTCGCGCGCGACAGCCATGGCCCGGCGTTCTTCCGCCTTGGCCTGGGCAATGCGCTTATCGGCTTCAGCCTGGTCGGTCTGCAGCTGGGCGCCGATGTTGCGGCCGACATCGACGTCGGCGATGTCGATGGAAAGGATCTCGAAGGCCGTACCGGCATCGAGGCCCTTGTCCAAAACTGTTTTTGAGATACGGTCAGGATTTTCCAGCACATCCTTGTGGGTGGTGGACGAACCGATCGTGGTGACGATGCCCTCGCCGACACGGGCGATGATCGTCTGTTCGCCGGCGCCGCCGACCAGGCGGTCGATGTTGGCCCGGACGGTGACTCTGGCCTTGGCCTTGAGCTCGATGCCGTCCTTGGCGATTGCGGCGACCAGGGGGGTTTCAATAACCTTCGGGTTGACGCTCATCTGGACGGCTTCCAGGACGTCGCGCCCGGCCAGGTCGATGGCGGCGGCCCGCTCGAAGCCGAGATCGATGTCCGCCCGCTGGGCGGCGATCAGGGCATTAACCACCCTGTCGACGTTGCTGCCGGCCAGGAAGTGCGCTTCTAGCTGGTTGATGCTCATGCTCAGGCCCGCCTTGGTGGCCTTGATCATGGGGTTGACGACGCGGGTCGGTACAACCCGGCGCAACCGCATACCGATCAGGTTGAAGATGCCGACCTTGACACCGGCGGCAGCGGCTGAAATCCACAGCCCCACGGGGACAAAGCTGAAAAACAGCGACAGGACGACGATGACGGCGGCAATGATCAACAGGTAGACAAAGATATCTGGCGGCATCGGGAATCACTCCTTTTTATTGATTATCAGGGACGGAAGCAAAGCGGGCGGATAGACCTTCAGGGCGTTTTCTGGTCGGGGCTGACGACGATGCGCCGGCCTTCGACGCGGATAACCTGCACTTGTTGTCCGGCCGGGATGAAAGAGCCGTCTGCGACGACATCCAGCCGTTCCCCGTTGAAATCGGCAGAACCTGCCGGCCGGAGCACGGTCAGGGTTGTGCCGGTGCGGCCGACAAGGTCGCTGCGGTCGTTTGTCGACCGGAAGCCGTCCTCGCCGCGCGTCGCCGATTTCAGGATCAGGATTTTGCTCAGCCGGCCTTTCCTGGCTGAACGGATGACGATCGCGAGCACTACGCCGACCACGATCATTAACAGGGCAACCATGGCCATGGCTTCCCCCGGGTTGCGGGCAGTCAGGATAATGCCCAGAATAATCAGGGCAATACCGCTGCCGCCGGCGATACCGAATCCAGGCAGGAAAATTTCTGCGACCAACAGGACCAGGCCCAGGACCAGCAGAACAGCCTGCAAGGTATCGATGGCCTCGAGGAAACTGAAAAAACTAAACGACGGATCGCTAACCAGTGCCAGAACATTCATGATGAATCACCTCGGTTCACGCTCACAAAACAAGACCTGGTTCCAGTATAGGCTTAATCCAGGCGCTTGACAAGAAAATCACGCATCTACGGAAAAACACCCCGGATCTTCTTGGCCTTGACGACCCGGTCTATGGCAATCTTATAGGCCCCCATGCGCAACGGTATTTTATCGCTCAGCGCACTGTCCCAGACATCGTTGAAGGCGCGGATCATGATCTTCTCCAACGTGCGGTTGACTTCTTCCTCGTCCCAGGTCAGCGACTGGATGTTCTGGATCCACTCAAAGTAAGAGACGACGACACCGCCGGCGTTGACCAGGATGTCCGGCACCACGGTGACGCCCTGTTTCTCGAGGACGGCATCCGCATCGCTGGTCGTCGGGCCGTTGGCCGCCTCGACGATCACCCGGGCCCGGATGCGCGGCGCGATCTCCAGCGTGATCTGGTTTTCCATGGCCGCCGGGATCAGGATGTCCGTGTCGAGGGTGAGCAGCACTTCGTTCGTGATATGCTTGACCCCGTCGCCTTCATACCCGCTCAGCAGGTTGCCCGAACCGGAACCGAGATAGGCCAGTATATCGGTAATGTCCAGGCCGCTGCGTTTGTAGATGCCGCCGGAGATATCGCTGACGGCGACGATACGGCAGCCTTCCAGCTCCAGAAGCCTGGCGGTTGTCCCGCCGACATTGCCCATGCCCTGGATCGCCACGGTCGTGCCCAGCACCGGCTTGCCCATCCGGTGCAGTGTTTCCCGGGTGATCAGCATGACGCCGCGGCCAGTCGCTTCCCTGCGGCCCAGCGAGCCCCCGATGTCGACCGGCTTGCCGGTGACAACCCCGGGGACGGAGTAGCCTTTGAACATGCTGTAGGTGTCCATGATCCAGCCCATGATTTCGGCGTTGGTGCCGACGTCCGGCGCCGGGATGTCCTTCTCCGGACCGATCAGGGGCAGGATCATGGCGGTGTAGCGGCGTGTCAGGCGCTTGAGCTCCGCTTTGGACAGCTGGTAGGGGTCGACTTTGACTGCCCCCTTGGCGCCGCCGTAAGGAATGTTGACCACGGCGCATTTCAGGGTCATCCAGGCGGCTAAAGCCTTGACCTCGTTGATGTCGACTTCCGGGTGGTAACGCAAACCGCCTTTACAGGGGCCGCGCGACGTGGAATGCTGCACCCGGTAGCCCTCGAACACCTCGATCCGGCCGTCATCCATCTCGACGGGGATGCTGACCTTGAGCTCGCGCTCGGGATACTTGAGCGCGACATAGTCATTTTCTTCCAGGCCGAGCAGCGCGGCGGCGCGGTCCAGAGAATACAACAAGCTTTGATAAGTATCAAACGATTCTTGCATAAACGACACCTCAGATCATGCTGCCGAAGCCGATGAAACGTTCTGCTTTTACCCAAATCAGAAAGCGCGCCCGATTGGCACAACCCTTATATAATTCTAGCACGATTAAATGGAAGTACCAATCATGCAGCCGGTCATGGTATGATGAATATCGGAAACGGGAGGATGCAAAAAGATGCGTGCATTGATCACAGGGGCCAGCTCCGGCATCGGCCGTGAGATGGCGGTTCAGCTGAGCCGCATGGGCTATGATCTGGTGCTGGCTGCCCGCAGCCAGGACAAACTGGAGGAACTCCAGCGCCAGTTGCCGACCCAAGTGTCGATCCACAGCCTGGATTTGTCGCTTGAATCATCCTGCCATGCCTTGTACGAGGCCGTTAAGGATGATTTGCCGGATATCCTGATCAACAACGCAGGCTTCGGCATCTTTGGCGAATTTGTCACAGGCGACCTGGATGAAGAGCTCAACTTGATCGACCTCAACATCCGAGCCCTGCACATCCTGACCAAGCTGTTCCTGCGCGACTTTGTCGCCGCGGGCCGCGGCACGATCCTGAACATCTCCTCGATCGCCGCGTTCATGCCCGGTCCCCTGATGTCCAGCTATTACGCTTCCAAGGCTTATGTCCAGCGCCTGACGGAAGCCATCTACGGCGAACTCAGCCGGCACAAGAGTCCGGTGCGCATCTGCGCGCTCTGTCCGGGTCCGGTCAAGACCAATTTCAACCAGCGCGCCGGCGCGGCGTTCCTGGTCGACGGCCCGGAGAGCGGGCCGGTGGCCGCTTATGCCCTGAAAAAGATGTTTGCCGGCAAGCTGGTGATCATCCCGGGCTGGCCGATCCGCCTGCTGCGCTTTTTTATCCGCTTCGCCGGAACCAAAAGCCTGCTGCGCATGATGTATTGGGTGCAGAGCCTGCGCCGCGGGCAATCGGCATGAAGCGCGACACCGTCGTCCTGGTAACGGGCGCGTCCCGGGGCATTGGGCGCGAAACAGCGCGCCAGTTTGCCCTGGCCGGCTGCCGGGTCGGCATTCAAGCCCTGAACCGGTACGATCTGGCCGAGCAGCTGGCCGGCGAGTTAAGCCAGGCCGGATGCCAGGTGCTGGCCCTGCAGGCGGATGTGCGCGACCGGAGCCAGGTGGACGCCATGGTCGCGCGGCTGTGCCAAAGCTGGGGTCCGGTCGATGTGCTGGTCAACAACGCCGGCATCGCCCAGCAAAAGCTGTTTACCGACATCAGCGAACAGGATTGGGACCTGATGTTCGCCGTCCATGTCAAGGGCACGTTCCACTGCTGCCAGGCGGTTATTCCAGACATGGTCCGGCGCCAGGCGGGCAAAATTATCAACGTGTCGTCCATCTGGGGACTGACCGGCGCGTCCTGCGAGGTCCACTACGCCGCCGCCAAGGCGGCCGTGATCGGGTTGACCAAGTCGCTGGCCAAGGAGCTGGGGCCTTCGCACATCCAGGTCAACTGCGTGGCCCCGGGCGTCATCGAGACCGACATGATCGCCGGCCTGGACGAGCCCGGCCGCAACGAGCTTTTGGTCCAGACCCCGCTGGGTGTCATGGGCTCGCCGGCCGATATCGCCCACACCATCTGCTTTCTGGCCTCGGATAAGGCCGCGTTCATCACGGGGCAGGTCATCAGCCCCAACGGCGGCTTTCTCATCTGAAAGATTCACTTGCTTGCCCGACAAGCCGAAAATCACTATACTGAAGGTGTTAGATGCCTGACGTGCCTGTCAGGCACAACCTGATGCCGGGAGGTCTGAATATGCATTGTTGGTTTTGCTCTGTCCGTGACACCGATGAAGCCCACGCGCTGCATCTCGAGATGTATGGCGATGTCGATGCCAAAAAAACATCGTCGGAGACCAAAATCGCCTACAACGTCCGCCATGTCGACGTCCCGCGCTGTGCCGACTGCCACAGCCGCCATGTGATCGCCTTTTACGCCCTTATCCTGGCCGGCATCATGGCGCTGGCTCTGGTCGCCGCTGTCCTGGTCGCCATGTTTACCGATTTGCCCAGCTGGGTCTGGGGCCTGTGGGCCGGTTTGGCTGCTGGCTTGCTGCTGGGCGCCCTGGCCATCCGCTTCCTGATCCTGAAGGGCATCAATTCCATCCACCAGGCCAGGACGCAGTTCCCTGACATCGTCGAGCTGCTGGATAAATGCTATCGGTTCGGCCGCCGGCCCAAGGGGCCGATTCCCGAAAGCGACCAGCCGTGCGATCAGCAGGATACACCGGGCCCGGACAGCAACAGCCCGTCATGACATCGGCCGGATCATCCGGTAACGACAACAAAAAACTGCTGACCATCGCCATCGCCTTTGTCCTGATCGTGCTGCTTGGCGTTTTTGGTTACAGCCGCCTTTTGCATGTCTCGCTTCTCGATGCCCTGTATATGACCATCATCACCATCTCGACGGTCGGCTACAAGGAAATTGCGGACATGACGCCAGAGGCCAAGCTCTTCTCCATCCTGATCATCTTTTTTGGTCTGACGTTTGTCGGTTACCTGTTCACCAGCATCGTAGCCCTCTTTGTCGATGGCAGCGTCCGGGACAAGATCCAGAGAAGGAGGCTGAGAAGCCGCATGGAATCCCTGAACAACCACTACATCATCTGCGGAGCCGGCGAAACCGGTGAAAATGTGATTCGGCAGTTTGAGAGGAGCCATGCCGCGTTCATCGTCATCGATAACGAGCGGGAGCGTGTCGAGGCAATGATGGCCCGCAATGTCATGACCTTGTACGGCAACGCGGCTGATGAAGATATTCTGCTGGCGGCGGGTATCCGCCAGGCCCGCGGCCTGATCAGCACGTTGTCGACCGACGCCGACAATGTCTTCACCGTCCTGACCTCGCGTTACCTCAATAAGGACTTGTACATCATATCCAAGGCGATCGAAGACCATGCCCACGAAAAACTGACTCGTGCCGGCGCCAACAGGACGATATCGCCGAACGAGATCGGCGGACGGCGCATGGCCGCCCTGATGCTGCGTCCGACCGTCATATCGTTCCTTGACATGATCACACATGTCGGCGATGTCATCCTCGACCTGTAAGATGTTGTCCTGGAGCAAGCCTCACCGCTGCTCGGGCAGACGCTGAGGACGGCCAAAATACCAGAAAAGACCGGCCTGATCGTCCTGGCGATCAAAAAAGCTGCCGGACAGATGATTTTCAATCCTGGATCCGATGAAAAACTGCTGGTTGGGGATTCGATGATTGTCCTGGGAACCGATGATCAGATCAACGCGCTGAAACAGCTGTCACACGACAGCGGCGAACGCGCCTGTCCCTGATCAGGAAGGTGTCGGACCGGCCTTGTTCTGGCCGCGCCCGCGCCGGTAGCCACGACCCTGGCCCATGCCGGTATGGCCCAGACGACGGCAGGAACCCCAGCAGCTGGTGGAGTTGCAGCCTGGCCGCTCCAGGTCTTCCGGACAGCATTCGAGGTTCTGCGAATGGCATTCCGGGCAGTTATAGCGGCCCTGGTCCGCCTCCAGGTGTTCGATCGACTCGTCCCAGGTCCAGCCGCAGTCCCGGCAGCGGATCGGACAAATGCCGCGGGTGTAATTGCCGCCGTCGATGCGGATGTCTTTACCATGAATCAGGCTGTCGGCGATTTTTTCCCGTGCGGCGGTCAGAATGCGCTGAAACGTCGGCCGCGACACTTCCATGCGGCTGGCACAGTCCTCCTGCTCAAGACCTTCCAGGTCCTTGAGCCGGATCGCCTCCAGCTCCTCCAGCTTGAGCACATTGCCCGCAATCACCTTGCGGTTCTGCTCTGCCGGGATAAAGTGCAGAAAGCGGGGCATATTCTCGATTCTCCGCCACTTGACAGGTCGGGCCAAAACGACACACCTCTTGTCTTTTTTTATGATCTGACGCGAATTTAGACGCATATCCTGCATTCATCGTAGCATCGGACCTGGCTGGTGTCAATGAAAGCTCATTGCCGGGGATCCTTAGTGACCTCTGGATAAGCTGGTTTTTTAAAGATTTTCTGTTTGATGTGACATTGTTACAGATTTGTTCATATGTTCATAATATAATAGAAAATAAAGATAGCCAATGCCGGAAATCAAGCTTCGTTCCGGACACATGACACAGGAGGATTATCCCATGGACGAAAACATTCGCTTACCGTTGATCGGTGATCCCGCCCCCGAATTCAAGGCCAAAACAACACAAGGCGATATTAATTTCCCCGCTGACTACAAAGGGAAATGGGTTATTCTGTTCAGCCACCCGGCAGACTTCACGCCGGTTTGCACAACAGAATTCATGACTTTTGCCAGCATGCAGGAAGAATTCCGCGCGCTCAACACGGAGCTGGTCGGCCTGTCCATCGACAGTATGTATGCCCACATCGCCTGGCTGCGCACGATCAAGGAGAAGATCGAGTGGAACGGCCACAAGGACCTTGAAGTCAACTTCCCGGTCATCGAGGACATCAGCATGGACGTCGCCAAGAAGTTCGGCATGGTTCAGCCGAATGTTTCCACGACCCAGGCCGTTCGCGCCGTGTTCATCATCGACCCCAAGGGCATCGTCCGCCTGATCATGTACTACCCCGCTTCGACCGGCCGCAACATGCAGGAGATCAAGCGTTCTGTCATCGCCATGCAGAAAGCCGACAGAGAATTTATTGCCACACCGGCCAACTGGCAGCCCGGTGACGATGTCATCATCCCGCCTCCGGGATCCTGCGGCGCCGCCAAGGAGCGTGTCGAGCAGCACGGTGACGATGTCTATTGCCTAGACTGGTTCCTCTGCTTCCGCAAAGAAAAGAAATAAGGCTTCACTGAAGCGATCCATAGCCCCGAAGAGCCGGCGTCAAGCCGGCTCTTTTTGTGTTATGATGCAAATCAAACGAACGGAAAAAGGATGAAGCCATGCCAATCGACTGCCACACCCATCTGTTCCCAGACCCGCTCGCCCCGACCGCCCTGGCCAGGCTCAGACAGGGTTCCGGGGGCCTGAAAGCCTGGTCGGACGCGACCGTCAGGGGCCAGACCGACGTCATGGCGCGCTGTGGTCTGGAGGCCGCCTGGGTCCTCAACATCGCAACGACTCCCCGGCAGCAGCGGTCCGTCAACGACTTCGCCGCATCGGTCAACAGTCCGACCCTGATCGCCTTCGGGTCTGTCCATCCCCAGGCGCCGGATGCCTGCGACGAACTGGAGCGGATGGCGGCCCTCGGTCTGAGGGGGCTGAAGCTGCACCCCTATTTCCAGCAGTTTGCCATCGACGACCCCCGCATGAAGCCGATCTACCGCAAGGCGGCCGCCCTGGGCCTGGTCACGGTCTTCCACGTGGGGTATGACATCGGCTTTTCCGACAGCCGGCAGGCGGCGCCGCGGGCCCTGGCTGCCATGCTGGACTGTTTTGGTTCCGCGCCTGTCGTCGCCGCGCACCTGGGCGGCAGTTTATGCTGGCAGGAATCCATCCGATACCTGGCCGGGCAGCCGGTCTACCTGGACACCGCGTTTTGCGCCGGCCGGATACCGCTGCCTGAAGCCTGCCGGCTCATCTCGCGCCATGGCACCGGCCACCTGCTCTTCGGATCGGATCTGCCCTGGAGCGACCCGCTCCAGGAGCTTGACTTCGTCGGCAGCCTGGGTCTTGACGCCAGCGAACGTCAGGCTGTGCTCAGCGGCAATGCCCGCCGGCTGCTGCCGGTTTGAGTCGCTAAAAACCTCTGCTCAGAGGTACCTGCTTGTGGTAAGATAAGCGCAAGGCCGCTAAACGGACGCCTGCCGCCTGCCAGGAGGTATATATCGTGGAACTGTCCAATGTGCTGATCGCTTTCGGGCTGACGCTGTTTGCCGGTTTGTCAACGGGCATCGGCAGTCTGCTGGCTTTACTGACCAAAAAGACCAATCGGACCTTCCTTTCCGTGACGCTCGGCTTCTCGGCCGGTGTGATGATTTACGTTTCCATGATCGAGATCTTTGTCAAGGCCCAGGATGCCCTGACCGGTGCCATGGGGGCCAAGCCAGGCAGCTGGCTGACGGTCGCTTCTTTTTTCGGCGGCATGTTCTTGATCGCCCTGATCGACCGTTTCGTACCGGCAGGCGAAAACCCGCACGAGACACGTGTGGTCGAAGAAATGAACCCTGAGCATAAGCACCCGCATGACCATGGCAAGCTGATGCGCATGGGCCTGATGAGCGCCCTGGCCATCGCCATCCACAATTTCCCGGAGGGCATCGCCACCTTCACCGCCGCCCTCAGGGACCCGGGACTGGGCATCGCCATCGCCGTCGCCGTCGCCATCCACAACATTCCCGAGGGTCTGGCCGTCGCAATTCCCATCTATTTTGCTACCGGCAGCAAGAAGCGTGCCTTCGGCCTGTCCTTCCTGTCCGGCCTGGCCGAGCCGGCCGGCGCCCTGATCGCCTACCTGATCCTGGCCCCGTTCATGAACGATGTCATTTTTGGTGTCCTGTTCGCCGCCGTCGCCGGCATCATGGTCTATATTTCCCTGGACGAATTGCTGCCGACTGCCCGCGAATACGGCCAGCCGCACCTGTCCATTTACGGCCTGATCGGCGGCATGATCGTGATGGCGGTCAGCCTGCTGTTGTTCATGTGAGGGTGCTACCGGCGTGCATTGCGCGTGTTTCCCGCACGGCATATAATAAAGGTACCCACAACGTGTTCACACTGCCGATCGCTTGAGTCAGGGTTTCACCTGCCTTACCGAAATGGAGGAACCGTTCATGTACCGTCTTACCGCTGCCGAATTGAATGAAACGCTGCACGTCCGACGGGATCCTTGTGTCAGCATCTACCTCCCGGTCGAAAAAGTCGGCCAGGACACGCGCCAGGGCACCATCCGCCTGCGCAAGCTGGTCAAGGCCAGCCACGAAGCGCTGCGCGAACGCGGCTTACGGACGCCTCAAGCCGAACAGCTGCTGGCCCCGGTCCAGGCCCTGCTGGATGACGCGCTTTTCTGGGAGCACCAGGAACAGGGTCTGGCCTTGTTTGCCAGCCTGGATGGTCTGAAAATCCATCAGCTAACGGAAACGTGCGCCGAGTCTGTCACGATCTCCAACCGCTTCATGGTGCTGCCGCTGCTCGCCGAGTCAGAACAAGACCCGGTCTACTACCTGTTGACCCTGAGCCTGGACGGCACGCGCCTCCACCTGGGAACCCGCACCAGCCTGACCGAATGCGAGCTGGCTGAACCGCGATACGTCAAGGCCGTCCGCGATACGTACACGCTGGAAAAACAGCTGCAGCACCACGGCTCTTCCGGCGGCAGCGGTACGGTATACCACGGCTCGGAATCGGCTCATGACAAGGAAAAACTCATGGTTGAGGAATTCCTGCGTCAGCTCGCAGCCAATCTGGCCGGCGGCCTGACGCTGCCTGAAGCACCGCTGGTGGTCGCCTGCGTCGATTACCTCTTTCCACTTTTCCGGTCGCTCTGCAAAGACTGCCGTTTGCAGGACGCGCATATCTCCGGATCCCCGGACACCTTGAAGAAAGATACGCTGATGGAAAAGGCCTGGCAGATTGCCCGCCCTTTTTTCGAGCAGGGCAAGCACCAGGCGATCCGCTCGTTCAGCCATCTGGCAGGGACTGACAAGACCAGCAGCGGGATCGGAAACCTGCTGCCCATGGCCCTGCAGGGACGGATCGAAGCGCTGCTGCTGCGCCGCCAGCCGGTCTGGGGACGCTGGGATACCGGCAGCGGGGCGGTCCTGGAAATCCTGGAGGAGCAGGCGCAGTTCGGCGACCCCGATCTGCTCAGCGAGGCCGCGCTGCTGGTTCTCGATCATGGCGGATCCGTGTACTTGCTGCACGATGAGGAGATGCCTGTCCCAGACCCTTGCGCCGGTCTGCTCCGGTTTTAGCCTGGCCGGCTATTCTGATCTGAACCAGGCCGCAGACAGCGTGGAGGACACACGATGACAGACATGAAACAACACCCGGAACCGAAGGACACGCGCTCCCTGACAATCAAGATGCAAGATGCCATCGTCCGCACCGGCAACAATCTGGCCGACTTGCCCCAGGAAGGCGCCGACCTCCCTGTTGACCGCCGGTCGCGGCTGCTGGCCTGGACCATCCTGCTGCTCTTTTTCCTGATGCTGCTGACCCTGGCCGTGGTTCTGCTGTTTGAACGCGGCTCATCGGGCCGGCGCCTGGTCTACATCGCGATTCCCCTGATCTATGCCGGCCTGCTGGTTTTCGGTTTCATCCTGAACCGCAAGCGCTGCGGCCGGCTGGCCGCCCTCTTCACGGTTTGGGGCGGCATGGCGGCCATCTGGGCCTCGATCCTGCTCGACAGCCAGTTCCTGGCGCAGCTGGACATCATCCCGCTGTTCTATGTCTCCCTGTCCATTCTGCTGGCCTCCTTTCTGCTCAGCAGCCTGGAGACATGCGTGATCGCGCTGGCCCAGATCGCCGGACTGGTCTGGCTGCTCGAGCACCAGGATGCCTGGGACTCGCTCAACTGGCAGAGCCTGATGACCTACATGGCCTTTGTCACCTTGCTGAGTTTGGGGATCAGCCACATCATCCGGGCCGATCTGAACCAGATCGAACGCCAGAACCAGAAGCTGCTGGCCAACGAAACCGCACTGCGCGACCTGGCCACCCGGGATTCCCTGACGGGCTTGTACAACCGGCACTACCTCGATGAAACACTGCCCAGGGAAGTCAGCCGCGTCGTGCGCCGCAACAGCACCCTGGGCATCATCATGATCGATGTCGACTATTTCAAACAAATCAACGACCAGCATGGCCATGCCGCCGGCGACGAGTTTCTCAAGCTGGTCGGGCATGTTCTGGCCGGGAAAATCCGCGATTCCGACATCGCCTGCCGCTATGGCGGCGACGAGTATGTGCTGATCATGCCGGACGCATCCCTGAAAGCCACTTATGAACGCGCTGAAAGCATCCGTCTCGACGCCGAGTCTTGGTCCTTTGAAATCGACGGTAAAACAATAAAAAGTCCGGCCCTTTCCTGCGGCGTCGCCATTTTTCCGGACCATGGTTCAACCGGCGACGCGGTTCTCCAGGCTGCCGACAGTGCCATGTACGCCGCCAAGACCGGCGGCCGCAACCAGACACGGATGCCGGGCGACCAGGAAGCGGATCAGCAGCGGGTGTAACGCCTGAGCTGGTCGAGAAAACGCTCGCGGCCCGCCACGCCGGCAAACTGGCAGAGCCGGTCAATCCTGTAATAGACCGTGCTTTCCGAAACATAGAGCTGGCCGGCGATCTTGCGGCAGCTGGCGCCGCAGCGCAGCGCGTCCATGATCGCCAGGTCCATATCGTTGGCGTGTGACAGGCAGGCTTCCAGGCTGCTGATCATTTTGAGCACCGGGCTGTCCGGTTCCGGGGCGGGATAGCCATCCGGGGATGGCAAGGCCAGCAGCCCGGGCTGTTGCGCTGTGCCTTCAGGCAAAAACGCAGTCGACTCGCGAACCACCAGTTGGTTGGCCACCAGGCATGTCAGGGAAATCGTATGCGGGTTGCGGTGCAAGTACAAGGCGCACCCGATCGCCTGGCGGGCCAGTTCCTTCATGTCCAGCGTAACCGTCGTCAGCGGCGGCCGGGCATGGCGGGCCAGCACCGAGTCTCCGAAACCGGCCACAAAGAGCTGGTCGGGCACCTGGATACCGGCCTCGGCCAGTTCACCCAGCAAGAAGACAGCGGCCAGATCGTCGGCACAGACCACGGCGTCGATCGACGCGGCCTGGCTGGCGATCGACACCGCCGCCGCGTTTGGATCCGGTCCGCCGGCCACAAATCCCGTACAGGCTTCGTCCCGGCATGCCTGCAAAAAGGCTTCTTCGCGCCGCTGGCCATTGGCCGATGTCGGGCGGGGATTGAACATCGCCAGTTTCTTTTTGCCGTGAGACGCCAAGTAGGCAACCAGCTTATGCGTCGATCCGACCCGGTCCGGCAAGACCAGGCTGGCACCTGGCACCGGTTCCTTCGGCTCCGGACTGACGATGACCGGCTTAAGCATGGAACGACGGCACAAGGCCAGCGTCTCATATAGCCAGCCGGCCGTCGACCCGAACAGGATCGCCAGGCGCGGCTCGTCTGTTGGCGCGTCCGGAATGGCACTGTCATAGACGAAAGTAATGTCCAGGCTGCGCCGCGAGATTTCCTCAGCCAGATTCTGCTCATAGACCTGCCACCAGTGCGCCTGCCTGAAGCTGGATTCAACCAGAATCACGGCGATGGATTCCTTCATGCCGACACCTCCCGGGCACCGCCTGATGCCTCATTATACCATGCCCGGCTGGTCGCGTGGCTTTCTCCGAATTCTGCCCGAAGGAACCGGCCATATTTTGGAATCAGTCGCCAGACGCAATGCTACAATGAAGACATGTCAGACTTGGCACCTGTGTTGCGGCAGGTGTCACGATCAGAGAAAGCAGGTGCGATATGATCGACAAGGAAGCCATCCGCCGCTTTGCCCTCGAGGTTGGCGCCGACCTATGCGGGTTCGGCGATCTCAACCGTTTCGAGGGCGTGCCCCGGGCCATGGACCCCCGCTTCGTCTTCCCGGACGCCCGCAGCTTGATCTGCCTGGCGTTCCGAATGCCGCGCGGCGTGCAGCGGGGGATCGAGGAAGGCACCCAGTTTTACCAGTATCCGTCCCTGGCCTACGGCGGGATCAACGAAACATATGCTCCGTCCATCTTATATGAGGTGGGCAAGTTCATCGAGGACCAGGGCTACGAGGCCATGATCTACCGCAACACCGGCGCGCGCGGCAGTGTATCCGACATGGACGGGACACCGGGCAACACGCTGTCGCCGGAAGAGCAGATCGTCTACCAGCAGACCGGTTCACGCACGGCCCATCACCGGACGGTCCAGACGACCCGGGCGGTCTCTCCTAAACAGGAAGCGCCGGATCTGCAGTTCCATTTCCGCCTGGCGGCCGCCGCCTGCGGACTGGGCGAAATCGGGCTGAGTAAAATGCTGTTGACGCCCGAGTTTGGCCCCATGCAGCGCTTTGCCTTCATCTTCACCGACGCGCCGATCGAGCCCGACCCGATGTACAGCGGCAAACCGCTCTGCCTCAAATGTAAAGCCTGTATCCGGGAATGTCCCGGCCATTGCCTCAGCGAAACAGAAACCATCACCGTCACGGTCGGCGGCAAGCAGATGACCTGGGCCAAGCTGGATGAATGGCGTTGCTATGTCTATTACACGTACTCCGGCCGCAACCAGGACCCGTTTGTGCCAACCGAGGTTTTCGACAAGCATCGCGACGGCAAGCTGCGTATCTACGAGCACCCGGAGGTTCAGGCCAACGAGCAGGAAGTGCTGAATGTCTATTCGACGCTGGATCCTTACTTCCCGTCCCAGGTCGGCTACAACATGGCTAAATGCGCCGGCTGCATCGGGGCCTGTGTCAACATGCTCGAGCGCGGCGGCTGCCTGAAAGGCAAGTTCAAAGAGCCGTTCCGAAAAGGGCTGCGCCGCTGGAACATCGACCGATGAGCGCTCATGACAGGAGGGCCAAGATATGCTCACAAGCCAGTTAATCAAAGAAGCCGCCCGTCGGTATGGCGCTGACCTCGTCGGCATCGGGGACATCCGCCATTTCGCCGGCACGTCGCCCGAACACGACCCGCGCCTCATTCTGCCGACTGCCCGGACCGTTATCGGCCTGGCCATGCGCATTCCCCGCGGGCTGAACCAGGTCATGCAGTCCGGTACGCAGCGTTACGCGGCCAACTACCTGGGCATCAAGACGATCAGCGAGGAACTGACCGTCCTGCTGCTGCTTAAGCTCAGCCGCCTGATCGAGAACGAGGGCTACGAGGCCTGCCCGCAGCGCACCTGCCCCAACATCCGCGCGCGCGACGACGACGGCACCAACCCCGAGGTCTCCGAAAACATCTCCTTGCGCCACGCGGTGCCGGTCGCGCCGGGCAAACCCGCGCCCGATGTCCTGATCGATTTCACCCAGGCGGCCGTCATCTGCGGCCTGGGCTCGCCCAGTTGGCGCGGTCAGCTCCTGACACCGGCGTTCGGGCCGTTCCAGCGTTTGGCTTTCATCATCACCAACGCGCCGCTTGAGACCGACGAACCGTTTGCGGCCTCGCTTTGCGACCAGTGCGGCGCCTGCGCCGCCGCCTGCCCGGGCCAGGCCATCGGGGACAAGCCCACGCCCGTCACGTATGCCGGCCAGACCTTCTCCACCCGTTCGTACGATCGCTGGCAATGCAGCGTCTACTACCGGGGCGCCCACCGCTCCAACCCGCTGCAGCCGCCGGATTTCCTGGCAGATCACCCGGATCGCGAGGCCATCCGGGACGGGCGGTACCGATTCGACGAAACTACCGCCAAGGCCATCTATCCCAAGCTCAATTTTCTGCCCCAGGCCCAGTACGGCTACGTGCCCTGCCTGTGCGGCCGGTCGTGCGACCAGGCCTGCTACAGCCATCTCAAGGAAAAAGGACTGCTGGAGGACCGCCGGGCAGCCGCACTGCAGGCGATCCGGGAAGGGGTGCGCCCATGAATGATCTCAAAGAGGCCATCCGGCAATTTGCACTGCAGCTTGGCGCAGACCTGGTTGGCTTTTCCAGTGTCGACCGTTTTTCCGCTGACAATCCGCAGCAGCATCCCGGCACGATCTATCCCGACACGCGCACGGTCATCGGGCTGGGCTTTCGCGTTCTGCGCGGATCATTCCGGGGAATCGAAGAAGGATCAACCTATTACCAGTACTACACGACCGGTGTCGAGACGCTCGAGGAAGTGGTCATGCCCGAAAAGCTTCTCGCCCTGGCCGGCCTGATTGAGGATTTCGGCTACGAGGCCGTGATCCAGAAACGCATCCAGACCCTGATGCCCGGCCAGGATGCGACCAACCCCGAAACAGAAGACAGCAAGATCACCAAGGGCGTCACCCAGGAGCTCCAGCTCGATTTCACCGAGGCGGCGATTTGCTGCGGTCTGGGTGAGGCTGGCTTGAGCGGGGCCGTGCTGAGCGACGATTTCGGCCCGTTCCAGCGTTTCGCCTTTATCCTGACCAACGCCGAGCTTGAGCCGGATCCGGTCGTCACCCCCCATGTCTGCGACCAATGCGGCCTGTGCCTGCAGGCCTGCCCGGGCCGGGCCTTCGCCGATGATCCCGTCGGGCGTACCTATGGCGGTCAGGCCAGCCAGGTCCATCCGCGCGACAGCTGGCAGTGCGCCGTCTACTACAAGGGGGCCAACCGGTCTACCAACCCCTTCATGCCGGACGATGCCCTGGACGGCATGCCCGACCGGGACGACATCCTCGCCGGGACGAAAAAACTCAGCCAACAGGAGGCTCAGGCGATTCTGCCCCGGATCGGTTTTTACCCGCCGGGCCGTCACGGGCTGACCGCCTCGATCTGCGGCCGGGCCTGCGACCGCGCCTGTTACGTCCACCTGGAGGAAAGCGGTTTGCTCAAACGCCGTTTCAGCGCACCGTTCCGCAAACATGCGCCCTGGCGTATCGAACCT
>JAAYJD010000230.1 GCA_012523135.1 Clostridiaceae bacterium
CCTGGTGACGCTGGGCGCGGTGCGGGCCGCCGCGCGCGTCTTCCCCGATCTGCACATGATCCACCTGGATGCCCACGCCGACCTGCGCGACAGCTACCAGGACGAGAAGCTGTCCCATGCGACCGTGATGCGGCGCTGCTGGGAACTGGTCGGCGACGGGCGCATCCACCAGTTCGGCATCCGTTCGGGCGATCGCGAGGAGATCGCCTGGGCAAAGACGCATGTCCGGACGCGCTTTTTCGACCTGGCAGGTCTTGGCGACACGATACGCCAGCTGGCCGGCCAGCCGGTTTACCTGACAATCGACCTGGATGTGCTCGACCCCGCCGTCTTCCCGGGAACCGGGACGCCGGAAGCAGGCGGGCTGTCCTTCATGGACCTGCTGGGGGCCATCCGCCAAACAGGTTCACTCAATATGGTCGCCTGCGACCTCAACGAACTGTCGCCGCCGCTCGATCCCAGCGGGATCGCGACGGCGACCGCCCTCAAGACCATGCGCGAGCTGCTGCTGGCCGTCCTGTCCGGACGGACGCGGCGGCTCTAGACAAAACCAGGAGGTGCCCCATGGGAAAAGCATTGATCACCGGCTGCGGCGGTGTCGCCAGCGTGGCCATCCACAAATGCTGCCAGAACAGCGATGTCTTTTCTGAGATCCTGATCGCCAGCCGGACTGTCGCCAAGTGCGACACCTTGAAGGCGAAGCTGTCCGGCGGTGAGACCGTCATCCACACGGCCCAGGTCGACGCCGACGACACGGCACAGATGATCGCCCTGATCGAGTCTTTCAAGCCGGACGTGGTGCTCAATTTAGCCCTGCCTTACCAGGACCTGACGATTATGGAGGCCTGCCTGGCGACCCGGACGCCGTATGTCGACACGGCCAACTACGAACCGCGCGACACGGCCAAGTTCGAATACAGCTGTCAGTGGGCCTACCACGACCGGTTTAAAGCAGCCGGCATCACGGCCCTGCTTGGCAGCGGCTTCGACCCCGGCGTGACCGGTGTCTTTTCCGCCTACGCGCTCAAACACCATTTCGACGAGATTCACGAGATCGACATCCTGGACGCCAACGGCGGCGACCACGGCTATCCGTTCGCGACCAACTTCAACCCGGAGATCAACATCCGCGAAGTGACCGCCAAGGGCAGCTACTGGGAGAATGGCCAGTGGATCGAGACCGAGCCGATGGAGATCAAGCGCACTTATGATTTCAAAGGCATCGGGCCAAAGGACATGTATCTGCTCCACCACGAGGAACTGGAGTCGCTGGCTAAAAACATTCCCGGCATCCGGCGCATCCGCTTCTTCATGACTTTCGGACAGAGCTACCTGACCCATCTCAAGTGCCTGGAGAACGTCGGTATGACCTCGATCGAGCCGGTCATGTACGAGGGGCGGCCGATCATCCCGCTCCAGTTCCTCAAGGCCGTCTTGCCCGATCCGGCCAGCCTCGGCCCGCGCACGGTCGGCAAGACCAACATCGGCTGCATCTTCATGGGCGTCAAGGACGGCAAGCCCAAGACCTATTACCTCTATAACATCTGCGACCACCAGGCGAGCTACCGCGAGGTCGGCTCTCAGGCGATTTCCTACACCACCGGCGTACCGGCGATGATCGGGGCCATGCTGGTCATGACCGGCGCCTGGTCCCGCCCCGGCGTCTGCAACGTCGAGCAGTTCGATCCGGATCCCTTCATGGAGGCCCTCAACCGCTGGGGCCTGCCCTGGCAGGAAGATTTCAATCCTGTACTGGTGGACTGAGATGCCGAAGCTGCCTGATCTGACCGGCGTCGCCACCCCCTGCATCGTCGTCGACGAGGGGATACTGGAAGAAAGCCTGACCTTGCTGCGCCAGGTTGCCGACCGGGCCGGCTGCAAGATCCTGCTGGCCCAGAAAGCCTTCTCGATGTTCGCCGTCTATCCGCTGATCGCACGTTACCTCGACGGGACGACGGCCAGCGGCCTCTACGAGGCCCGGCTGGGCTACGAGCACTTCGGCAAGGAGACCCACGTCTTTTCGCCGGCCTACACCGACGCGGCGTTCGACGAAATCCTGGCGGTCGCCGACCACCTGGTTTTCAACTCGTTTGGCCAGTGGCAGCATTTCCGCGCGCGTGCCCTGGCAGCCGGCAAGGTCTGCGGGCTGCGCGTCAACCCGGAAAAGCCGACCCAGGCGCACAGCCTCTACGACCCCTGCGTGCCGGGCTCCCGCCTGGGCGAGATCCAGTCCGAGTTCCGCCCGGACCTGCTCGAGGGTCTGAGCGGCCTGCACCTGCATTGCCTCTGCGAGCAGGACGCGGACGCCCTGGCCGAGATCCTGCCGGTCTTCGAGGACCGCTTCGGCCGCTACCTGGACAAGATGTCCTGGGTCAATTTCGGCGGCGGGCACCATATTACGCGGCCAGGCTACAACATAGAGCGTCTGGTCGGCCTGCTCATTGATTTCAAAGCGCGCCATCCGCAGCTTGGCATCTACCTCGAGCCCGGCGAGGCGATCGCGCTCAACGCCGGCTACCTGGTCGCCCAGGTTGTCGACATCGTCCACAACACGCTACCGATCGCCATCCTTGACACCTCGGCCACCTGCCATATGCCAGACGTACTTGAGATGCCCTACCGTCCGAACGTCATAACGTCCGGTCAACCCGGCGAAAAGGCTTGGACTTGCCGTCTGGGCGGCCCGACCTGTCTGGCGGGCGATGTCATCGGCGACTACTCGTTCGACCGTCCGCTGGAACCGGGCGACCGGCTCATCTTCTGCGACATGGCCATCTACACGATGGTCAAGAGCAACACCTTCAACGGCATGAAGCTGCCGGATATCCTGCTCTGGCATAAGGACGGGACGCTCCAGCTGATGCGCGCCTTCGGCTACGAGGATTTCAAAAACCGCCTCTCCTGACGGCCCATTTGGTAACCATAGTTCCTGTGCTGTCACCCGGTCCGGGTTACACTGGCCGTGATGACCAAGCCAGCCTGGTTGCCAGGCTGAATGCAGACGCAGAGGTGATGGACCTTGAACTGGCTGTCCTGGATTGTCGTTGGCGGCATCGCCGGCTGGATCGCCAGCCTGCTGACCCGCAGCAACGCCCGCATGGGCCTGCTGGCCAATATTATTGTCGGCATCGTCGGCGGCTTGCTGGGCGGATTTCTGATGGACCTGATCGGCGCCTCGGGTGTGACTGGCTTCAACTTGTGGAGTCTTTTGGTCTCGGTTATCGGGGCGACCGTATTGCTCTGGATCATCAACCTGATCCGTAAAAGATAGGAGCGTGAATGGTATGCTCATGAGCATGAAGGACATGAAGGGTCACGTGATCGTGGCCCGTGACGGAGATATCGGCAAAGTTAACGATTTTTATTTTGACGACGACCAGTGGACGGTGCGTTACCTGGTCGACAAAACCGGTTTCCTGGGCCGCCAGGTCCTGGTTGCGCCGGTCGCGATCTCGGAGATCAACAACGACCAGGAGATGATCCGGGTTAACCTGACCCGGCAGCAGGTTGCGGACAGCCCGCCCCTGGACCGCGAAAAACCGCTGTCGCGCGATTTGGAAGAGAAGATCATCGAACACTACCGCTGGCCGGCGTACCTGGGCGGGGCCGATTCGCTGTCCGAAGCCGGCTACACGCAGTCTGCCGCGCCGCATCCGCTCAGCTGGGGCATGAAGCGCTCGATTGTGCGCGATCCGGACTACGAAGGACCCAACCTGCACAGCAGCGTCAACGTGCTCGGGTACCGGATTGCCACCAACAACGGCGACCTCGGCGCAGTGGAAGACCTGCTGGTCGACGACAAGAGCTGGGAAATCCGCTATTTGCTGATCGAGACGAAAAAAGGCATGAACGCCAAGAAGATCCTGATCGATCCCGAGTGGATCGACTGGATCAGCTGGAAGCAGAAACGGGTGTCGGTCAGCATGGACCGCGAAAAAATCCAGGGCTGCCCGAATTTCGACATGAGCATCCCGATCCCGCGTGAGTACGAGAAACTGCTCTACGAGCATTATGAGTGCAAAGCTTACTGGGACCGGCAATAGACAAGCCTGCCGGTCTGCGGAAAACCGCAGACCGGCTAAGGGACTGTTAAGAAATGAGTTGCTTTTTTCTCCGAGAGATGGACAAGTCTGGTTAACCTCTCGGAGCACCTAGTGAGCAATTTATTGATGTGCAGTCCCTAACCAGGGAAGGAAACCAGGCTTTGGACCGCGTCATCTTTCTGGTTGACATGAACGCGTTTTACATTACCTGCGAGACGACGCGCAACCCCGATCTGGCCGGCCGCCCCGCGGCGGTGGCCGGCGATCCCAAGCGGCGCTCGGGGATTATTCTGGCTGCCAACTACCCGGCGCGAGCCTTTGGCGTTCGCACCGCCATGGTTTTGCGCGACGCGCTGCGGCTTTGTCCGCAGCTGGCGCTGGTGCCGCCCGACCATCCCTTCTACGAACAAAAATCGGCCCAGGTCATGGCGCTCCTGGGTGGCTACACGCCGCTTCTGGAACAAAACAGCATCGACGAAGCCTGGCTGGACATGACCGGCTGCGAACGGCTTTTTGGCTCACCTCTGGCTGTCGCGCGCCAGATTATGGACCGGATCAAAAGCGAGCTCGGTTTGTGGTGCTCGATCGGCATCGCACCCAACAAGTTTCTGGCCAAGATGGCCTCGGAAATGAAAAAACCGCTCGGCATCACCTGCCTGGACCTCCCCGATCTGCCGGAACGCTACTGGCCGCTTGAGGTCCGTTCCCTCTACGGGGTCGGCGCGAGCACGGCAGACAAGCTGGTCGGGATGGGCGTCACGACGATCGGGGATCTGGCCCGGCTCGATCCCGCCTTCTTGGCCGCGCGCTTTGGCCGCCAGGGCCAGGCCCTGCATGACCATGCCTGGGGCCGGGACGACGCTCCGGTGACGCCGCACGAACCCGACGAAGCCAAGTCGATCGGCCGGTCGACGAACCTCAGCCGTGACCTGACCGATCTGGACGAAGCCTGCCGGATCCTGTTGGTGCTGACCGACGATGTGGCGGCCTCGATGCGCCGGCACAACAAGCGCGGCGCAACCGTACAGATCACGCTCAAGTTTCACGATTTTTCCGTGATCACCCGACAGGGACGCATCCCGCCGACCTGTTCGACCCGCGAGATCTACGGCCAGGCCTGCCATCTCCTGGAACAGCATTGGGACCAAAAGACGCCGGTTCGCCTGATCGGGGTCAGCATGAGCGGATTCGCGCACGACCTTGGCGACCAGCTGCCGCTCTTTGAACTGGAAGGCGCGGCCGTGGTGCCCGACCGCTCCGGCAAGCAGGATAAGCTGGACAAGGCGATCGACGATGTGCGCAGCCGTTTCGGCAGCGCCAGCGTGACCTACGGCAAGCTGGTCGAGGACAAGCGCCGGCACCAGGAACCGCCGGATTGAGCCATCGTCAAAACCTTCCCGGCCGTGCTATAATACGTTCAGCCGCACCCCGGCGGCGGGGGAGGACCCATGAAGCTTGTATCCGAGCAGATGTCCGATTTGGTCCGCAACAGCCTGAGCCATCGCACCGATGAGGATGGTTATGTCACCTGGCTGCGCTTCAGCGAAGCGCAGCTCCAGTTCTATGCCCGCGATTCCTTTTTCAGCCTGATGAGCCAGTGCTCGTCAGGCGTCTGTTTCGATTTCGAGACCACCGGCCACGAACTGACCCTCGACTGCCGCACCGCCGACCTGAACCGCAAGGTGCTGGCCCAGATCAAGGGCGAGCTGACTTTCGGCGAGATCTTGCAAAAGCTGGGCGAAACCGTGCGTAAAGTCAACCAGGCCGGCAGCCGGCTTGACATCATCCAGCATTTCGACCTGTATGTCGACGGCCACTACACCGATGCCGTTCGGCTCGGCGACGGCCCGATCTCCTTTTGCCTCAACAACCCGGAACATAACTGGCGCCATGTCCGGATCTGGCTGCCGCTCTACAAGCCGCTGGCGATCAGCAACATCGAGACCGACGGCGAACTGACCGCGGTGCCGGCCAACCGGCCGCGTTTGCTTGCCCTGGGCGACTCGATCACGCAGGGCTTTGTTGCCGGCAGACCCTCATTCTGCTATGCCGCCCAGTTGGCCGAGCTGCTCGACTACGACGCCCTCAACCAGGGCATCGGCAACATCACACACGACGCGGCGATCCTGACCGATTGGGATCAGCTGCCCGCGCCGGACCTGGTGACGGTCGCCTATGGCACCAACGACTGGCACAGCGGCAAGGTGCTCGATGAAATCAAGACCAGCATCCAGCTCTTTTACCGCCGTCTGAACGAGGTGTTTCCGGATGTGCCGGTCGTTGTGCTGACGCCGATCTGGCGCGAAGACCTGGAAACGGCGCAGCCGTGCGGGACGTTCGCAGACCTGATCGACGCGATCTGCCAGGTCGCGTCCGCCTACCCCCAGGTGCACCTGGTCGACGGGCTGGCCGTTTCGCCGCATTACGCCGCGCTGTACTCAGACGGCTGGCTGCATCCGAACATCGGCGGCTTTTCCTACCTGGCACCGCGCCTGTACCGGGCGATCAAGGACTGGATCTGAGCTCGCTGCGCGAGAGCAGCCGCAGCTGGCGGTCGTTGCCGAATCCGATTACGTCATAGATGAAGAGGATTTCATCGATCGCCGCGTCCCGGGCGTAGGCGGCCAGGTTGTCCTGGAAGAAACGCAGATCGACGACATGGATGGCGTCAAAATCGCGCAGCAGGAACGGGATCAGGCTATTGGCGAAGGAGTTCTTGACCACGAGCAGGCTGCGCGCGGGCCCGCCGGGGTCTGTTTTTTCGTTTTCAATCACCAGCAGCGGCTGGTTGCCGCCGAGAAAGTAGCCGTACTGGTCGCGCTTTTCCAGGTATTCCGGGTGGTATAGGCTGGAGCGGGTTTCCCCGGCGGCGACATCATGCACGCGGACAGGAACCGGCGTCACCGGCCAGATGGCCTCGATGGCATCCGGCGGCAGGCGATAAAGGCCGGCGCGCGCCCAGGAAGTGCCGTAAAAATTCTTCGAGACGATTTGGCGCGTGTAGGCGTCCGGATCCGCTGCCGGTCTGCCGGTCTGGCGCAGCCAGCTGTCCCAGGCGTAATAGGCCCCGCGCATCGTCCAGTGGTGGTCGGTGCAAAAATAGATCGGCTCATCGGCCTTTTCGGCCAGGTCATCCAGCACATCGACCAGCTGGACCTGGCCGGCCAGCAGCTGTTCCACCTGGCGGATGAACGCGGCCTGGTCGTCGCTGACCGCCAGGGCGGGCAGCTTGTCCGGATAGACGGCGGCCGACGTCGGCGCGAGCAGCAGCGAGACGGGCAAATCCGGCAGCAGGCTTTGCAGGTGCCTGATCCCGGCGATCGTCTCGTCCAGCGCCGCCCCGCCGGGCTTGGTGAAGCGCTGCAGCAGGACCTGGTCGCGGCCAAAATAGATGCCCCGGTTTTCGCGTTTGCCGATCAAACGGAGCAGTTCGGTCTTGGCGCCGACCCAGTTGTCGCGGCCGGCGATCTGGTCCGCCATCCAGCTTTCCAGTTTTCGTCCATAGTCGCCGCTGAGCAAAGCCGGCCAGCTGAACACCGGGCGCTCCTCCAGATAGCGGTTCTCCAGCTCGGAAAAGGCCAGGTCCGGCCGCACCAGCAGGTCCAGGCCGAGCAAGGCCAGGTAGGCGCAAAAGACGATGATGACAATTTTCATGCCGGTGCCGCTTGGCATACAGCCTCCTAAAAACGGAAATACAAAAACGGATTGAAGCTCATCTCGACCAGCCAGCCGGTCGACAGGAGCAGGACCAGGGCCAGCCAGGCCGGGCGCAGCCAGCCTTCCCAGCGCCGGTCCAATCCGGCGGCGAGCCGCTGCGGCCATCGGGCGCAGATCGCGACCTGCAGCGCGAGCAGGACACCATAGGCGGAAAGATCATAGAGCGCCTGCGCGTCGGCCAGGCTTTGACCGCTAAGTCCGGTCAGCAGGCGCAGGTAGTGCCCGATGTCCGCCAGGCTGTCCAAGGCGAAGATCACCCAGCCGGCCAGGACAACCAGCAAGGTATAGGCATGGCGCAGCGGCCGCCACAGCCGGTTCAGCCAGCGCCCCAGCCCGGCTTTCTCCAGGCCGATCCAAAGACCGAAATAGAGCCCCCAGGCGACAAAGTTCCAGCTGGCTCCGTGCCAGAGGCCGGTCAGGAACCAGACGACCAGCAGGTTGAACCAGGTTCGGGCGGCGCTGCCGCGGCTGCCGCCCAGCGGGATGTACACATAGTCGCGAAACCAGCTGCCCAGCGAGATGTGCCAGCGGCGCCAGAAGTCGCTGATGCTGTCCGCCCGGTAGGGCTGATTGAAATTTTCCTCGAAGCCAAAGCCGAACAGGCGGCCCAGGCCGATGGCCATGTCCGAATAGCCGCTGAAGTCGAAATAGATCTGGAAGGCGAAGGCCAGGATGCCCAGCCAGGCGCCGAGCACCGAGAGGTCGGCGAGCGGCGTGTCCCGGACCGTTTGCCAGAGCTGGCCGATCGTGTTGGCCAACAACACTTTCTTGCCCAGGCCGAGGATCAGGCGCTGCAGGCCGGCGGTGATCTGGGGGACCGTTTCCCGGCGCCCCTCCAGTTGGTCGGCCACCGTGCGGTAGCGCACGATCGGGCCGGCGATCAGCTGGGGGAACAGGCTGACATAGGTGGCGAAGGCCAAGAGGTTTCTCTGCACCGGGACGCGGTCACGGAAGACGTCGATCGTGTAGGACATCGTCTGGAACGTGTAGAAGGAAATGCCGATCGGCAGAGCCAGCTCGAGCGGCTCCAGGGGCAGGCCGGTCAGATCGCGCAGCGTCGTTGTGATCAGGCCGGCATACTTGAAGACACCCAGCAGGCCCAGGTTGATGGCTACAGAGGAGACGAGCAGAAGCCGCGCCAGGCGCGGCCGCGACCGGAAGCGTCCGATCAGGCGGCCGTGCCCGTAGTCCACGAGCGTGGAGAAAACCATTAAAATGATGTAGACCGGTTCGCCCCAGGCGTAGAAGACGAGGCTGAACAGCAGCAGGACCAGGTTGCGCATGTGCCGGAAGCGCTGCGGCACCGCAAAGTAGGCGCCCAGGCAAAGCGGCAGGAAGAAGAGCAGGAAAGTCAGGCTGCTGAACACCATGGCGCGACAACGCCGTTAGCCGGCCAGCTCGTCGAAGATGGCTTCGAGCGCGTCCGCGTTCACATAGGTGATGTAGACGACCAGGTTGCCCTGCGACTTGAGCACGGTTTTCTTGACGATCTCGTACTGGTCCGGCAGGTACTGCGACCAGAGCTCTTTTTGCTGATCGAGCAGGGTGTTCAGCGCGGCTTTGATGGTCTCGACCTTATCCGCGGACGCCGCCTCGAGAACCAGGATCTGGGCGGCGTTGACGTTGAAGGTCGCCTGGATACCAGTTCCGGCGGCCAGGTCTTCCGATTTGACATCGACCGCGATCCGGCGCTGGTCGGCCGGCACGGTCATGTCTTCCGTGAAATAGGCGCCCATCATGTCTTCACCCTCGCCGAAAAGGTCCTCCTCGGTCATGTTATCCGCCTTGGCGTCTTCGACCATCCGGGCTTTGATCGCGGCGACGATCTCGTCGACGCCGGCACCCGTCGTCTGGGACGGGGTCTGGGGCGCACAGGCGGCCAGGGCTAGGATGGCCAGGCAGGCGGCTAAAAATAAGCTTGTGAATCGTCTCATGTCAAACACCTCGTTTTGATTTTTTGCTGCTTGGCAGCCGTGTGTTGGACGCCGCTAGCCGGCCTGATGTTCCCGGCCAAGATCGGCACCTTGCCCGTAACCTGCGCGGACTGATATAATCAACAGCAGACAAGCCAGGCCCGGCGATGCGGTCCGATCCGATTTCTGCGAGGTGGTTGCGATCCGAAAACTTGCCCGACGCTTGCCCTATATGCTCCTTTTCACCGTTATCTGGGTGATCCTGAACGAGAAAATCGGCTGGGAATCCATCGGGACGGGGTTCGTTTTATCGTTGGCCGTCCTGGCCATAACCGATTCGCAGCTGCTGCTGTCCGATTACGCCTGGATCTACCGCATCAACCCGCTTCGCCTGCTGCGTTATGCCGCTGTGCTGCTGGGGCAGATCTACGCGTCCGGCTTCGCGGCGATCGGCCGGATTGTCCGGGGCCGCGACGACAGCGAGATCGTGCGCTACGTAACCGGACTCGACGACGACCTGGCCGTCGCCCTGCTGGCCAACGCCGTCACCCTGACTCCGGGGACGGTGACCGTCGATATCGGCGAGGAAGACGGCCGGCAGCATCTGGAGATCCTCACCTTCGTCCCCATGACCAGCCAAGCCTCCATTCGCCGCCTGGAACGTATTTTAGGCGGGAAAACCACCAGAAAGCAGGAACCGGGATGCTGACGGTCGCCCTGGCCGTGATCTCGTTCCTCGGCATCGTCGTCATGGGGCGCATCCTGCTCGGTCCGACGGTCTGGGACCGGCTGCTGGGTCTCAACATGATCGCCTCCAAGATTCTGATCGCCATCGTGATCCTGGCGCGCCTGATGGATCTGTCCTATCTGCTGGACATCGCCCTGGTCTACGCGGTTCTGGGCTTTCTGGGCACCATCCTGATGGCCCGCTTTATCGAGAAGCGAGGTGATATCTAGATGTCGTTCGTACAAAACCTGGTCAGCGGCATCCTGATCGGCACAGCTCTGGTCTTCATGAGCTTTGGCGTCATCGGCATGTTTCGGTTCCGCAATTTCTATGCCCGCATTCTGATTAGTTCCAAGGTCGACACCGTCGGTTTCCTGACGATGATGGCCGGGATCATGGTTTCGGCCGGATTTGGCTTTTTCAGCCTCAAGCTGGGCCTGATCGCGGCCCTCGTTTTGCTGACCAACCCGATCGCCACCCATGCCATCGCCCGCTCAGCGCACCGCAGCGGCTACCGGGTCAGACGGGAGCCGAAAGATGATTGAGAAGCTGCTCCTGCTCTGCCTGGTGGTCTTTGCCGTCGCCGCAGTCAGCACCAGCCAGCTGCGCCGGGCGGTCATCTACCTGTCCGTTTTTTCCCTGCTGGCCTCCCTGGCCTATTTGCTCTATCAGGCGCCGGATGTGGCGATCGCCGAGGCCGTGATCGGCTGCGGCCTGGCGACGGTGCTCTACCTGGCGGCGCTCCGCAAGCAGCGCCTGATAACGATCTACTATGTCCACGAACACGACCAGGACATCAACGACCAGCTGACCGCTGAGGCAGACCGCCTGTTGCGGGCGATCGAACAGCTGCTGGCCGGCAAGGAACTGGAGACCCACGTCGTCCACACCACCCGGCCCGGGCGCGAGATCCTCGACCGGCAGGATTTTGACCTGCTGCTGGTTGAGCAGGGCGAGCAGCTGACTGTGTACGGCAGGACCGAGGATTACCATCTGGACGCCGTCGAAGCACTGCTGGCGGGCCAGACCCGGCCGGCGGACTCGGTCCGGGTGGTCCGGCTGGACGGGGAGGGGATCTGACATGACGCGATGGGTCAAGGCCATCGGGATGGTGCTCCTGGCCGGGCTGGTCATCTACCTCTACGACCAGAGCCACGTGCCGGCCGATCCCCTGGCGCTCGCCCAATACGTGAGCGACGCCCTGGCACAGACCGGCGCGTCCAACCGCGTCGCGGCCATCTACTTGAATTACCGCATGTTCGACAGCCTGTTTGAGACCATGATGCTGCTGGTCTGCGTGCTGGCGGTCGTGCGCATGTCGTGGAGGGGGCAGGATCCGGATGAACCATGACCGATCGTTGTTCGGCCGCCTGATCGGGCTCTTGTACCCCTTCATGCTGCTGCTGTCGTTCTACATCATCCTCAACGGCCACGCGACGCCCGGGGGCGGTTTCCAGGGCGGCGCGGTGCTGGCGACGGTCCTGATCAGCCGCTATTTGACGTATCCGGTCGCTGATTTCCGGCGCAAGCGCCTGCAGCAGGCGGAAAAAATCCTCTTTGCCGCCATCGTGCTCCTGCCGGTCCTGCTCCTGTTCAGCCGTCCCGGTTGGCTGGCCGCGCCGTATGACCGCGGGTACCTGATCGTGATGAACTTGCTGATCGGGCTCAAGGTTGGAACCGGCCTTAGCATCATCTTCTATCGCTTCGCGGCGGAAACGGGGTGACTCCATGAACATCAATGTCCTGCTCGACTGGATCAGCGGCGAACACATCAGCCTGGTGCTTTTCTTCGTCGGCCTATATGGTCTGGTGGCCCGGCGCAACATGCTGAAGTCCATCCTGTCGATCGGGATCATGCAGGCGGCCGCGATCCTCTATTTCCTGTCCGCCGACCTGGCTGAAAACAGTGTGCCGCCGGTCGGTGAGAGCGTTGCCGGTCAGGCCATGGCCGACCCGCTGCCCCAGGCCATGATGATCACGGACATCGTGATCGGCATCGGGGTCACGGCGATCGCGCTGACCTTGATGATCCACCTCTACCATCGCTACGGCACGGCAAACTGGCAGAAAGCCCGCGACAAGAGGCGCGAATGATGGTGCCGCTCTACGTATTAATCCTTGTCCCGATCCTGGCCGGCCTGGCCTTGATGGCCCTGCCGCTGCGCTGGGGCAAGGCGCTGGCGCTGGCAAGCCAGATTCCCCTGGCAGTCATGGCCGGGCAGGCATTTCTGACCGTCCGCCGATTCGGCCCCCGGCTGCAGGTGATCGGCGGCTGGCCGCAGACCGCCGGCATCACCTTGCGCGCCGAGCTGCTGTCCCTCGACCTGGTCCTGCTGAGCATCCTGCTCTTTGCCTGCCTGCTGCTCTACAACAACGGCAAGCCTTATGTCAACAAGACCTTCCTGTTTTTGTTTTTGTCTTTTCAGGGCCTGGTCAACGGCATCTTCCTGTCGGTCGACTTGTTCAACATCTTTGTCCTGGTCGAAGTGTCCACCGTGGTCATCAGCCTGTTGATCTTGTTCAAGCCCAACAGCGAGTCGATCTACGACGGCATGATCTATTTGCTGACCAACATCGTCGCCATGACTTTTTTCCTGTTCGGCCTGGGTCTGCTTTATAAGACGACCGGCGCCGTCGACCTCGACAGCCTGAAGCGCGTTATCTCCGGCTTCGAGGATTCCGACCGTCTGATCCTGCCCTATGCCTTCCTGATGACCGCAGTCAGTCTCAAGGCTGCCCTGATGCCCCTGTTCAGCTGGCTGCCCAAGGCCCATGGCACGCCGGGTGCGCCGACGATCGTCTCAGCCGTTCTGTCCGGGCTCTACGTCAAGTGCGGCGTGTACCTCTTTTTCCGTTTGCAGGACGTTTTTGAACCGGTGCTCAACACCCGAAGCCTCTTTCTGGTCCTGGGCCTGCTGACCGCCGTGATCGGCTTTATCCTGGCGATCGCCCAGAAGGACATCAAGCTGATCCTGGCTTACCACACGGTGTCGCAGATCGGCCTGATCATGACCGGTCTGAACATGGACCACGATTACGCCCGCTACGGCGCGCTCTACCACATCATCAACCACGCCATCTTCAAAGCGACGCTCTTTTTGACCGCGGGACTGATCAGCGAGCGCTACAAGACCCGCCAGATCGGCCAGATCCGCGGCGTCTGGCGCGAGATGCCGGCGGTGGCCCTGGCCAGCCTGCTGGCGATCCTGGGCATTACCGGCGCGCCGCTCTTCAACGGCAGCATGTCCAAGGCCTGGATCATGTATGGGGCCGGCCCGACCGGACTTAGCATCGCCCTGTACATCATCAACCTGGGCACGGTGGTTTCGTTTGTCAAGTACGCCAGCATGCTCTGGGGCAAACCGCCGGAGCCGTCTGAAGCGCCCTTCTGGGGCAAACCGGGCCACCGGCTGCCGGCGTTGGTCTGCGTGTTCCTGGGCTTGCTCTGCCTGCTCGGCGGCATCTTGAGCGAACCGATGACCCGGCTTTTGTTCGGCGTGGCGCTGCCGGTCGACTGGAGCCAATATGGCCGCAAGACCCTGATCTTCCTGCTGCTGCTTGGTGCCGGCGCCTCCCTTTACCATTTTGGCCTCAAGCGGTGGCGCTACCTGCAGCAGGCCAGGGGGCTCGACTTGTCGTTTCACGACATCTGCCTGACCCTGGCCGCTTTTTTCGCCGGGCTGGTCATCATCCTCAAAATATGGTATTGATAACAGTGCCTGCGCGGCAGACTGGAGTAAAACAATATGACGCAAGACTGGATCCGGATACACCCTGACGACACCGTCGCCGTGGTCACGTGCGCCGCGGCTGCCGGCCGGGACCTGGGCGGAGGCCTGACGGCCTGCGACGACATCCCGCTCGCCCACAAGGTCGCCCTGACCGACCTGGCGCCGGGCGATGCCGTGGTCCGGTACGGCGCGCTGCTGGGCACCGCCCGTTCGTTTGTCCCCCGCGGCAGCCATGTGCACGAGCAGAACATCCTGGCGGCGCAGCCGCCGGACCTGGACCGGCTTGAGGCCGAACCGTTTGCCGCCCCCGCGGTCTCGCTGCCCCGGCCGGATGAACACGCGTTTAACGGGTACCGCAACCAGCAGGGCTATGCCGGCACGCGCAACCTGCTGGGCATCGTCCCGACGGTGCAGTGCGTCGCCGGCGTGCTGAACCAGGCCGTCGCCCGGATCCAGGCCGACCTGCTGCCCCGTTACCCGCATGTCGACGGGGTCGTGGTGCTGAACCACGATTACGGCTGCGGCGTGGCCATCGATGCGCCGGAGGCCGTGATCCCGATCCGCACCCTGCAGAGCTTGCTCGGGCACCCGAACTTCGCTGCCGACCCGCTGGTGGTCGGCCTGGGCTGTGAAAAGCTGACCTTGCAGCGCCTGGCCGGCTCCGAACGCGCCCGGGATGTCCTGCTGCTGCAGGATTTCGCCGGCTACGACGCCATGCTGACGGCCATCCTGACCGAGGCGGAACGCAAACTGGCCCGCCTGGAACGGCGCCGCCGGGAAGCGCTGCCCTTGTCGCAGCTGATCATCGGCATGCAGTGCGGCGGCAGCGACGCGTTTTCCGGCATGACCGCCAACCCGGCCGCCGGCATCGCCTCCGACCTGCTGGTCGCAGCCGGTGCCACGGTTTTGTTTTCAGAAGTCAGCGAGGTGCGCGACGCGGTCCACCTGCTGGCGGCCCGTGCGGCGACCCCGGAGGTGCGGTCGCGCCTGATCGGGGAGATGCGCTGGTATGACCGCTACCTGGCCGCGGGCGGCGTCGACCGCAGCGCCAATCCGACACCGGGCAACAAGCAGGGCGGCCTGTCCAACATCGTGGAAAAGGCGATGGGGTCGGTGGCCAAGTCCGGCCGGGCCCCGATCACCGAGGTGCTCGCGCCGGGCCAGCGCCCGACCCGCTCTGGCCTGATCTTCGCGGCGACGCCGGCCAGCGACCTGGTCTGCGGCTCTGAACAACTCGCTTCCGGCATCACGCTGCAGGTCTTTACCACCGGGCGCGGCACGCCCTACAACCTGGCGGCGGCACCTGTGATCAAGGTCAGCTCCCAAAGCAGCCTGCAGGCGTTCTGGCAGGACCTGATCGATTTTGACGCCGGCCAGGTCATTTCGCAGCGCCTGAGTCTGGAGCAAGCCGGCCGGGCCCTGTTCCGGCAGATCCTGGCGGTCGCAAGCGGGGAAAAAACGCGTGCGGAGGCGCATGGCCTGAGCAACGACTTTTGCATTTTCAATCCGGCGCCTGTCACCTGAGCGCCAGGGAAGAAACGAGGTAACTGCAGATGGCATGGTGTATGGTCGCAACCTGGCCTTTTTCCCTGGCCGGCCTGGAGCAGGCTGCCCGGCAACTGCAAGCGGGATCAAGCGCCCTGGAGGCCGCCATCGCTGTGGCCCGGCGGGTCGAACGCGACCCGGAGGTCGATTCGGTCGGCCTGGGCGGTATCCCCAATCTAGATGGGATCGTCGAGCTGGATGCCGCGGTCATGGACGGGCGCGACCTTTCGATCGGCGCCGTCGCCGCGCTGCAGAACTGCATCAGCCCGGTCCTGGTCGCCGATCGCATCCGGACATCGACCGCGCACCAGTTGCTGGTCGGTTCGGGTGCTGAAAAGCTGGCCGCCGCCATGGGTCTGGAACGAACCTGCCTGCTGACAGATAAAAGCTTGAAAACCTGGCAGGAACAAAAGGCAGCCCTGGCAGCCCGCCAGTCCATCCCGGTCGGCCACGACACGGTCGGCATCGCTGCTCTGGACCTGAACGGCGATCTGGCTGCCGTGACATCGACCAGCGGCATCGCCATGAAGCTGGCCGGGCGGGTCGGCGACTCGCCGCTGGCCGGATCCGGCTTTTACGCCGACAACGATGTCGGGGCGGCCGCCGCGACCGGACTGGGCGAGGAGATCATGAAAGGGTGCCTGTGCTATGAGGCCGTCGCCCTGATGCGCTCCGGACTTGAGCCGCAGACTGCGGCCGAACAGGCCATCCGGCAACTGCACCGCCGCCTGGCGCGGACCCGCGGCAGCGTTGGCGAGATGGCGCTCGTCTGCGTCGACCGGCAAGGCCGGATAGGCGCGGCAGCCAACCACGCCAGCTTCCAATACGCGGCGGCAGCGCCAGGCCAGGACCCGGCGGTCAGGCCGGCGCCGCAGGTCAGCTAGACGCCCCGAGCCTGTTTTCCGGCCGGCCTTTTGGTTATCTGTCCTGGCACCGCCTGCCTAGCTGTAACCGAAGTGTAACAGAACCGCCCGGGGGACGATGAACGCGAAACGACCTGATCTGCTATACTAATTGTATCTCATCATTCGGAGGATTCTCATGCTTTACGAACTGCGCGTCTACCACATGCATCCTGGCCGCTTGCCGGCTATCCATAAGCGTTTCAGCGAGGTGACGCTGGATTTGTTCCGCAAGCACAACATCCATGTCTGCGATTTTTACGAGGATGCCGAAGGCGCCGAGACCATCTACTATATTTGCGCGTTCCAAGACCACGCGACGCGCGACGCCGCCTTTGCCGCCTTCCGCGACGATCCCGACTGGCAGGCGGCCTTTGCCGCCTCACACGAGGACGGCGGCCCGATCGTGGACTGGGTGGAGAGTTTCTTCATGCAGCGCGTCCCCTATATCCGGCCAGACTGGAAGTAGGCAGGCGCCCGTTCGTTTCGTTTGTACGGCATTGACATTGACTCAGTTGCAGCGGGTCCTATGCTTGAGTTGAGCGTTCGGCAAGGCTCAAGACCAACCATTTGTCCTGTTTGTGGAACAAAAAGCGTCGGCCAGCGTCTAAACCTTGATCCAAGGTCGCGCGCCGTTTAACGCGAAATCAAGACATGCCCTAGCCTGAAGAGGAGACACCCGGTGAAACAGCATCGACCAGGAAAAACGCAATCAGCTCATTCTCATCGGCCGCCTCGCCGGCGGTCAGCCGGGCTTAGCCGCCCGCTGCTTTATGTCGCAACGTTTCTGGTCGCCGTGACCGCCATGGTGGCTTTTTACAAGTATGTCATTTTTGCCGCCGGCCATGAAGATGGGATTCCGACGACCCACCCAGCGGTCTTGGCGCGTCTGGTTGTCGAAGCCGGCGACGAACTGCCTCCGGCCAGCCGCTTCACCAGCGACCAGACGCTGGAACTGGCTTATGCCGACGAAAAGCCATCCGCCGACCTTGCCGTACCCGGCGATTACCCCATCCGCATCCAGACCGGCGACCAGATTGTCACCGCCATCCTGGCGGTCGTCGACACGAAGCCCCCGCGGGCGATGGCCGTCGACCAGGAAATCTGGCTCGGCGAAGCGGACAGCTTCGCGCCGGACGACTTTGTCACCCAGATTCGCGATGTCACCCCGGTTTCGCTGGCTTTTCGTCAGCCGCCTGACCTGCAAAAAGCCGGCGACCAGGCGGTTATCGTGCTGCTCAAGGACAGCTCCGGCAATCAGGCGGAAGTTACAGCGCGCCTGACCGTGCTGCAGGATATAGATAAGCCGGTCATCGCCGGCGCGACCGACCAGACGGTCTTTATCGGCGACACGATCAGCTACCGCGAGAACGTGACGGTCAGCGACAACCGCGACCCCCAGCCGGTGCTCGAGATCGACAACAGCCAGGTCAACCTGTCCGCCGCTGGCACCTACCCGGTGCGCTACAAGGCCACCGACAAGGCCGGCAACACGGCCGAAGTGACGATCACGGTCACGGTGCAGCAAAGACCCGAAGGCTATGTGTCCGAAGACGAGGGCTATGTGTCCGAAGACGAGCTGTACGCGCTGGTCGACCAGGTACTGGCCGAGATCACGACCGATGACATGAGCGATCTGGAGGTCTTGTCGGAGATCTTTTACTGGATCGCCGACCACATCGACTACACGGGCACGTCGGACAAGTCGGACTGGGTCAAGGGCGCGTTCCTGGGCATGACGCGCGGCACGGGCGACTGCTTCAACTACTTTTCCACGGCTAAAGCTTTCCTGACCCGGGCCGGTTACGAGACGATCCCGATCGCGCGCGTCCAAGACGCCAAGACCCGCCATTACTGGAACCTGGTCCAATACAACGGCGCCTGGTACCATTTCGATCCGATGCCCAATCTGGCCAAGTACCATTATGTCTGCCTGCTGCGCACCGACGCCGAGGTCGCCGACTATTCCAGGCAGAATCCGCGCTTTTACGAGTATGATCCGACCGGCATCCCCGCGACGCCGACCGAACCGCTGGACATCGAGCGCAAGGTCATCAATGGCTGACGTGAAGCAGACCAACCGGCTCGGGGTCATCGGCGGCCTGGGCCCGATGGCGACCGCCTACTTTCTCGAACGCATCGTCGACATGACCGACGCCGAGTCCGACCAGGGGCACCTGGACATGCTGATCTACCACGTGCCGTCGATCCCAGACCGAACGCGCTACATCCTGGACCGCAGCCAGGCCAGCCCGGTCCTGCCGATGATCCGCATCGGGCAGACCCTGGCCGGCCAGCAGGTGTGCTGCATCGCCATTCCCTGCATCACGGCCCATTATTTTCATGACGAGCTGTCGCAGGCGATCGGCTGCCCGATTCTGCATGCGATCCGCGCGACCGCGGACTACCTGGGTGACGCCCGGGTGGCCTGCGCCGGTATCCTGGCAACCGACGGCACGCTGGCCGGCAATTTATTTCAGGCTGAGCTGGCCGAACGGGGCATCCGCTGTGTCACCCCGCCGGGGTCCAAGCAGGAACTGGTCATGGATCTGATCTATCGCGACATCAAGGCCGGCCGTCCGCCCCGGATGGACCGTTTCGCAGAGGTGTCGGACACGCTGCGCCGCCAGGGGGCCGAGGTGGTCCTGCTCGGCTGCACCGAGCTGTCCCTGATCAAACGCGGCCGGGACATCGGGCATGGTTTCCTCGATGTGCTCGACATCCTGGCCTGCACGGCGCTGACCGCCTGTGCGATCGCTAAAAAGCCGTTCTGCCGCGACTTGATCACCTAGAGAACAGGAGTTCGTTATGCGCACCCATTTGCTCGAATATCTCGAGGACACCGTCCGGCGCGTGCCGGAGAAAATCGCCTACAGCAACGGTCAGGACGACATGACGTTTGCGCAGGTATACCGCGAAAGCCGGGCGATCGGCAGTTTCCTGCAGGCGCGGGACCTTCGGTGCCAGCCGGTCGTGGTCTTCATGAACAAGCATCCGCGGGCGATCACCGCCTTTCTGGGCGTGCTCTACGCCGGCGCCGCCTACGTGCCGATCGACGAAGAGATGCCCCGCATCCGCATCCGCCTGATCCTGGACACCCTGCAGCCGCGCGCCCTGATCTGCGACAGCCAGACCGCCAGGGCCGTCGCGTCGCTCGAATACACGGGCGCTGTCTTCGGTTACGAACAGATCTGTCAGACACCGGAAACTCCCGCCGCCCTGGCGGCGATCCGCGACGCGCACATCGACACCGATCCGGCCTACGTCGTGTTCACCTCGGGGGCGACCGGCGTTCCCAAGGGGGTCGTGGCCTGCCACCGTTCCGTGATCGACTACATCGAGGCGTTTTCCGAGGTGCTGCGGCTGGATGAGTCGACCGTCTTCGGCATGCAGGTCCCGCTCTATTTCGACGCTTGCCTCAAGGAGGTTTTCCCGACGCTGAAATTCGGGGCCACGACCTACATCATCCCCAGGAACCTGTTCATGTTCCCGGTCAAGCTGGTGGCGTTCCTGAACACGCACCAGGTCAACACCTTGTGCTGGGTCGTTTCAGCCCTGACCATGATTTCCGCTTTCGGGACGCTGGACACGGTCGTGCCGCACACGCTGCGCCTGATCGCCTTCGGCTCCGAAGTGATGCCGGTCAAGCAGCTCAGATCCTGGCGCAAAGCCCTGCCGGACGCCCGCTTCATCAACCTGTACGGGCCGACCGAAGCGACTGGCATGAGCTGCTACTTCGACGTGGACCGCGATTTTGCCGACGACGAGCCGATCCCGATCGGCCGGCCTTTCCGCAACACCGGCATCCTGCTGCTTGGTCCGGACAACCGCCTGGCCCGACCCGGCGAAACCGGCGAGATCTGCATCCGCGGCACGGCGCTGACCATGGGCTACTACAAGGCCTTCGACAAGACGGCGGAAGTCTTTGTCCAGAATCCGCTCAACGACGCCTACCCGGAGCTGATCTACCGGACCGGCGACCTGGCCCGGCTTAACGAGCGGGGCGAACTGGTCTTTGTCTCGCGCAAGGACTACCAGATCAAGCACATGGGCCACCGCATCGAGCTGGGCGAGATCGAGGCTGGCGCCAACGCGCTGGAGGCGGTGCGCATGGCCGGCTGCATCTACGACGCCGAAGATGGCAAAATTGTCCTCTTCTACGCGGGTGATCTGGAGCCTGGCGCGCTGCTGGCCGCCCTGCGCGATCGCCTGCCGCGCTACATGCTGCCCAACCAGGTCGAACCGCTCGACCGTCTGCCGCTGACCAGCAACGCCAAGATCGACCGGGTCACCCTCAAGCAGATGCACGAGCATAAGAAAAAGGAGAAACAACATGGATGAACTGATCGGCATTCTCGAAGGCCTGCACCCGGATGTAGATTTCCGGCAGACCGCCGGCTTGATCGATGACGGCGTCCTCGATTCGTTCGACATCATCTCGCTGGTGGCCGAAATCGACAACATCTTCGATGTGCAGATTCCCGCAGCGGAGATCGTGCCGGAGAACTTCAACTCGGCCCAGGCCCTGCAGGACCTGATCGAACGGCTCAGCGACGACTGACGGGGGGCTTGGCGCGTGCTCTTCACGTCATACAGCTTTATCGCCTTCATCCTGGTCCTGTTCGTCATCTACTACCTGGTGCCGCGCCGCTTCCAGTGGATGCTGCTCCTGCTGGCCAGCTACTTGTTCTATTTTTTGGCCAGCCCGGAATACCTGATCTACATCTCGCTGACGACCGTCTCGACGTTTTTGGCTGCCTTCCGGATCGGCCGCCTGGCCGACGCGCACCAGTCCCATCTGGCTGCGCACAAGAGCAGCCTGACCCGGGACGAACGCAAGGCAGGAAAAGAGGCGCTCAAGCAGCGCCAGCGCCGCCTTCTGGTGGCCTGCATGCTGCTCAATTTCGGCTTGCTCGCCGTGATGAAATACACCAATTTCGCCCTGGCCAACGTCAACGGCCTGCTCCAGGCTTTTGGCAGCGAGCGCCAGCTGGCCTTTTTGAATATCGCGTTGCCGATGGGCATTTCCTTTTACACCTTCCAGTCGATGGGCTACCTGCTTGATGTCTACCGGGGCAAAACCTCCGCGCAGAAAAACGTGTTCCGCCTGGCGCTGTTCGTGTCGTTTTTCCCGCAGCTGGTCCAGGGGCCGATCAGCCGCTACGACGAGCTGGCCCAAACGCTGTACGGGCCGCACAAGCCGGACTGGACCCACATCAGCTACGGGCTGCAGCGCATCCTGTGGGGCTTTTTCAAGAAGCTGGTCATCGCCGACCGCATCCTGGTCGCGGTCAACACGATCATCCGGACCCCGGAGGAGTACCAGGGGGTTTTTGTCCTGGTCGGCATGCTGTTCTACACCCTGCAGCTGTACGCCGATTTCACCGGCGGCATCGACATCACGATCGGCATCGCCGAGGTGCTGGGCATCCGCGTCCAGGAGAACTTCAACGCGCCGTTTCTGGCCCGCAACATCACCGACTACTGGCGGCGCTGGCACATCAGCATGGGCACCTGGTTTCGCGACTACCTGTTTTACCCGCTGTCCGTGTCGCGCCCGATGCTGAACCTGTCCCGCTCCGCCCGACGCAAGCTGGGCGAATCGCTCGGTAAGCGTGTCCCGGTCTACCTGTGCACCCTGATCGTCTGGTTCGCGACCGGTATCTGGCATGGCAGCAGCTGGAATTTCATCGTCTGGGGCCTGCTTAACGGCGTGGTCATCATGGTCTCCCAGGCCTGCGAACCGCTCTACACCCGCTTCCACCAGCGTTTCCAGGTCAAGGAGCGCCTCGCCTACCGGGCGTTTGAGATCGTGCGCACGACGCTCCTGATGAGTGCGATCCGCCTCTTCGACTGCTACCGCGACGTACCGCTGACCTTCCGTATGTTCGGCACGATGTTCACGACGCCCAACTACGGGCAGCTGTTTCATGGGCAGGCGATGCAGCTGGGCCTTAGCGGCGCCGATTACCTGGTGCTGGCCGCAGGCGTGGCGATTATCGTCGCCAGCGGCATCCGGCGCAAGCCCGGCAGCATGCGCGAGCGGCTCGAGCCGCTCCCGGCCGCCTGGCGCTACGCGGCGATGTACCTGCTCTTGATCGCCATCTTGCTGTTCGGCGCCTATGGGGTCGGCTACGACGCCAGCCAGTTTATCTACAACCAGTTCTAGGAGTGACCATGAAGCGATTGAAAGTCATGAAAGCGTTATTGGCCGTCTGCCTGGTTCTGGGCAGCTTGTTCCTCCTGCAGCAGCTGGTGATGCCCAAATATGTCAGGGGCATCGTCGAGGGTTCGCTGGTCGCATCCTACTACGAAGAAACCACGCCCCACGATGTCATCTTCATCGGGGACTGCGAGGTGTATGAGTGTTTTTCGCCGGTTACGCTCTGGAACGAGCACGGCATCACCAGCTTTATCCGCGGCAGCGCCCAGCAGCTGATCTGGCAGTCGTATTACCTGCTCGAGGACACCCTGGCCACGGAAAAACCAGCAGTTGTCATCTTCAACGTGCTGGCCCTCAAATACGACGAGCCGCAAAAGGAAGCATACAACCGCCTGACCCTGGACGGCATGCGCCTGTCGCGGACCAAGCTGGAGGCGATCCGGGCCTCGATGATGCCCGACGAAAAGCTGATCGACTATCTGGTGCCGCTGTTCCGCTACCACGCACGCTGGAGCGAGCTGACCTGGGACGACGTCCGCTACCTGTTTGGCAAGAAGCCGCTGTTTCACAACGGCTACTACATGCGGGTCGATGTGCGCCCGGTGACCACGGTTCCGGAGGGCAAGAAACTGCCGGACTATAGCTTCGGCGACAACGCCATGGCCTACCTGGATAAGATGACGGCGCTTTGCAAGGAGAACGACATCGAGCTGATGCTGATCAAGGCGCCCAGCGTCTACCCGTACTGGTACCCGGAGTGGGAAGAGCAGGTCGAGGACTACGCCAGCGAGCACGGTCTCGTATACCTCAATTTTCTCGAACACCAGGATGAGACGGGCATCGACTACAGCACGGACACCTACGACACCGGATTGCACATGAACCTGTCGGGCGCGGAGAAACTGTCCCGCTACCTGGGGCCGATCCTGCGCGACACCTACGTGCTGCCCGACCGGCGCGACGACCCGGAGCTGAGCGAGGTCTGGGCCCCAAAGACCGCCTTTTACGAGCAGATGAAGGCGGACCAGCTGGCCGAGCTGGAGCAGTTCGGCTACCTCAAGAGCCTGGGGGCACGCCCGCCGGACCAGCCTTGACATGTTAAATCGTTTAACATTATACTGGTGACACAAGCCGCCGGCATCGCTTGCCGGCATTTGAGGTGACCAGAAGATGGAACGACTGATCGATCCCATGCGCCGGACCCGTCCGCTCAAAGCCATCCTGTTCGATTTCGACGGGACGCTGTCGACCCTGCGCTGCGGCTGGGAAACCGTCATGGCCGCCCTGATGCGCGAACTGCTGGGCGGACCGGAACACGACCCGGCGCTTGAACGGCAGATCGACGCATACATCGATGCGTCGACCGGCATCCAGACGATTTTCCAGATGCAGTGGCTGGCCGGCCAGGTCCGCGCCCGGGGGCACGAGCCGCTCGATCCCTGGGCTTACAAGGCGATCTACAACGACCGCCTGATGCAGACCGTCGCCAGGCGACGCGACGCTGTTCTCAGGGGCGATGAGCCGCCGGAACGCTACCTGGTGGCGGGCAGCCGCGCTTTTCTGGAAGCGCTCAGCCGGCAAAACGTGGCACTGTTCGTGGCCAGCGGCACCGACCAGGCCGATGTGGCCGCCGAGGCCAAGATCCTCGGCCTGGCCGGTTTTTTCAATGAGATCGCCGGTGCGCTGCCCGGTCAGGCCAGCTGCAGCAAGGAAGCGCTGCTGCGCCGCCTGGTGCAGGCGCACGGCCTCGGCGGGGACGAACTGGCCGTGATCGGCGACGGCAAGGTCGAGATCGGCATCGCCCGCGAGGCGGGGGCCAGATCCCTGGGCGTGGCCAGCGACGAAATCCGCCTGTCCGGGGTCAATCTGGTCAAGCGAAAGCGCCTGGTCGCGGCCGGTGCGCAGGCCATTGTCGGCGATTTCCTCGAACCGGACGCGATTCTGGACTGGCTCTTGAGGTGAGAACAGGCGGATCAGGCGACTGACCGCCTGCAGGGAGGTGCATGACCATGAATCGATATGAAGACCAGCTCGATTTCAACCAGATCCGGACCTGGCCGCTGGCCGGCCGGCACAACCTGGTGACACTGGAGAACATGGCCGACCCGGACAAGGACAGATCGCCGGACTGGAATCCGCCCGGGCTGGACGACCTGGTCGAACGGTTGCGTGCGGCCCGGGCCGGCGCCAGCCCGATCATCTGGTCGCTGGGGGCACATGTGATCAAGAACGGCCTGTCGCGCTACCTGATCGACCTGGTGCGGCACGGCTGGATCACCCACCTGTCCGGCAACGGCGCCGTCAGCATCCACGACTTCGAACTGGCCATGATCGGGGGCACGTCGGAGGATGTGCCGACGGCCATCGAGGACGGGTCGTTCGGCATGTGGGAAGAGACCGGGAAGCACATGAACCTGGCGATCCGGCAGGGCTGGCAGGCTGGCCTGGGCTATGGCGAGGCGATCGCCGCCTACATCGACCGCCACCCGGACCTGTTTCCCCACCGGGCGATCAACGTCGCCTGGCAGGCCGCGCGCCAGGGCATCCCGGCCACGTATCACATCGCCCTGGGCACAGACATCATCCACCAGCATCCAGACGTCGACTTCGCGGCGATCGGCGGGGCCAGCGGCATCGACTTCCGCAAGATGTGCGTATCGGTCTCCCGGCTCGACGGCGGCGCGTTCCTTAATTTCGGCTCCAGCGTGATCGGCCCTGAGGTCTTCCTGAAAGCGCTCTCGATCGCGCGCAACCTGGGCTATCCGACCTACCGGATCACGACCGCCAATTTCGACCTGATCGATTTGGGCGATTACCACCAGCCGCTCGGCTACGACGATCCGCTCTACTATTACCGCCCGCGCAAGAACATCGTCAACCGGCCGGTCAGCCGGGGCGGGAAGGGCTATCACTTCACGGTCGACCACAAGGTGTCGATCCCGGCCCTGCACGCCCGGCTGGTCGGAAGCGGACAGGAGGCGGCGCAGCATGGCTGAATCATCCTGCAGGGAATACCCCGGCCTGGCCCGCCCGGACCTCGAGGCCGGACTGGCCGCCCTGGAAGCGGTTCGCGCCGGCCTGGCCGGTGATCTCGGCCTGGACGGCTACTGGCTGGCGGACATGACGCGCAGCGAGCTGTCGCGCGAAACGCCGCATTTCCCGCTGCCGATCGTGTCGGAACGCTACGCCCCGGGGGCCGGCGGCAACGTCGCGGCCAACCTGGCCGCGCTCAAACCTCGTTCGATGCGGGTCCTGGGCGTCCTGGGCCAAGACTGGCGCGGCGACTTGCTGCTGCGCGCTCTGGCGGAACAGGGCGCCGGTACGGACGCGGTCTTGCGCAGCACGTCCCGGGTCACACCGGCCTACATCAAGCCGATCCGGCAAGGTTACGGCGACATCGCCTATGAAGACCCCCGGCTCGACTTTGCCAACAACACGCCCCAGGGGCCTGACCTCGACGAAGCGGTTGTAGCCGGACTCGACGCACTGGTGTCCGACGCCGACGTTTTATGCGTCAGCGACCAGTTTCCCAACGGCTGCATTACCGAGGCGGTCCGCCGCCGCCTGGTCCGCCTGGCGCAGGACGGCGCGCGGATCGTCGTCGACAGCCGCAACCGGATCGAGGCCTACCCCGGATGCCTGCTCAAGCCCAATGAACTGGAGTGTGCCCGGGCGGTCGGTGCCGAACCAAACCGCTCGGCGAGCCTGGACGATCTGACTGAGCTGGCGCTGGCGCTGGTCCGCCGGACCGGCTCGACGGTGTGCCTGACCCTCGGCGAACGCGGTTGCCTGCTGGCCGAACCGGGCCGGAAACCGATCCATGTTCCGGCGGTCCCCGTGGCGCCGCCGCTGGATATCTGCGGCGCCGGTGACAGCTTCCTGTCGCTGTTCGCCCTGGCCCTGGCCGCCGGCATGAGCGGTGCCGACGCCGCCGCCATGGCCAGCCTGGCGTCAGCGGTGACGATCCGTAAACTGGGCCAGACCGGAACGGCTTCGCGGGAGGAGATCCTGGCCCTGGCCGGGCGGGAAGACGCGTGACCGCAAAAGCCCGCAACGCCGCCGCCATGAAAGCCGGCAACATGCTGGAAATCATCCGCATGCTGCTCAAGGAACCGCTGACCCGCGCGGAAATCGCCCGCCGCACCGGCCTGACACGGGCCGCGGTCACGATCATTACCGAGCGGCTGACCGGGGACGGTGTTTTGCGCGAAACGAGCGTCAGCAGCGGCGCCGGCAAGACGCCGGTCCGCCAGCTGGTGCTCTGCCCGCGCCGTTTCCTGTTTTTAGGCGTCGACATCCGCCGTGACGGCTACACCGCCGGCCTGACCGACCTGGGCGGCGCGACGCTGGACCGCCGCACGGCGGCGTTGGTTCCCGGGCAGACCTTCGAGCAGCTGATCGGGTCCGTCAAATCAGACCTGATCCGGCTGACCCACCCCCTGGTGACTGGCATCGGCGTCGGCGTGCCGGGTCCCGTGGAACCGGAAACCGGGCTCGTGCTCAACCCGCCCAATTTCGGCCTGATCTGGAACCAGGACCTCCGCCTGGCCCTGCAGGGCGACTTGCCGGCGGGACTTTGGATCGAGAACAACGCCCTGGCGCGGACGGTATACGAAAAATATGCCGGACTGGGCCAGGCACTCAGCGCCTTCATGGTCGTGATTGTCGACCGCGGCATTGGGTCGGGCTTGTATCTCAACGGACAGCTTTACCGCGGAGCTGGTTTTGCCGGCGAGCTGGGGCACCTGTCGATCGACCGCCGGGGTCCCCTGTGTGCTTGCGGCAGCCGGGGCTGCCTGGAAAACTACGCTGCCGTGCCGATGCTGCTTGGCCGCTGCCGGGCGCGGACCGGCGCGGTCGTCGCGACCTGGGCGGACCTGGTGGACCGGGCGTATCAGGATGATTCCGGCTGCCTGGAGGCGCTTCGGGACGAAGCAGACTGCCTGGCACAAGGTCTGGTCAGCGTGCTGAACCTGCTCGATCTGGAAGCGGTGATCCTGACCGGCGACCTTACCTACCAGCCGGATCTGTTGCTCGGTGAGATCCGCAGCCGGGTTCAGCAGGCCCGGATGGCCCGCCAGGCGCACGATGTCCGGATCGAAGCGGCCAAACCGCGTTCCGATGCCGGTATGGCCAGCGCCGCGATGGTCGCCATCGATCGGTTCTTCAGGGGCCAGGCCGACTGGCCGCTTGCCTGACAACGACAAAAATCCAAAACAAATGATATGTCTATACCTTATTGATATATACAATTATTGCTGATACAATGGGAATGGATCATCTCGTGATTCGCCTTTCCGGCATCTGCCGGATCGGTCAGTTTTCTAGCAGGAGCTGTGACATGGAGCAAGTCGGCCAGTTGAAATACATGGATATCTTCAACCATTTTCTCGGGTTGATCCGTTCCGGCGTCCTGCGCCCGGACAGCAAGCTGCCGACTGAAAGTCAAATCGCGGCCCAGTTCCAGGTCAGCCGGATCACCGTGATCCGCGCGCTCAAACAGCTCCAGGAAGAGGGTTACATCCGCCGGATCCAGGGCAGCGGCAGCTATGTCCAGAACCAGAAAGCGGCCGATTCCGGCCTGAAGGTCGTTTCCCTGGTCATGTCGCTGCACGGGCAGGGCCGTGAGCTGCAGCTGATCCAGGGCATTGAGCAGACCCTCAAGAAAGCCGGGTACATCCTGACCGTCCATAACTCGCACGAGGATTCGGAAGAGGAACGCGGCCTGATCCTGAAGATGAAAAAAGATGTCCAGGGCATGATCCTCTATTCTGCCAGCAGCATCGAGAACAACCGCCTGTTTGAAGACCTGATGAAGGAGCACTGGCCGGTTGTCTACGTCGACCGCTACCCGATGAACGTGCCTTGCAGCTATGTGACCTGCGACAACAAGGACGGCGGATTTTTACTGGGCGACTTCCTGTGCAGCAGCGGGCATCGGCAGCTGGCACTCGTCTACCACGACATCGTCGGCCTGTCCTCGGAGCGCGACCGCTTTGACGGCTTCATGAAGGCCGTCAGCAACCACCAGATTCCGCAGAAGAATGTCAAGATATTATCGATTAACCGCAATGAGACCGAGGAGGTCGTCAACCGGATTTTCGACGAGCTTTACGTGCACGAACGCGACAAGGCCCGCCGTCCGACCACGATTTTCACGTTCAACGATTCCCTGGCCATCCTGATGATGGAATGCATCCGCAAGCGCGCCGACCTGGACCTGCCGGACAATTTCACGATTGCCGGATTCGATGATCTGATCGGGATTTCGCGCCCGGTTCCGTTTGTGACGATCCGCCAGGATTACCTGGCCATCGGCGAAGCCGCGGCGGAACTGCTGCTGGCGAAGATGGAAAGCAAATCGCTGGTCAACCGGCAGGTTGTTATTCCGGTCCAGCTGGTGCACTATCCCAAATCTGGCGCAAAATAAGACATCACCAATTTGAGCACGACTTGACAAAAAGGCAGGCTATTGCGAAATGGCCTGCCTTTTCATAAACGACATGCATAAATATTCAAGCCATAAAAAGAAAGTTATTATTCACAGCATGACTTGACATGACAAATAAAGCGCCGTATACTGAAGTTAGCGTAAATGCCGTCAGTATGTTGAAACCATGCAACGAAACCGTTGGAGGTCGAGGCAAGATGAACAACCCATTCAAAGGGATTGTCGTCCCTACCGTCACCCCATACCGGCCCGATTTATCTCTTGATCTTGATGGCGTCGAATCTGTCTTTGCTTATTTTGACCAGAACCCGGCCGTTGACGGCCTCTTTATCACCGGCGCCACAGGCGAATACGACCAGCTGTCCTTTGAAGAGCGCTGCCAGATTATCGACCGGGCCCTGTCGATGCAGCTGAAAAAGGACTGGCTCCCCAACACCACCAGCCTGGATATCGAGCAGTCGCTGCGCCTGACGCGTTATGCGGTTTCCCGCGGCGTCAGCACCGTGGGCGTGATCTTCCCGCGTGAATGCCAAACCTTTGCCGATGTCCGGCGCTTTCTCAAGCAGATTCTCGACCTGGGCCCGACCGTCTTCATCTACCAGACCGGCAACAGCCCGTACCCGCTCAGCGTCTCCGAGCTCGGCGACCTGCTCGGCCTTGGCCGTGTCGCCGGTATTAAAGACAGCTGCAGCGGCCGCGACATGGTCCGCCACCTAAGCTACATCACGGATCTGGGCGACCGGATCACAGTGATTCAGGGTGTCGAGATGCTGTACTTGTCTTCGCTCGTCATGGGGGCGGCCGGCGTCATCGGCGGCGGCTGCAACGTCTATCCGGAACTGCTGCAGCGCATTCGCCTGGCCTTCGGGCAGAACGATCTCGCCAGAGCCCGGCAAGACCAGGCGCTGGTCAATGAGCTGGTTGAACGGCTGTACGAGGAGGGGACGGGCAACGAGGCAATGAAGTACTACCTGTCCTTGTGCGGCGTTCAGATCGGAACGGCGTCGCGCAAGGTCCGATCGCCGCTCACCGCCGGCAAAAAAGAACGGATCCAAGCGCTATATCAGCAGTTGCACGCAGACAACTAGGCCCGTTTGGCGGCTTGGGCCGCTGAACCGCTGCATCCGACACGAGGTGCAGGCGCCCCGAACGGGCTGCCTGTCCCCCAATGCATCACCCGCTTCATGGAACGACTCAGGAGAAAACGTCAAAAACAATTCTGGAGGTGTGACACGTGAAAAGAACAAGAATACGCCAGGTTATGCTGGTCCTGTCCCTGTTGCTTGTCTTCAGCCTGATGGCCTGCCAGCAAACGCCGACGTCGACAACCGGCGGCACGAGCGGCGGCACGACGACCACGACGACAAAAGCCTCGGGCACGACGACGACCACCACCACCACACAGGCTGCTGAGGAGCCAGTGCCGATCTCCATCTGGTATGCGGTCGGCCGTTTCACCCTCGATGACCGGCGCGACAAAATCCCCGAGGAAAAGGACATCGGCTTCCTGAACGAGCGCTTCAACATCGATCTCACCTATACGACGGTGCCCTCCGAACAGGCCCGCGACCAGCTGGGCATCATGCTGGCAACCAACTCGATGACCGATATCATCTCGATGCAGGGTTCGTTTGACACCTTCCTGATCCGCCCGGACCAGATGTTTGCCGACGGCCAGATCATCGACTTGAAGTCGATCGAATCGAACATCCCGACCTACATGGGCATCGTGGATGAGAACCCGGTTATCAAAAAGAATGTCATGGACGACGCGGACCATATCCTCTATTTCGGCATTCCTATTTTCGAGGCTGAAGTGGGCATGTCCGGCGGCCTGATGATCCGTCAAGACTGGCTGGACAAGTACGACCTCGGCCTGCCCCAGTCGATCGACGAGTTCCTGACCGCCCTGCGCGCCTTCCGCGACAATGACCCCAACGGCAATAACCAGAAGGACGAAGTGCCGTTCTGCGGCAACCAGGGTTCGCTGCAGGTTATCGGCAACCTGATCGGCGTCCAGGAGACCTTCTCCATGGTCGGCGGTTCCGGCGGCTATGTCGTCTTCGGGCCGTTTGAAGAAGAAGCGTACAAAAAGCGCCTGACCCTGATCGCCACCATGGCCCAGGAAAAACTGATCAATGAGAACTACTACAATTTCGATTTCCAGATGCGTGACACCTGGATTGCCGAAGACCGGATCGGCGCGGCGCTGACCGGCCTGGGCAACTTGGACAAGTGGAACAACCTGATGGCCGACCACCCGACCTTCCTGATGTGGCCGTTCAACAACCCCGCCCAGGAAGACGGCAATCGCTACTTTGACCGCACCGACCTGTCCAAGGCCATGCGCCACGACGTGACCATGATTTCGTCCAACGCGGCCGACCCGGCCAAGTGCGGCGAGTTCCTCGACTATTTCTACACCGAGGAAGGCCACATGCTGACCACCTTCGGCATCGAAGGCCTGACCTATGCCATGGACGGCGACTTCCCGAAGTTCGCCGACCTGATCATCAAGAACCCCGACGACCTCGGTGTCGGCGACGCCCAGGGCAAGTATATCGGCATCCCCGGCGTGCGCACTTATGAAGACCTGCGCGTCTGGGCACAGCTGTCCCTGACGACGCCCGGCTCGCGCCAGGCCGCCATGCGCACCTGGACCGATACCTTTACCGAAAACACCAACACCCCGATCCCACCGGCCATGATGAGTGAAGCCGACGCGGACGAATACGCCGACATCATGGCTGACCTGCAGACATACATCCTGGAGAGCGTCGCCAAGTTCACCACCGGTGAATGGACCGTCGACGCGAACTACGACGACTTCGTCGCGCAGTGCCGCGTACTGGGTGCGGAACGTGCCCTGGAACTGCAAGACAAGGCGATCAAGAACTGGCAGGCACGCGGCGGCGAGCCGTATGCCTACACGCTGGGCCGGGCCGAAATCGACTGGAGCAAGATTCCGCTGAAGACGGAAAAAGGCATCGAGCTGATGGATCCCGATCTGCGCTGACCCGACAAGACGGAACGGCTGTCCTGCCTGCCTGTTTTCAGGCAGGCAGGACGCTGTCATAAGGGTGCCGCTTCAGATCGACTGACAGGCATGGGCATGAAACGAGGTGTAAACAGCTATGGCGCTATCCCGAAAACCTGCTGGTGCACTGCCGGCAAAACTGACCAGGAAAACGGACTGGAAAAACTACATCACCCAATACTGGTTTATCTATGTCATCCTGGCTTTTGTTCTGGCCTACTACGTGATTTTCAAATATATCCCCATGTATGGCGTTCTGATCGCTTTCAAACGCTACACACCCTCGGCAGGTATCTGGGGCAGTGACTGGGTCGGGCTGCGCAACTTCGAGCGTTTCTTCTCGAGCGCCTATTTCATGCGGACTTTTCGCAACACCGTCCTGCTGAACGTCATGAACCTGGCCTTCGGGTTTCCGGCGCCGATCATCTTTGCCCTTTTCCTCAACGAATTGCGTCACCAGGTCTTCAAACGGACGGTCCAGACGATCAGCTATCTGCCGCACTTCATTTCCCTGGTCGTGGTCGCCGGCATGCTGCACGACTTTCTCAACAACACCGGGACGATCACGACCGTCCTGAACCTCCTGTTCGGCACGGAAAAGAAAGTCTGGCTGAACGACAAGAATTCCTATCGAACGATTTATATTGTCTCGGACATCTGGAAGTCACTGGGCTGGAGTGCCATCATCTATCTGGCTTCCTTGTCCAACATCGATACGCAGCTCTATGACTCGGCCGAAATTGACGGCTGTGGCTCACTGCGCAAAATGCGCCACGTGACGCTGCCCGGCATCGCGCCAACGATCATCATCCTTTTCATCTTGCGCATCGGCGCCATGCTCAGCCTGGGTGTGGAGAAGACGCTGCTGCTCTACAACCCGAACACCTATGAAGTGTCCGACGTCATCTCGTCCTTTGTCTACCGGCGCGGCTTCGGTATCGACGGGCGGGCCGACTATTCTTTCAGTACGGCGGTCGACCTGTTTAACGCCATCATCAACTTGACACTGCTGACGGTGGCCAATTTCACGGCACGTCGTTACAGTGAAACCAGCTTGTGGTAGGAGGTGAGGCGTATGATTCGTTCTGGTTGGCGGGCATCGCCCGGTGAGTTTGTCCTGAGAGCCATCAACGTGCTCGTGATGAGCTTCGTGGTCGTGGTGACGTTGTACCCGTTCTGGTACATCTTTGTCGCCTCATTCAGCGACCCGTATGAAGTCGTGCGCACCAGCGGCCTGATGATCTGGTTCAAGGGTTTCGACCTCTACGCCTACAAGGAGGTCCTGCGGCACCGGCTGTTCTGGACATCCTACCGCAACACGCTGGTCTACCTGGTTTCCGGCCTGATCGTCAACATGACCATGACGACACTGGCCGCCTATGCCCTGTCGCGCCGCAACATCAAGGGCAAGGGCGTGATCATGAAGATCATCGTCTTCACCATGTTTTTCAGCGGCGGACTGATCCCGACGTATATCGTGGTGGACAATCTGCACATGACGGACACGATGTGGTCGCAGTTCGTGCCCTTCGCGATCAACACGTTCAACCTGATTATCCTGAGGACGGCTTTCCAGGCCATTCCGGATTCCATCGAGGAAGCCGCCATCATCGACGGTGCGTCAGCCGCCCAGGTCATGGTGCGCATCGTCCTGCCGCTGGCCTTGCCCAGCATCATGGTCATCGGCTTGTATTATACGGAGGAAATCTGGAACTCCTTTTTCCGCGGCCTGATCTACATCCGGACCGATACCAAGTACCCGCTGCAGCTGATCCTACGCCAAGTGCTCTTGTCCAATGTCATGGGCCAGTCGGATCAGTCTTTTGTCGATACCAATATCGGGCAAACCGTCAAGTACGCCACGATCGTCGTTTCGACCCTGCCCGTCCTGATGGTTTACCCGTTTATTCAGAAGTATTTCGTCAAGGGTGTCATGATCGGCTCGATCAAAGGCTGATCGCCCGGAACCCATCGCCTTCCAGCCACGGTCTGGCTGCCGCCCGGCTACCGGGTCCGGCCGGTCTGTTGGCGCGCGAAAAAGGAGGATGCTCATGTATTTTCAGCTGCAGCAGGTTGAGCGGATCTGCAAAGACTTGCAACGTTTGATCGATCGCGACCGCCAGCTGGTGTCACCGCTCGACTGCCAGTTCGCGTTCTACGCCGAACCTGACCAGGCCGACCGGGGCGAATGGCAGCGGTTCGGGCCGGATGACCGCTGGGGCGGCCCGGACGCCTATGCCTGGTTCCGGGCTGACATCGTCATCCCGGATCACTGGGCGGGCCGGAAAGTGCTCCTGGAGGTGTCGGTGGATGCGGACCAGTGGCACGCGGACAGCCGCCAGTTTATCGTTTTTGTCGACGGCAAGCTGCAGCAGGGCCTGGACATCAACCACAGCCGTACCCTGCTCTGGGCCCTCGCTCCGGCCGGCGCGCATTGCCGGATCGACCTGCAGGCCTACGCCGGGCTGGTCGACAAGAAGACGACCTTGACACTCAGCCTGGTGGCCGAGGACGAAGCGGTCAAGCGGCTCTATTACGATCTGCATGTTCCCTGCCAGGTGGCCGCCGAGCTGCCGCAGGGGGACAAGGACCGGCTCGACATCCTGGGGATCCTGAACCAGGCGATCCGTCTCATCGATCTGCGCAAACCCTATTCGGACGCGTGCGCGGCGTCGGTCAGCCAGGCGACCGCGTACCTGGCTGAGACCTTTTACGGCGGGCTGTGCGGCAAATCGGCGGCCCTGGCGAGCGCGGTCGGCCACACCCACATCGACGTGGCCTGGCTCTGGACCCTGGACCAGACCCGCAAGAAAACGGCGCGTAGTTTTGCCACCGTCCTGCAGCTGATGGATCAGTACCCGGACTATGTGTTCATGTCCTCGCAACCGCAGCTCTACCGGTTTTTGCAGCAGGACTACCCGGCTGTCTACGAGCGGGTCCGGGAACGGATTGCCGAAGGCCGCTGGGAGACCGAAGGGGGGATGTGGGTTGAAGCCGACTGCAACCTGACGTCAGGCGAATCGCTGGTGCGCCAGTTCCTGTACGGCAAACGGTTTTTCCGGGAGCAGTTCGGCACCGACAACCGCATCCTCTGGCTGCCGGATGTCTTCGGTTACAGCGAGGCCTTGCCGCAGATCATGAAAAAGGCCGGTATCGACTACTTCATGACGACGAAGATCAACTGGAACCAGTACAACCAGATTCCGGCCGACACCTTCTGGTGGGAGGGCATTGACGGATCCGCCGTTCTGACGCACTTTATCACAACCGCTGATCACGCGCCTGTTCCAAGCAAGTCGTTTTTCAGCACCTACAACGGCCACCTGGCCCCGGCACCGGTCATGCGCGGCTGGCACCGCTACCAGGACAAGCAGATCCACAACGAGATCCTCGTCGCCTACGGGTACGGTGACGGCGGCGGCGGCACGACCGAAGACATGATCGAGCGCGGCCGGCGCATGGCCGCCGGGATTCCGGGCTGTCCGCGCGTACGCATGGAAACGGCCCGGCGCTATTTCGACCGTACCCGCGACCAGCTGCAGGACAGCCCCTGGCTGAAACGCTGGGTCGGCGAGCTGTATTTCGAATACCACCGCGGCACCTACACCTCCATGGCCCGCAACAAGCGCGACAACCGCCGCTCGGAGCTGCTCTACCAGGATGCCGAGCTGCTGGCCGCGTTGGCCGCCCAGGTCTGCGGCCAGCCGTATCCGGCCGGCGAGCTGGCGAAAGGGTGGGAGAAAATCCTGCTCAACCAGTTCCACGACATCCTGCCGGGCTCGTCGATCGAGCCGGTCTACCTGGACTCGAGCCGCGATTACCAGGAAATTCTAGCTCGCGGGCAGCAGGTCCGTGACCAGGCGTTGGATCTGCTTGCCGGCCAGGTCGGAAGCGGCGGACCGGCGATCCTGGTTTTCAACACCACCGGGTTCGACCAGGCCGCGATCGCCGAACTGCCCTGGCCTGCCGGTGAGCCGCTGCCGGAGATTCAGACCGCATCTGGGCTGCCGGTCCAGCTGCAGCGCAGCGGCGACCGGCTGCTCCTGGATGTTCCGGATGTGCCGGCCAAAGGCTATGTATGCCTGCCTCTGGGCGAACAGCCGGTGACCCGACCGGGTTCGACCTCCCTAAGTATCGGGCCCCGCCACCTGGAAAACCGCTTCTGGTCGATCGACCTGGACGAGAAGGCCAGGATCTGCCGTCTGTACGACAAAAAGCGGCAGCGCGAGGTCCTGAGCCCGGGCAGCCTGGCCAACAGGCTGCGCGCCTACGAAGACAAGCCGATGGGCAATGACAACTGGGATATCGACATTTACTACCAGCAGAAGTCCTGGGAAATCGACGATCTGTCCGCGCTGGAAATCGAAGAAAGCGGACCGGTGCGCGCTGGCCTCAAAATCACCCGCGCCTACCAGGACTCGACACTCGTTCAGACGATCCGCCTCTACGACCAGAACCCGCGCATCGATTTTTCGACCTGGATCGACTGGAAGGAAGACGAGACGCTGCTCAAAGTGGAATTTCCGGTTGAGATCCATGCGGACCAGGCGACCTATGACATCCAGTTCGGCAACGTCACGCGTCCGACCCACTGGAACACGTCATGGGACTGGGCCCGTTTCGAAGTCTGCGCCCACAAGTGGGCCGACTTGTCCGAGGAGGGCTACGGGGTCAGCCTGCTCAATGACTGCAAGTACGGATATGATATCCGCGGCCAGGTGATGCGCCTGACCCTGATTAAGAGCGGTAACCACCCCAACCCGCATGCCGACCGCGAAGAGCACCGCTTCACCTATGCGCTGCTGCCGCACGCCGGCACCTGGCGCCAGGCTGACACCGTCCGCCAGGCCTGCAGCCTGAACCAGCCGCTGATCGCACGCACCCTGGGCCAAAGCCAGACCGGCTCGCTGCCGGCCCGAAACAGCTTCTTTGTCGTAGATGCGGACCATGTGCTCCTGGAGACGGTCAAGCAGGCCGAAGATGGCCGCGGCATCATCGTTCGCCTTTACGAATACATGAACCGGCGCGGGCCGGTCACGCTGCGCTGCAGTATGCCGGTCAAGCAGGTTGAGGCCTGCAACCTGCTCGAGGAACCCTGCGATGAATCCGTCAGGCAGCTGGATGACCGGCAGATCCGTTTCGCGATCAAGCCCTACGAAATCAGGAGCCTGCGCATCGTCTTCGATATCTGATTGTCACGACCGAAACGCTCGGGACTGGCGCACGACCCGGCTGAAGTCAGCCGGGTCGTGCGCGTTTTCCGGCATCGCGTGTTGGCCATATCTTGGGCGCGTGGTATAATCCATAATCGCAGGTTCGCTCCGGCGAGCCCGCCTGCTAATGCCGCGACGCGGCAAGACGAAAGGGTTAGCATCATGAAACACACATTTGTCATCTTCGTCCTGATCATCTGCCTGGGCCTGGCCGGCTGCGTCCCGGCCGCGACGCCGCCGACGACCAGCCATGCGCCGGCCGATCCGGGCTACGGCCTGACGGTATCCGGCCTGACGTTGCACTGCCACGATGACATGGCCCCGATCCTGGCCGGCCTGGGCGAAGCCAAGAGCTATTTCGAGGCGGCCAGCTGCGCGTTCCCGGGCCTGGAAAAAACATACACTTATCCGAGCTTCAACGTGTATACCTACGAAGACGGGGACAAGGACCGCCTGGCTTCGATCGTGATCCTGGACGACAGCATCAGCACCCCGGAAGGCATTTTCCTGAATTCAAGCCTGGCGGATGTGCTCAAGGCCTATGGCGAGCCGACGGAAAAAAGCCTTAACCTGTATACCTACGAAAAAACGCGCATGAAGCTGTCGTTTATCATCGAGGACGACAAGGTCACCTCGATCGAGTACATCGCCAAAGCCGACAGCTGAGGCGGCCCTGACCGGGGTTAATAACCTTTTTCTCATGCCTGCCCCGCACGGGCAACCTGACTTCGTTCAACGCTCATTTCTCCGGCTGAACGGTCGCTTCCGGCGCCCTGACATAACTGGCCAGCAGGATCGAGACAAAGATCAGCAGGCCGCCGGCCGCCAGGCGCCAGGTTAAGGGCTCAAAACGGAACAGCACGGAAAACAGGCTGCCCCAGAGCGCTTCAGCGGCCAGCACGATGGCGGCCCGCGACGAGGCCGTATGCTTTTGGGCGATCGTCTGAATCGCATAGGCCACTCCGGAGCTGAAGACGGCCAGGTAGGCCAGGGCCAGCAGGCCGCGCGTCCAGTCAGCGGACCCGGCGACGGGCAGCGCGGCTGTCCCCGCGGGATCGGACAGGAGCATGAACGACGAGAGGACCGTGGTCACCGCCATCTGCAGGAAAAGCAGCTGGCTGGCCTTGGCCCGCCGCACCGCCCATTCCAGGACGATGAAATGGGCGGCGAAGCTGACCGCGCATAAAAAGGTCAGCAGGTCGCCGGCCAGGCTGCCGCCTTCGCCGCCGGCGCCCCAGGAGAGCAGCGCGATACCGGCCAGACTGAGCAAAGCGCCGGCAAAGACCTTGCCGGAAGGGCGGCGCCGCGTCAGCAGCCAGCCGAGCAAGGGCACGATCACGACATAGGTGGCCGTGATAAAGGCGTTGCGGGCCGGTGTGGTCCGGGCCAGGCCGAAGGTCTGGAACATGAATCCGAAAAAGAGCAGGATGCCGGCGAGCAGGCCGGCCCCAAAGGCGCGCCGGGTCATGCGCAGTAAATCACGCAGGAACAGCAGCGCGAAAAAGACGGTCGTCACCATGAAGCGGCCAAACAAAATCCAGCCGGTGCCAAAACCGGCATCGATGGCCACCCGGGTCACGATGAAGCCGGATCCCCAGATGGCGGCTGAAAGCGTCATGGCGGCCAGCGCCAGCTTTTCCTGTCCCGATGGGCCGAGTGTCATCCGGCCGTGTCCCGGCCCAGCGCATAGGCTGTTTCGTACATGGCGACGATGTTTTCCGGCGGGCTGACCGCCTGGATATTGTGGCAGGGGGCCAGGATGTAGCCGCCGCCGGCGCCGAGCAGGCGGATGTTGTCGGCCACCTCCTGGCGGACATCCGCCAGTGAGCCAAAGGGAAGGGTGACCTGGTTGTCCATGCCGCCGTGGAAAACGACCGCCCGGCCAAAGTCCTGCTTGAGCGTAGCCCGGTCCATGCCCCGGCAGCGCCACTGGATCGGGTTGAGAAGGTCGATGCCCATGGCGATGAGATCCGGAAGAATCGCCCGGATCGCCCCGTCGTTGTGGTGGAAGACATAGACGCCGGCTTGGTGGGCGAGGTCGACCATGCGCTTCATGCGCGGCAATAAAAAGCGCCGGATCAGGTCCGGGGCGATCATCAGGCTTTGCTCGCCGCCCATGTCTTCGGCGACATAGCTGTAGGTGACAGAGCCCGGCAACTGCTCGTAAATCCGGCAGGTCTGTTCATAGGCAAGGCCGAACAGCTTGTCCAGGCAATAGTCGACGATCTCGGGATTCAGCAGCAGGTCCATGAAGGCCTGCTCGTCTCCGCGCAGATTCTTGTAGGTCAGGAACGGCTCCGACCCGCCTGCTGCCAGCGGCAGATGCTTCTGCCCGGCAGCCTGGGCCGGCAGGCCTGAGACATCGAACCAGTCGGCCTGCGGCCAGCGGTAGCCGGCCTCGATGGCCTCGACCGAATCGAAATCGGCCAGCGGATGGCTGACGCATTCCCGGTAGACCCCCTGGCTGTATGCCACATCGCGGTAACGGCAGCCATAGATATCCTGATCGGGGGCGGGCGGCGGGCCGATGTAGCGCGGTGCCAGGTGCAGCGGCCGGTCCAGGTGCAGTCGGGCTTCCAGTTCGGTCCGGCTGGCGCAGCCCAGGTGCCGGCGCAGCTTTTCGTCCGCTTCGGCGGTCGCCCAGTAATCGAGCGGCAGCCGGTCCGGCTTGCGGCCGGACAGGACAGCCAGCCAGCGTTCACGGGAGGTCATTGCTTCATGTGCCATCCGGGGTTCCTCCTTGCGCCTGTCTTGCTGATTGCCATCAGGATAACGCGCCGGCGTCAACCCGTCAATCAGACGTTACGGCAAAAACAGAATATTGTGATAAAATAAGACCATCAACCAGTTATGAGGAGGCCCACGATGAACTTGTTTGATTACGCAATCAAGATGGAACGGGAAGGCGAACAGTATTACCGCGAACAGGCGGCTAGAAACCCGGATCATGCGATCAGCCGCGTCTTCACCTTGCTGGCGGAAGCCGAGGTCAAGCATGCCCAGCTCCTGCAGCGTCGGGCAGACCGGCTGTCTGTCGACCAGGATCTTGCCGCCCTGCGTTCGGATAAGACGTTTTTTGCCAGCCTGGATGACTTCAAAACCGGAGCGATCACCATTCCCCGGCAGGTGGATGTCTATGAAATGGCCCTCGGCCTGGAAAAAAAGAGTATTGAGGAGTATACCCGGCTCAAAGAAACGACAACAGATACGGCTGACCAGCAGCTGCTCGATTTTCTGATCGAACAAGAAGAACAGCATTATGCTCTCTTCGAACAGCTGGTGACGTTGCTGCGCCGCCCGGTTGACTGGGTTGAAGATGCCGAGTTCGGCAAACGGGATGAGTACTGATCGGACCTGACGAAACAGTTGGAGAGTTGATCCGATGACATATTTTCACCCATCTGGTCGCAAGGACTGGCCGGCCGGTCATCGGCCGGACCAGGTCCTGGAACTGCCCGCCAATCCGCAGCTGCAAAACCTGGCGGCCCTGATCCCCGATCTGGTCTATGCGTCGCCGGGCGGCCATGATCAGCATGTGTCCCTGCTGGTCCCCTGGACCCATTTGCCGGACCGGACGGACAAGACCCGTCTGCCGCTGGTTGTCTTTGTCCAGGGCAGTGCCTGGACGACGCCGAACAGGCATTTTGAGATTCCCCAGCTGAGCCCGTTTGCCCGCCAGGGCCTGATCGTGGCCAGTGTCACGCATCGCAGCTGCCTGGAAGGCCATCCCTTTCCAGCCTATCTGCAGGATGTCAAGACCGCGATCCGTTTCCTGCGCAGCCAGGCCGACCGTTATGGGATCGACCCCGAGCGGGTCGCCGTCTGGGGCACCTCTTCCGGAGGCAACGCCGCCTTGCTGGCCGGGTTGACCGGGGACGATCCGGCTTACCGCACTGCGGAGCATGAGGCGATTTCCGACCGGGTCTCGACCGTGATTGACTGTTTTGGCCCGGCCGATGTCGGCCAGCTGTACCAGCTTGCCAGCCAGCTGATGCCGGATGACCCGATCATGACGATTTTCCGCGGCCTTGCTGGCGAAAACGATCCGCTGGCGGTCATGGAGGCCATGAGCCCGTCACGGCAGCTGCGCGCCGGCCAGCGATATCCGTCGTTCTTGCTGGCCCACGGCGACCAGGACATGACTGTTCCCTACGAACAAAGCGCAAAGCTGCATCAGCAGATGCTCGAACTGGGTCTGGACGCGCACCTGATCCATGTCTTGGGTGCGCCGCACGAGGGCAGCTTCTGGAGTGAAGACCTGCTCGGGTTGTTTGCCGGCTGGCTCAAGGAAAAGCTGTAAGGATCGCGCCTAGCGGCGAGCGCCGCAGAACAGGTTCAGGTGCCGCCTTGACGGTTTGCCGATGACGCTGTTTCTGAACCGGTTGACAGATCATCTGTCGGCATGTACCGTAGGAACAAGGCCGGTGCCGGCAGCATGGCCAGCACCAGCCAAATACAGATGTGCAAGAGGAAGTCGCCGATGAAAACGTTCCTGGCCCAGCAGCTGCCGATCAAGCTTGAAGCGGCACCGCTGTTGAAAAAACTAAGAATCGCCGCGGATCCTCACGATGAGGATTTCCAGAGCTTTTCCCGGATGCTGGATGAAGCCAGGGCGATCGCCAGGCCCCAATATGCCTATGGCATTGCGGCGGTCGAGGAGAAGGGGACCGATACGGTGCTCATCGAGGGGCGGCTGATCAAATCCAGCCTGGTTCGGCAGAACCTGGACCAGACCCATCGTGTTTTTCCCTACATCGCGACTTGCGGCAGCGAACTGGACCGCTGGTCGCAAGCCTATACCGATCTGCTCGAGAATTACTGGACGGACGAGATCAAGAACCGCGCCCTGCAGCTGGCGATCATGGCCATGCGCCAGACCGTCAAGGAGACGTATTTTGTCGGCCAGGATTTGTCGCAGATGAGCCCCGGATCGCTGCCGGAGTGGCCGCTCCCCGAGCAGGCTTTTTTGTTCGATCTCCTGCAGGAGGAAGCGGCCGCCATGGAGGTCCGTCTGACGGATTCGTTCCTGATGGTTCCGTCAAAATCGGTTTCGGGCTTCTATTTTACCAGCCAGTCCCATTTCGAGAATTGCCGGCTCTGCCCGATGCCAAACTGCCCCAACCGGCGGGTTCCTTACGCAGAACCCTGACGCGGCTGCTGGCATTAACGCCAGATGCTGTTAGGCACTTCGATCGGCTTGGGCGTACTCCGGGCTGTCCAGGACGATATTTCGTAGGCGAGGGACGGCACGGTCTCTTTGCCGCGGCGCCGCAAGTCGATGCGTACCCAGTCGTGCGGCGGGATCATGTTGTGCCATTCCAGATGCATTTCCCATTCATCTGAGAAGAAGAGGTAGTGGGATACGACCAGCCATTGCGGGCTGATCATGGTGCCGTTCCAGCGGGTGGCCGGGCCGATGTTCAGTTCCGGGTGCTCGCTTGCCAGCCAAGTCAAAAAAGCTCCCTGCAATGCAACGGCATCAGCGCGACGGTCGTCGCTGCCTTCGACCACGTCAGCCGTGATGGTCTTGCTGTCTTCGCTGTCGGCCCGCTTGCCGGATAGGGTGATCTGGATCGTTTTACCGACGGACAGGGCGAGCGGCAACACGACGATTTCAGCGACATCGCCGGGCTTGAGCGCCGCGGGCTTGACCGGCACTTCGGCGCCGACGGCGGCGACCGTGAGCGTGACTGGTTCTGTTGACGCGTTCGCCTCCTGCCGGAGGGTGACGAGAAACAAGCATATCTGACCGGCGATGGTGTGGCCATTGAACTGGACCGGTTGGACATCGAGCGTGAATGCGGTTGGATCAAGCGATGGTTTCGTGGTTTCTGGCGGTTGGCTGTCCGATGGCGTTACGGCACAGCCCGTCAGGAAAAGCAGTTGAATGGCCAGAATAAAGGCCGGCAACCGTGCTGCTGTCTTCACGTGCAACATGGCAATCAACCCCCTGCCCGGAGACCCGGGCGGTCTCGTTAACGGGTTCCTACTGGATGGAACAAAAAACAGCAACTGCATGGCGTCTGGGTTTCGAACACCTTTTAGACGTTGCAGACGGCGCGTTGTTCCGATTTTGGCTCAACGCTGGGCAAACGCATTATACGCAGCGCAGAAGACGTACGGCTGGCGTTGACCGGCCGGTCCCTGGCGATTCTTCAAAATTTCCAGGCGAATCTGGTGCGGTGACGACAGCGTCCCTTCCGCCGGTTCCATCTGCAGGCTGACGATCACATCGCTGGCGTAGCTGTCGCGGATGACGCCCGACAAGGCCAGGACCGGCAGATGGTGGCGGCGGCTGAACTGCATCAGGGTACGCACGGACTGGTCCTGCTGCTGAACATCGTTCAGTCCTTCTGTCTGGGGCAGAATATATTGCAGGCTGTCCAGAACCACAACAGGCCTGGAACCGCCTGCAGCCAGGCTTTCTAGGCGCAAAATCAGGTCGCTCAGAACCAGGGGCTGCAGTTGCTCGATGAATCGAATCCGACTGGCGTATGCCTGGTAGGCCTGGACGGCCCGTTCGAGAACCAGCGGCTGGTCAGGCTGGCCGAGCTGTGCCATGACCTGACGGCTGGTGCAGGCCTGGTCCTTGTTTTCGGTCGTGTCAAGCTCCAATGTCAGCCGGGACAGGCTTTTGACCAGGATTTCCCGGGCGGTCATGTCCAGGCTGATCCAGCAAAGCTCATGCCCCTGGCGGGCGATGTGGTCGGCCATCTGCAACGCGAAACTGGTTTTGCCTTCGCCCGGTCTGGCGCACAGCAGGTAAACACCCGGGTACAATCCGCCGTCCAGCGCCGCATCCAGGGCGACAAAGCCGGTGTCCAGTGGTTTGTCGGTGAGATAACCGGCTACCAAATGCTGGAACTGCTCGGCCATGCTGAGCGCGGTATCGGCACGTGCGACAGCCGGTGGGGCTGACGGCAAAACAAGGGCCTTAGCCGTCGGAACATCCAATTCTTCCTCGCTTGTTTTTTCCGGCGTTAGGCTGACCGTTATGGCTGAGGAAGGAGCAACAGGTGCCGGAATGTCCGCAGGCTTCATGACCAACTTGGGTTGTTCCGGAGGAATTGGCGGAACGACAGTTGGCGGTGGAACAGGCGCCTTGGCAGCAGGAACCTCTATCTTTTCTTCAAACTTCTTTTCCGGCGTTGGGCTGACCGGTTTGACCGGGGAGGGAACAATTGGTGCCGGAATATCCGCAGGCTTCATGACCGGCTTGGGTTGTTCCGGAGGCGTTGGCGGAACGACAGTGGGCGGTGGAACAGGAGCCTTGGCAGCAGGAACCTCTATCTTTTCTTCAAACTTCGTTTCCGGTATTGGGCTGATCGGTTTAGGTTTTTCCGCATGAGCTGGCGGAACAGCAGCCGGTGGCGGAAGGGGCGGTTTAGCCGCGACTGGTGTGACAG
>JAAYJD010000231.1 GCA_012523135.1 Clostridiaceae bacterium
AGGCTGATATAAATGGTTCTGTCATCCATATTGGAAAAGTATCAAAGGCAACCGGAAAACCTGATTCACATTCTCCTCGAGTATCAGCAGAGCAAAGACCAAAACTACATCTCCGAAGCAGAGGTGATTCACATCTCTCGGGAATTGAACATTCCCGAGAGCCAGATTTACACGATCATGACATTCTATTCCCTATTCTCACTGACACCCCGGGGGAAGTACATCATCCAGGTCTGTAATGATGTCCCATGCCATGTCCAGGGGGCTGCAGACATTGTTGAGATGCTTGAGGACAGCCTCAAGATCACAATGGGCGAGACAACGCCTGATGGGTTGTTCACCCTGGAGTACACCAGTTGCATTGGCTGCTGCGACAAAGCGCCGGCCATCAGAATCGGAACCGAGGTTTTTGGTCACTTGACCGAAACCGAAATCTCCAGGATCATCACACGATTCAGGAGGGAATACGATGCTGCCAGAGAATAAGATGTTTGAACATAGGATCGTGACCGCAAAATGCAATGCCGTCGATGCCCGTTCGATCGAAAGCTACAAAGCATTGGGCGGATATCAGGCGCTCAGGCGAGCCTTGCAAAGCCAGCCGGCAGATGTGGTCAACCAGATCAAGCGATCCGGCCTTAAAGGACGGGGTGGCGCCGGTTTCTCGACCGGCCTCAAGCTGGAGTCGGTCAATCGGCTTGATGCCTGTCCCAAATACCTGGTTTGCAATGCTGATGAAGGCGAACCCGGCAACTTCAAGGACCGCTATCTCATGGAGCACGACCCGCACCAGTTGCTGGAAGGGATGATCATCGGCGCCTATGCCGCCGGCGCGACCAGGGGATACATCTATATCCGGGGCGAATATGACCAGGCCAGGGACCTGATGGAACTGGCTGTAAAGGAAGCCAAGGCTGGCCATTTATTAGGCAACCAGATCAGCGGAACGGACTTCAGTTTTGAGGTTGATATCCTGTCCGGTGCCGGAGCCTATATCTGTGGCGAGGAATTTGCCCTGATTGAAAGCATTGAGGGCAAGGCAGGACGGCCGCGCAACAAGCCGCCTTACCCGACCCTGTCCGGTGTTAACAACAAGCCGACGGTTATCAGCAACGTAGAAACCATATCCAACATCCCTTACATTGTGCTCAACGGCCCGGATGCTTTCACCGCAGTCGGTACGCCGTCATCTACGGGAACGCGGCTGGTCAGCCTTTCTGGCAATGTCAAGAAACCCGGCGTATATGAGGTCCCTTTCGGGACCCGCATCCGGGACATTGTTTTTTCGCTGGGCGGTGGTGTCCCCGATGAACGGGCCATCCGGATGGTTCAAATCGGCGGGGCTTCCGGACCTTGTATCCCGCCGAATCTGCTGGATCTGAAGATGGACTATGCCGAGTTTGCCTGCCAGGGCCTGTCGATGGGTTCCGGAGCCGTGATCGTGATTGATGAGCGGTTTGACATCCTGGATATCGTCAGGCTGAATATGCGCTTTTTCAAACACGAATCCTGCGGGAAATGCACACCCTGCCGCGAAGGCATCCGCCAGATTTTGCGGCTCCTGTTCAAGTTCAAGAACGGCTCCGCATTGGAAAGCGATCTGGAACTGCTGCAAACGCTGTGCCATGTGATGATTCGCACCTCGTTCTGCGGTCTGGGGCAGGCCGCGCCAACCGCAGTATTATCAACAATCAGGTATTTCCGGGACGAATACATCAAAGGCATAAACAACCTCAACCTGACCGCTTGACCGGATCGGACTTGTCGGCATTCGCTTGGGTGGTTTTTAGCCGGGCCATGCGTGCAAGGGATATGGGAGGCTATATATGGGTATGAGTCGAATCACAATCAACGATATCAAAATAGATGTTCCCGAGGGGATCACCATTGTCAATGCCGCTAAAATGGCCGGGATTGAGATCCCGACCCTCTGCTATCATCCGGACCAGTTTGTAAAGGCCAATTGCCGGATCTGCATTGTCGAGGTCGAAGGCAGCAAACAGCTCCCAGCCGCCTGTTCCACCCCGGTCGTTGACGGGATGGTGATTCACACCAATTCCACCGAGGTACTTGAGGCGCGCAAAGTCATCCTCGAATTGCTGCTCTCGAATCACGATGCGGATTGCCTGATCTGCCACCGGAACCTGAATTGCGAGCTGCAGAAAATCGCGACGCATGCCGGCGTCCGGGTCAACCGTTTCGAGAATGTGCTCGAGAGGCAGCCGGTCGACATGTCCAGCGCGGCTATCGTCAGAGATCCGAACAAGTGTGTGAAATGCGGACGCTGCGTCGAAATTTGCCGTGATGTGCAAGGCCTGAACATCATCGAGAAGATTGGCCGCAGCGGCAGTATCAAGGTTCTGCCGGCTTTCGGCCGTTATTTGTCGGATTCTGGCTGCATCTCCTGCGGGCAGTGTTCGACCGTCTGCCCGGTGGCAGCAATTTATGAAAAAGAGGATATTGAGCGGGTCTGGCAAGCCATCAATAATCCGGACATCCATGTGATCGTCCAAACGGCGCCGGCTGTCCGTGTCTCAATCGGCGAGGAATTCGACCTGGAACCGGGAACCATCTCGACCGGCAAGATGGTGGCTGCACTCCGATATCTGGGATTTGACAAGGTTTTTGACACAAATTTTACGGCTGACCTGACCATCATCGAGGAAGGTCATGAACTGCTGCAGCGAATCCGCACCGGCGGTGTCCTGCCGATGCTCACGTCCTGCTGCCCGGGCTGGATCAATTTCATTGAAACCTATTACCCGGACCTGCTGCCGCATGTGTCTACCTGCAAGTCGCCGCAGCAGATGTTCGGATCCTTGGCCAGGAGCTACTACACCCAAACCGCGGTCATTGATCCGGCCACGCTGTTCGTGATCTCGATCATGCCCTGCACAGCAAAGAAATATGTATCAGAACGACCGGAACTTAGCGAGAATGGTCATCATCATGATGTCGATGCCGTTCTGACAACCCGTCAACTGGGC
>JAAYJD010000232.1 GCA_012523135.1 Clostridiaceae bacterium
ATTTGCCGGAAGGCATGAGCAAACCGTCCAGCAGCGCACTGACAAAGCACAGCCCCAATAGCCAGACAAGGCCGGACGATCCGGAATGCGTGCGGTTTTCGACGATAAAGCGCAAGGAGATGATCTCGAAGGCGACCAAGAGCAAGATAAAGATGCCCTGGCGCAGCTGCTTGTCCGCCTGATTGGCCGGAATGGCCTGGTGCTTGCGGGTGAACAGGAGGTAAACGGCGGCTGCCGGGATATTGAACAGGGCGATCGCCGCCATGTAAAGCAGCCGGGTCCGCAAGCTGAGCTGTCCGTTCTGCCAGCACTGGTGGATAAAATAGACCTGGACCAGGACCTGGATCAGGATACCTGGCACGAGAATCGGCAATATTTCCTTTATGTCCATTGGCTTTCTCCCGCGCAACCGGCTCTGCTGTCATACTGCAGGCTTCAAGTATAGCAAAGTTTACCGGGCCTGGCAGCAGGGGGTCAGGCTTGTCCCAATCCGGCCGACCGCTTATACTGGAAACAAAAGATGCGTGATGAGGTGATATCGATCGTACGGCGATGGCCTGACCTGAAAGCGATCTGGCGGGACGAAGAGCGGCGCAAAAGCCTGCTTTTCATTTTCAACGGGATCTTCATCAACGCCGCGGTGATCTTGACATCCGGCATGTTCCTCTCAGGTTACCTCGTTCTTCTGGGCGCGTCCGACTTTATCGTCGGCCTGATGAACAACTCGATGAACTGGGCGGCGATCGCCGGCTTGTTTTCCTACCTGATTTTCGAACGCATGGCCCAGCGCAAGCGCTTTCTGCTCACGCTGCTGACCGTGTCGCGCATCCTGGTCTGCTCGGTTGTTTACCTGCCGCTGCTGTTCGGGATCGGCAACACGACGCTGGCCTTGCTGACCGTCATGACGATCGGCGGCAACATCCTCTGGGGCATCTTCAGCGTCGGATTCACGATCTGGATGATGAACTCGTTTCCCAGCGGCGCGCGCAGCGCGTTCATCTTCAAGCGCACCTTCTGGCTGCGCATCGCCTTCACCCTGACCAACATCGCCATGGGCTTTGTGCTCGACTGGTCGGGCAAGTCCTACGCCGGTTTCCTGATCGTCTTCACGACCAGCCTGGTCCTGTCCCTGGCCGACACCGTCGTCCTGATCGGGGTCAAGGAACCCAAGTACGAAATCGACCGGAGCAGCCGATTCAGTCTCAAGGCCTTTTTCGAGCCGCTGCGCAACAAGCCCTACTTGCGCTTCATGCTGTTCATCTTTCTTTATTATGCCAGCCTGACCTTGTCGTCGTCGTTCACCTCGCTCTACCTGGTGCGCTATTTGGAGCTCGACTACAAGCTGATCTCGTTTGTCACCGTGATCGCCAACCTGTTCATGATCCTTTGCATCCGCCTGTGGCGCCAGGCCGAAGGAAAAGTCGGTCTGGTCAAGGCCTTCAAGCTGACCGGACTGCTGGCGATCCTGGAGTTCCTGCTCTATGCTTTCCTGACCAGCCGAACGACCTTTCTGCTTTTCCTGGCCCCGGTCTTTGCCGGCGCCGGCAACAGCGGCTTCAATATTTTCGTGATCAACTACCGCTATGAACTGATGCCGGAGAAAAACCGCACCCTCTACGAGGGCTGGTACGGCGCGCTCTTCGGCCTGAGCCTATTGATCGGGCCGATGCTCGGCAGCCTGATCATGGGGATCATGCCGGAGGTGCAAAACGTCTTGTTCGAACACAGCCGTTTTCAGTTCCTCTACCTGATCTCCTTCTGTCTTGCCGTCCCCATCCTGCTGCTGGCCTTCCGGGA
>JAAYJD010000233.1 GCA_012523135.1 Clostridiaceae bacterium
ATCCCTTTCAAGCGCATGGGCACGCCGGAGGAACTGGTCGGCGCCGTCATCTACCTGATCAGCGATGCCTCGACCTACACGTCGGGTGCCAACCTGGTCATCGATGGTTGTTTTACCTGCATCTAAGGAGCTGTTAAGAAATTAGTTGCTCTTTTTTCTGAAATATAAATGAGTCTGGTTTATCTTTCGGAAAATCTATAGAGCAACATGTTGATCAACAGTCCCTAAACCAGTTCGAGCAGCAAGGCGGTCGACAGCGCGTATGTCGCGATGATCAGCCCCAACAGGACGACGACCATGACCCAGGCCAGCGGCCTGGCGTAGTTGAGGCCGCCATTGTTGCCCAGCCGGTCTTCGACAAACAGGGCGGGATCCTCAGGATTGACATAGAACATGCCCAGTTTCCAGAAACGGTCGTCACCGCGCCCGCTCCGCATGGCTGGCCGGCTTGAGTCCGCAAAACCTGCCGCTGCGACATCCGCTTGCGTAATCGCGGGCTTCAGGCGCGTGCCGCCCTGGCCGGCCTTGACCGAGACCACGATCGCCGGCACGATCATGAGCGTGCTCGTGACCAGGATGATCAGGATCATGACCCCGCTGCTCGGCACCCACAGGTTGAGGACCATCGGTTGAAAGGCCAGGAACATGATGGTCATGATCGCCGTGATGAACCCCAGCATATGGCTCATCCAAAGGCGGTAGACGCGGTGCTGCGCGTAGGACAGGGCTGGATTTTCCAGGCTGACCTGCAGCTTGGTCCGGTAGATGGCCAGGTTGCTCAGCAGCATGATCACGATCATGACCAGGGCGATGATCGGCATGATCAGAACATGTATCAATGACTTTTCCGCCCAGGCGTCGGGTTCCATCGCTGCGTTCCAGTGGGTGACGATCGTCTGCGGCATCGACGGATAGACCGCCAGCGAGACGAGCACGGCCAGGACAAGCAGGGCCAGACTGCCCAGGTACCAGGCCCAGGGCAGGCCGCCAAAGGCGGTGCGTGCCCGTGAAGAACGCGTTTCGGCCGTGCCGAGGTGGGCGACCTGCCAGTTCTCCTGCGCCTTGAGCCGCCTGGCCTGGCGCCAGAGCGCGACGGTGGTCAGAAACTGGCCGATCAAGAGCGGCAGCGGCAGGTAGAGCGACGCGATCAGGTTGTAGGCGGGCCGGGTCAGGTGAACGACAAGCGCCGCGGCCAGCGTCAGGACGGACAAGGCAAGCAGTACGGCGAGATAGCGTGTCTTGAGCTGACGCACCCGGGGGTGGTCCAGGGCCGATTCAGGGATGCGGACACCGAACAGCAGGCTTTTACGCGTGATCAGGGGCAAAACCGTCAGCATGGCGCCCATTGTCAGGGCAAGCAGCAGGTTGATGGCAAAAAAAAGGCCTTGCAGGATGTTCATGGGTGTTCCTCCTGAATGTCTCTGATCGCGCGCACCTGGTGATGCAGGTCGGCACAGAACTGGCCGAACTGCGCCGCGTCCAGGCCGTGGCAGATGGCCTCGGCCGCGATCGGGCGCAGCAAGTCGGCCAGGTGTTCGGAAAAGCCGCGGCTGTCCAGCGGACGCCCGGCCACAGCGGCCCCGGACCGGCGGTCCATGACGATGTAGCCTTCGTCACGCAGCAGCGCGTAAGCCTTGTTAACCGTATGGATGTTGATGCCGATGTCTGCCGCCAGGCGGCGAACCGACGGCAGGACTTCGCCGGGCTGGAGCAGGCCGGCCGCGATGCCGATCACGATCTGGTCGCGCAGTTGGCTGTAGAGCGGCAGATCGCCGGCGAAATCGATTTGGATGATCACGACGCCACCTCCTGGCTATCTGTTATATAACAAATATAACAGATGTGGCCAGAAAGGCAAGCCATGTCAGTCGGGCTGCGCGGCCACGCCGGTGATATCCTTGATGACTTCCCCGGCCATGATCAGGCCGGCGACCGAGGGCACGAAGGCGATGCTGCCGGGACTGCGGCCGCCCTCGCGGGGTTTGAGCGGCTGTTCGCGCGAATAGACGACCTTGACCGATTCGATGCCCTGTTTGCGCAGCTGCTGGCGGACGGCCTTGCTGAGCGGGCAGACGGAGGTCTGGCTGATATCCGCAACCTCGAAACGGGTGGGATCCAGCTTGTTGCCCGCGCCCATGCAGCTGATCACCCGCAGGCCGAGGGCTTTGGCTTTGACGATCAGGCTGACTTTGGACGAGACCGTGTCGATCGCGTCGATCACGTAATCCAGGTCGGGGGTGATCAGGTCATCCGGGTCGCCTGGGGTGAAAAAGCAGGCGCGTGCCTCGACGACCGCCTCAGGGTTGATCGCCAGCACGCGATCGCGCATCGCATCGACTTTCAACTGGCCCAGCGTCGCATGGGTGGCCGGCAGCTGGCGGTTGAGGTTGCTCGCTTCGACCCGGTCCGGGTCGACCAGGATCAGGTGCCCGACACCTGAGCGGGCCAGCGCTTCGACGGCGTAGGAGCCGACGCCGCCGATGCCAAAGACGATCACGCGGCTGGCTTTAAGCTTTTGCATCGCATCCGGTCCCAGGAGCCAGGCGGTGCGGGTAAAAGGGTCTTCATGCATGGGTGCCTCCTCAGCTGCGTTCGTCCAGCTTGATTCTAATGGCTTTCTGGAGCGAGTCGGATGACAGGTAGCGGGACAGGTATTCGAGCAGCGTTTGCCTGCCGGCAAGCCCTAGCCAGTCCAGCATCCGGCGCAGCCGGTACTTCAGGGCGTTTTCAGCCAGGAAAAGGTGCTCGGCGAGCGCAGCATAGGTTTGTCCGCGCAGCAGCCCTTCCAGGATCTGCAGATCCAGCTCGTCGCAGCGGCCGATAAAATTCTCCATGGCCAGGATGTCCTGGACATCCGGGTCGTCGTAAAAATCGATCGGCGTGACGGCCGGCGGCGCTGCCTGGACAAAACCGGCAGGTTCGGCCGGCGGCGGCAGGTTGTTGGTCGAGGCGCGGATGATCAGCTGGCAGCCGACTTTGATCGAAACGGACAGCACAGACGGATTTTCATCAAGATACTGGCAGGCGGCAAACGCCTGCCGCCCGAGCTCGGCGTGGTCGAGCGAAGCAGTTGTCAGCGGGGTACGGTTTAATCGGCCCAGCAGCGTACCGCCGAAGCTGGCCAGCAGCAAGTCCTGCGGGACGCGGATACCTGCGCCTTCGAGTTGGCGGATCAGGGCGATCGCCACGACATCGTTGGCGCAGATGACCGCGCCGCACTGCAGGGGCTGCCGGCGGCAGAAACGGTCGCAGCAGGCAGATACAGAGGCGTTGTTGTAGAAGATGCGCGCTTGAGCTGCCGCTTGTTCGGATTCGGGCCAGAATGCGCGAAAGGCATTCTCTTTGAGGCGATCTGCCGATGAGTTGGGGTTGATGCCGCACAGCGCGATGCGTTGCCGGCCCAAGCCGGCCAGGTAGGTCAAGAGCGCGCGGGTGGCGCGCTCATGGTCCATGAGGACGGTGCTGATGCCGCTGGTTCCGGCCGGTGCCTGCAGGCTGACCAGCACCACCTGGATCTTGTCCCGGCTGATCCGGGCCAGGAGTTCCCGGATCCAGACGACCGATGTACCGACCACGACCAGGATACGCCGGCCGCCGGCAAACAAAGCATCCCAGTCGCGAGCTGCAGCCGGGTCGCCGGGCACGAAACGGTGCGGCTGCCGCTTGCGGCTGGCTTCAGCCAGCAGGCCGCCGACCGTCTGCCGGCACCAGGTGGTGTCCGCATAATCCGGATCGGTCATGATGACAAGTGCCATGGAATACCCAAACCTTTGATTTTAAAGCCATTATGGCACCTGTCAAGACAATTTTCAATCCAAGGCAGGCAGACAGCCTGTGCTGTTCAGACAGCTGGCCGGCGGATACAATAGACTTGTCGGATCGTGCTCCCAACAACACGCCGGAGGTGACGAGATGAGCATCCAAATGCTTGACGGCAGAAAACTGTTCCTGATCCAGACCCCGCACGCGACCTACGCGCTGGCGGTCGACGGCCGGCAGCGGCTGCGCCACGTCTATTGGGGCGCGAAAATCAGCCGGCCGGAGGACCTGCCGGACCTGGCCGGCCAGCAGGAGGCAGCATCCGCCAACCGCTGGCAGGCACCTCAGGAGTACCGGACCGGGGAAGGGTTCGATTTTGCCGAGCCTGCCCTGGAAGCGGTTTTTTCCGACCGGGTCGCCGGCGCACAGCTGGCCTACCGCGGCAGCCGCATCGGGCAGGAGAACGGCCTGGACGTTTTATCCATCGTGCTCGAGGATACGCATTACCCGCTCGAGGTGACGCTTCAGTACCGCCATTATCCCGGGACGGACCTGATCAGCCGCAACAGTGTCATCCGCAACACCGGTCGGGAGCCGATCATCTTGAAGGCCATGAAATCGGCCAGCCTGGCCATGCCCAGAGGGTATGCCTGGCGGCTGACGCATATGGCGGGCAACTGGGCCAAGGAATTCCAGAAAGAGCAGCTCATGCTGACGCACGGCAAGCTGGTGATCGAGAACCGGCGCGGGACATCCAGCGGCCCCCAGGCGGTGCCCTTTTTTGCCCTGGACGAGCAGGGCCAGGCGACAGCCGCGAACGGCGAAGTCTGGTATGGCGTCCTGCACTGGAGCGGCGACTTCAGCATCGCGCTGGAAACGGATCCGTTCGACCAGACGGCGATCACCGCCGGGATCAGCGCGGCCGGATCATCTTGGCGTCTCAAGCCGCAGGAACAGCTGACCACACCGCTTCTGACCCTCGGCTACAGTGCGGCCGGCTTCGACGCGATGAGCGAGGCGCTGTACGACCTGCAATTCGATTTTCTCGCGCCGCGGGCCAAGGCACATCAGGTACGCCCGATCATCTACAACTCGTGGTATCCCTACCAGTTTGCCATCGATGAAGGCAAGCTGCTCAGCCTGGCGGAAAAAGCCGCCGCGATCGGAGCCGAGCTTTTTGTCATCGACGACGGCTGGTTCAGGGGCCGGACCGACGACCGCGCCGGGCTCGGCGACTGGGTGGCCTGCCCCGATCGCTTCCCGCGCGGCCTGGAGGCAATTGCCGACCGCTGTCATGAACTTGGGATGCAGTTCGGCCTTTGGGTGGAGCCGGAAATGGTCAATCCGGACAGCGATCTGTACCGGGCCCACCCGGACTGGGTCATCCACCAGCCGACGCGCGAGAAAACGCTGCAGCGCAACCAGCTGGTGCTGAACTTTGCCCGCGACGATGTGCGCGACTTTGCCATCGCCATGCTGGATCGCCTGATCAAGGACTACCGGCTCGATTACCTGAAGTGGGACATGAACCGCTACATGACCGAACCGGGCTGGCCGGACGCGACGGCGGGGGAAGAAGGGAGCCTGAAAATCCGCTACCTGTTCAACCTGTATCAGGTCTGGGATCATCTGAACCGGAGCCATCCGCAGGTCCTGTTTGAAAACTGCGCCCACGGGGGTGCCCGGGCCGATTTCGGCATGGTGCCCTATGCCGACCGGATCAACCGCAGCGACAACGCCGATCCGGTCGATGTCATGAAGCTGCACGAGGGCTTCACCACGCTGTTCCTGCCCAAGACCGCGGGCGGCGCCGGCAACATATCCCCGTCCCCGAACACGATCAACGGCCGGGTGACGCCCCTTAGCTTCCGGGCGCACATGGGCATGATGGGCTCGATGAGTGTCGGGATCAATCTGCTCCAGTCGCCGCCCGAAGAGCTTTCCGAGCTGAGAACATGGCTAGAAACCTTCAAGCGGCTGCGCCCGGACTTGCAGGACGCCTATGTCTACCTGCTGGCTTCGGCTTACCGGCACCCCTATGCGATTTTCCAGTATGTCAACCGGGCCCGGACAGCCACCACGCTGTTCGCTTTCGGCCACGGCCTGAATTTCCAGCAGCAGCTGCCCCTCATCCGGCTGCGCGGTCTGCAGCCGGACGCGGTGTACACCTGTGAGGACGGCCGCAGGCTGTCCGGCCAGGCCCTGATGAACCGGGGCGTCCCCATCCGGCTGCGCGGCGATTACGCCAGCCATGTTGAAACCTGGCGGCGCCATGACTGAAGACATCCGGATCACCAACCAGCAGGCCCGCCGGTTCATGCTGCTGAAGCACGGCCTGATCGGGAATCACCGATTCAGCGGTAAACAAGGCGTCCTGGATTTTGTCGGCCAGGCCGGATGCATCCAGTTCGACCCGGTTGATGTTTGCGGCAAAAACGCGGAACTGGTCCTGCAGTCGCGGGTGAAAGATTTCTGTAAAGACCAGCTTGACGACCTGTTGTATGAGGATCGGGCCTTGTTCGATTATTTTGACAAGAACCTGGCGATCCTGCGTAAAGAGGACTGGCCGCACTGCAGCCGGATCCGCGCAGCTTACCGGGAGAACTGCCGCAGCCATCACGCGGTCGACGCGGTCAGCGCGGAAATCATCGGGCGTATCCGGGAACGGGGGCCTGTCTGTTCGGCCGATCTTGCGTACGACACCAAGGTCGCGTGGTATTGGCAGGATACCCGCCTGTCGCGGGCCGCACTGGAGACGCTTTATTTTCGCGGCGACCTGGTCGTACACCACAAAGAGAGGACCGTCAAGTTCTATGACCTGGCAGAGCACTGCCTCGCACCGGAGCTGCTGGACGCGCCAGATCCCTTTGCGGATGACCTGGCCTATGCCGCATGGCGCGTCCTGCGCCGGATCGGTTCCGTCGGGCTGCTCTGGAACCGGGCTTCGGACGCCTGGCTAGGTGATGGGCGGCTCAAATCGGGCGAACGCACCGTCGTTTTCAACCAGCTGCTGGCCGAACACAAGATCCTGGCGATCAGCGTCACAGGTCTCAAAGACATGCTCTACTGCCTGGCATCTGACCGCCCGCTGCTGGACCAGATCAGGCAGGATGCGCCGCTTGCGCCGCGCTGCGAGCTGCTGGCGCCGCTGGACAACTTGCTCTGGGACCGGCGCCTGATCCGGACCTTGTTTGGCTTTAACTACACGTGGGAGATCTATACGCCGGCCGCGCAGCGCCAGTACGGCACCTATGTTCTGCCGCTCCTGTTTGGCGACCGCTTTGCCGCCAGGCTGGAGGCGGTCTGCGACCGCAAGCTAAAAAACCTGGTGGTCAAGCGGATCTGGTTTGAAGCAGATACGCAGCCGGCCGGTGCGCTGCAGGAGGCCATCGGGGACTGCCTGCAGCGGTTCGCGCGTTTCAACGGCTGCAACCAGGTTGTTATGGCGGAGGGATCAAATGAACCTGGTGCTTGACCTGAAGAACTACGACCGGACGGAAACGGTTTTTCAGCGCCGTGCAGCCCGGGCAATCGTCTGGAAGGGCGAAAGGATCCTGCTGATCTCAGGCCGGTACGGCGACTGCAAGTTTCCCGGCGGCGGCATCGAGCCTGGCGAGCGGCTGGAAGACACGCTGGCGCGCGAAGTGGCTGAAGAGACGGGTTACCGAGTCGACCTGCCGACGGTCTGCCGGTACGGTCAGGTTCTGGAACGGCGCAAGGGCCTGTATGAAGATGTCATGGAGATGGTGTCGTATTATTTTACCTGCACGGTGCTGGCCGACATCGGTCGCCAGCGGCTCGATGCCTATGAACAGGACCATCAGTACCAGGCGATCTGGATCCCGCCCGGGGAAGCGATCGCCAGAAACAAACAGGTAACAGATCTGGCGCACTGCCCCTGGGTAACCCGCGAGACGCTGGTGCTGGAACACCTGCTGGGTCAAAAAGAGGAGGAGACGACATGAAGATCACAGGTTTGGAGACCTACCACGTCCGGCCGCGCTGGCTGTTTCTCAAGGTCACGACCGACGAAGGCATCTGCGGCTGGGGCGAGCCGGTTGTCGAGGGTAAATCGCGCACCGTGGCCATGGCCGTGCGTGAATTCGGCGAGGCGATCCTGGGCCGCAACCCGCTGCACATCGAGGCGATCTGGCAGCAGCTGTACCGCGGGTCGTTCTACCGCGGCGGCCCGGTCCTGACCAGCGCCCTGAGCGGGATCGAGCAGGCGCTGTGGGACATCAAGGGCAAAGCACTGGGTGTACCTGTCTACGACCTGCTGGGCGGGCCGGTGCGCCAGCGGATCCGCATGTACACGCACATCAAGAAGGTCGGCACCCAGGCCGATTTTCCGGTTGAAACCATGGTCGGTACGGCCAGGCAGCTTTGCGCGCGCGGCTTCACCGCACTCAAGTACTCGATCATCCCGCCGGTCCGCGCCGTGGAAAGCCTGCAGGCGCTGAACGAGCATGTGGCGCGTTTCCAGGCGGTCCGGGAGGCGATCGGGCCGTCGGTCGACCTGGCGATCGATTTCCATGGCCGGGTCGGGCCCGGCACGGCCCAGCGCCTGATCGCCATGCTGGAGCCGTTCTATCCCTGGTTTGTCGAGGAGGCTGTCCTGCCGGAAAACGCGGCGGTCATGACCGAGATCGCGCGCAGCACCCCGGTGCCGCTGGCGTCGGGCGAGCGCCTGTTCACCCGTTGGGGTTTCCGCGAACTGCTGGACAGCCAGGCTGTCAAAATCATCCAGCCGGACCTGTGCCATGTCGGCGGCATCTTCGAAGCCCGCAAGCTGGCGGCCATGGCGGAAATTTATTACATGAGCGTCGCGCCCCACAATCCGCTCGGTCCCATTTCGCTGGCCGCCTGCCTGCAGCTGGACGCCTGCATCCCCAATTTCCTGGCCCAGGAGTACCCGGGCATGGCGGATGGACGTGACCTGGGGCAGGGTATCCTGCGCCGGCCGTTCACGGTCGCAAACGGCTCCATTGACATTCCGGCAGGGCCGGGACTGGGCATCGAGGTCGACGAACAGGCGCTGGCCGCGCTGGCCTATGACGGGGTTTGGGAGAGCCCGACCCTGACCTATGACGACGGCAGCCTGGCTGACTGGTGAAAGGCGGGGAGATGGATATGCAGCGAAAATGTGCCCTCGTGACCGGTGCCAGCAGCGGGATCGGCAAAGGCATCGCCCGGGTGCTGGCGGAAAACGGTTACGATGTCGGCATCAGCTTCAACCAGAACGAAGCGGGTGCCCGCGACACCCTGGATCAGGTCGCGGCGCGTGGTGCGCGCGGCGTTCTGCTTCAGGCGGACGTGGCTGACATGCGCCAGAACGCGGCTCTGGCCGCGGCGTTTCTGGACGCTTTTGGGCGTGTCGACCTGCTGGTCAACAACGCGGGCATCACGCGCGCCAAGCCGTTCCTTGACGTCGACGAAGCCCTGTTCGACGATGTGCTCGGGCTCGACCTCAAGGGATCGTTTTTCCTGAGCCAGCACATCGCCCGCCGGATGGTCGCGGACAAAACCGCGGGGCGGATCGTGAACATTACGTCCAACCACCAGCAGGGCTGCTGGCCCGGTTCGACTGTTTACGCCGCCTCCAAGGCGGCCCTGATGAAGTTCACCCAGAACTGCGCCATGGAACTGGCGCCCTACAAGATCACGGTCAATGCCATCGCGCCGGGCTACACGGTCATCGAGCGCATGGGTGATTACCGCGCCCGCTATGCCGGTCCGCTCAGCCGCATTCCGCTCAAGCGGTTCCTGACGCCTGAAGAAGTCGGCCACGCCGTCGTCTACCTGGCGTCGGAACAGGCCGGCTACATCACCGGCACGTGCCTGACGATGGATGGCGGCGCCCTGCTGCCGGCCTGGGTCGCCCAGGAACCTCAGTAATCGATCCGGACTACGGGACCGCGCAGGCCGGCCAGGCAGCCCTTGGCCACCAGGTCCTGGCGGTCGGGATGGACCAGCAGCCACTTGTTGCGCATATAGAGCGGTGCGTCGGCGGGAACCGTCAGGGCGGTGTTGGTCTTCTCCGGCAGCGCGACCAGGCAGCGAAAGCCCTGGTCGCCCGTCTGGCAGGGCGCGAAATGCCAGGTGGTGGCAAAAATCTCCACGGCTGTCCCGGCCGGCACCCAGAAGGCCTGCAGGTTATCGGTATGGACGATCTGGTCGTTGGTCTGTCCGATCAGGCTGCCCAGCACGAGAACGATGTCCTCTGTGGCCAGGTTCAACTCGCTGGACTTGTGGTATTCCAGGGCTGCGGTCAGGCTGTTGTGCCCGTTGCAGGTGCCGGCTTGTACGGGCATGTCGCCGAAAAACAAGCGCAGCTTGCCGCCCATATGCGCCTGCAGCGCCTCAACCTGCGGCAAGTAAGTGACGCCCTGTTCCGGCAGCGGCGTTTCGGCAAGCATGGCCAGCCAGCTGTCGTCCGCAAGACCCGTGACCACGCGGCCATAGCGGCTGAACGCCGGGTCGGTTACCGGCAGGACCGGTCGTCTGTTTTTGATCCGAAGTCTGTCTAGTGTGTTCATATTGCTCCTCCGTTTGAAGATCAGGACAAGCCCATCTTCTTCAGGTTGTCGACGCTCAGCTTGACGGCCGCGAAAACATCGCCCTCGACGATGTCCTGCTCGATGACGAAGCGTTCGATGCCGATGGATTCGGCGGTCTTGAGAATACCGGGCCAGTTGAGATTGCCGGTGCCGACCGGCGCAAAGTGGCTGGGTACGTTCTCGATCGCGCCTTCGAGCTGGCGGATGGCGTAGTCCTTGACATGCATGTAGCGGGCCCGGTTGGCGAACCGCCAGAGAAAATCCGACGGCTCGGTGCCGGCGCTGGTCAGCCAGAAGACATCCGGCTGGAAGAGGACCCGTTCGGGGTCCGTCTCGCCCAGCAGGATATCGATGCCGCGGATGTCGCCGAAGCTGACAAACTCGAAAGCGTGGAAATGGTACATATAGGCCAACCCGATCTTTTTCAGGGCTTCACCTTGGCGGTTCAAGTCAGATGCGAACTGGCGGTAGCCGGCTGCATCCTTGCGCAGGGCTGCGGGGATCGAATCGGTGCGCAGGACGTCCGTGTGCAGGAGTTCCGCTTCGCGCTGGATCCGGTCCAGGCTGTCCAAAACGTTGACTGTGGAACAGAAAACCGAGTCGGCCTTCATTTTCCGCTGCCTGAGTTCGTCGGACAGCTCCTCGCAGGTCATGAAGGCGGGGATGCTGATCTGGACATCTTCGATGCCGATCTGGGCCAAGCGGTCCAGCGTGTTCAAAAACGACTCACGGTCCCCCATGACATGGCGCATGGTGTACATTTGCAATCCAATCTGGCTCATCTTGTCCTCCTAAGGGGTTGTTTAGAAATTTGTTGCTCTTTTCCCGAAAGATATATGAATCGGGTTTATCTTTCGGAAAATCTGTAGACCAACTTATTGATGAACAGTCCCTAATGATCTGCCACGCCCAGCTGGAGCAGGGCCTGGTAACTTTGGGTTATTTCGTCAAACGGGTCGCCGATGCAATAATCCTGCTCGACGACATACAGGCGAACGCCGATCTGCCGGCAGGCCGCAACAATGCCGGGCCAGTTGAGGTTGCCTGTGCCCACCGGAACGGTGCGGCGCGGCACCTGCGGATCGAACCCTTCCCCGGGGATGATCGCGTAGCCCTGCATGTGGACATAGGCGCAGCGTCCCTTGAACGCGAGCAGGGCCTGGGAAGGCTCCAGCCCGGCAGCCGCAATGTGATGGACATCTGGTTGAAACCAGACGCAGTCGGGATCCGTTTCGCCCAGCAGGATCGACATGCCCGTGCCTTCTGTGAAATTGGTGTACTCGATGGCGTGGTTGTGGTACATGAAATTGAGGCCGCGGCCGCGCAGGCGTTGCCCGGCCTCCTGCAGGATGGCGGCATAGCGGCGAAAGCCGTCGGCCGAACGGGTATAGGCGTGTCCGATGCCGTCGGTGCGGACGGTGTCGGTCCCGAGGATGGCGGCCGTCCGGCAGATCGGATCGAGCTGGTCGGGAATCGTGGCGGTCGGCGCCATCACCGAATCGGCCCGCAGGCCATGTGCGGCCAGCAGGGTTTGCAGTTCCTGCGCGCCAAGGAAGGGCGGTATGCTGATCTGGACGGTCTTGTAACCGATCGCGGCCACGCGCGCCAGGGTCGTGTCCAGAGCGGATGTTGTTTTCATGAAATCGCGCAGCGTGTACATCTGGATGCTGATGCCCATTGTGTCCTCCCTTGTGATCCGGCCTGGCGTCAGAGGTCCAGCGCCATTTCGGGATATTCCGTGATACCGGCAGCGAGCGGTTCGGCCCGTTCGGTTGTGGTGGTCATGGTGTAGAGCTGGCCGCTTTCGCCGCTCCCGATGATGCCCAGGGCCGCCTCGAGCGTATGGACAGCGGTCGCGCTGCCGGCGCGTGCGGCGCGGCCGTTGCGGATCGCATAAGCCAGGTCGGCGGCGCCCAGCCCGCGCATGTTGGTTGTGAAGGCGTGCGTCAGCGGGACGGACAGCGCTTCGCCCGTCCGGGTCCGGACCAGGATCGGGCCGCCGAAGGTGTTGGGGTCGTTGAGAGTCAGGCAGCCGTCCGTGCCGTGGATGATAAAGCTGTTGGTCACATTGATCGATTCGGACGAGGTCAGGAAAGCGCAGATCACCTGGCTTTCGAATTCCAGCGTGCCGGCCGTGTTGTTGGGCGTTTCGATCGCCATGACCTGGCCATAGAGGGGATTGGCGGGATGGCCATAGACGCGGCTGTCGGCATCCCGCGTCTGGGAGAAGCCGCAGACCCGGTGGATCGGTCCCAGCAGGTTGACCAGCCCGGTCAGGTAGTAGCAGCCGACGTCGAAGACGATGCCGCCGCCCGGGCAGAAGGCGAAGCGCTTTTCAGGATCGGTGCGCATCCGCTCATGGTGGTAGCCCCGGACCAGGATCGCCTGGGCGGCGACCGGCGTGCCAATCAGGCCTGCGTCCAGTATTTTTCGGGCGGTCTGCAAGCCGGCGCCCATGAAGGTGTCGGGTGCACAGCCGAGCAGGAGCTGCCGTTCGCGGGCCAGCTGCTCCAGTTCGAGCGCTTCTTCCAGGGTGGCCGCGATCATCTTCTCGCTGTAGACATGCTTGCCGGCCAGCAGGGCGGCTTTCGAGACGGCGTAGTGGGAGACCGGATAGGTGGTGTTGATCACCAGTTCGATCGACGGATCGGCCAGGATTTCCTCGTTGGTCATCTGCTGGATGCCATATTTCTCGGCCTTGGCCGCGCTGCGCTCCGGCTTGATGTCCGAACAGCCGACGACATCCAGGATGTTGAACGCATGGCAGCAGTTTTCCAGATAGGTGTCGCTGATCATGCCGCAGCCGATCAGGGCCGTTCTGACTTTTCGAAATGTTTTCATAGGCACCTCCGTGCGTGAGTTTCTTTGCAAACGGTCTGCACTCGAATTCATTATAGGCATCCGGACCGCGGGACAGTAGGCAGGAAACTGGCAATAATCCGGATAAATCGGTCAGCCCGGTTTGCCAGTCACAACCGGCCGCTCTATAATGGACATGCAAAATACCGGCTGGAAACGGCAGGAAGGATGGGGCCATGCGCATACAGGTTGTTCCCTTTGCCAAGCTGTACCAGATGGATTATTCCATTTTGCGTGTGGTGCCGTTTTACCACCGCTGGCATGACGGCAATACGTTCACAACGCCGGAAGGCGGACGACCCAACAGCGGCCTGATGTATTTTTCCGCCTGCGAGACCGATTATTCGATTCGCGACATGCCCCCGTTTTCAGCCGGTTATGGTGACATTTCATATGTTCCGCAAACCGCGGACTATACCTGCCGCTTTAAAAACTGCTCCCTGAACAACCAGCGCTGCAACGAGTACCTGATCAACTTCGAGCTGTTTGATGAAACCGGGCAGCCGTTTGCCCTTGCCGGGCAGGTCCAGATCATCCGTCCCCGGGACCATATCTGGTATGCCCGCCGCTTTGAAGAGGTGCTGCATTTGTTCCACCACAGCAGTGCACCCAAAGGACAGATCAAGGCGTTGGTTTACAGTATCCTGACAGATCTGTCCCTGGAACAGCGCAAGGAGCACCTGACAGCCGGCAAGTACGCCCAGATCGCCCCTGGCCTGCTTTACCTGGAGAAGCATTACCGGGAGAACCCGGCCATTGCGGACCTGGCGGAACTGTGTCACATCAGCGAATCCAGTTTCCGGCGCCTGTTCCGCGCATATACGGGCCTGGCGCCGCAGGATTACGCCGCCAGGCTGCGGATTGGCAAGGCCAGGCTGCTGCTGGAAAGCGGGGCCATGTCGGTCGCCGAAGCCGCTGAGGCGGTCGGCTACCAGGATTCATCCTATTTCAGCCGTGTCTTCAAGCTGAAGACCGGGATATTGCCAAAAGACGTCCTAAAGAACGGGGTATGAGAAGATGAGTCAAAAAGAACCGACGATCCATTCGTTCCTGCTGATCGGGCAATCCAATATGGCCGGCCGCGGCATCATCGGCGAAGTTCCGGCGATCGACCACCGGGGCTTGATGTTCATGCTGCGCAACGGCCGCTGGCAGCCGATGAGCGAGCCGATCAACCCGGATCGTCAGATTTTCGTCGCCCGTGACACGGAGATCCGCAGCGGCATTTCGCTGGCAGCCAGCTTTGCGGAAGCGTTTGTCAACCAATACCATGAACCGGTGGGTTTGATTCCATGCGCCGACGGGGGGACGAGCATCGACCAGTGGGCTGTTGGCGGTTTGCTCTATGACCACGCCGTCATGCAAGCCCGCCTGGCGATGCGGACGAGCCGTCTGGCCGGCATTCTCTGGCACCAGGGCGAGAGTGACAGCAAATCTGCCGAAGCGGTACAGGTGTATTCAGATAAATTCAACAGGATGTTCGATCAACTGCCACGCGATATCGGGGTGGATCCCGCAACACCGCTGGTGATCGGGGAATTAGTTGATTTTTCCGGACGCTGGCCATACTGGCGGCAGATGAACGAAGTCCTGGCGAAAATTGCCGCAACCAGAGAAAATTGTGCCCTGGTTCGGGCAGACGGTTTGGCGGGCGCTGCCGACGGCATCCACTTTAATGCGGCATCCTACCGCGAACTGGGTCGGCGCTATTTTGACACATACCAAAAGGCAACAAAGCGTGAAGGTCAACAAAATAATCATGTAGCTGGCAGGGACATTGGGACAGGCCGATCCGCTAACACATTCATATGACGATTACGATTATCCGCTCAGCCGCGATGGATCAATGTCCGACCTGAAAACAGCCTGGATTCGACGGATGCGATCCGTAGTTTCAGGATGTTTTGCTCTTGTTATCCCGATCAATGTCTGGTCACGGACATCTCATTTTTGTGATCTGTGCTGCCGTGTGCATTTTTGGCATGTACTTCGACACAGCGGCGGCCTGGATATGGCTCTGCGTTGCAGTCAGTTTCCGGGTACTATATAAAGAAAAATATCATGGCATGGCAAAAATGCATGGTGTGGACGATGATGAACAACGCAGCAGAAGGCGGTATGCCTTATTTCAGATGAATGATAATCGTGCTGGCTTTCCTTAGCAGCGGACACCGGTCTG
>JAAYJD010000234.1 GCA_012523135.1 Clostridiaceae bacterium
CGGCATAGACCTGCCGGATGGTCGGCACATGCTGGACAAACCAGGTTGTGTTGGCCGGATTGACATCGCAGACCGCGATGATTTCCGGCTTGGGGACATCGGTCGTGAAATGGCACCAGCGGGCGGCCGCACTGGCAAATTCCCGGCCCATCAGGCCGCATCCGATAATACCGAAGGCATAGGTTTTCACATTGGCACGCTCCTGTTCTGCGCATCCTGATTTGAATGCCATGTTAGTCAATCCTGCGTACAGGGATCTTTGCGGTGCTTCGTCCGGAACGCCCGGTCCGGGTAAAGAGACCAGGTTGGGTGACGTGATTCTGCTTGCCGGACTTCATTGATCAAGACCTAAAACATTCAATTGCGTATTCTCTGCAATGCTAAAGGCCATGCTCTGCATGCAGATGCTGTTCACGATACGTTTTGCTCAGATCACCGACCGCAGCAGAGGGCATTATGACGCGTTTTACCGATTTGGCAGAGCGAAAGACATGAATCTTATCACCGCTGATCCTGTTATTTTTGCATCTGGTTACCGGTATCGGTTATGTCCGGTTCTGCCTTTCTTCGGCTTCTGGCGTGCATCACCTTCTTGCGTTCACTGGATCAAATGACACATAAGCCCTGATGTGCCCAACATGGACGGCCGATTCGAAAAAACATGCTGTCGCCAGGCCAGGCACGCCTTTATCTTACCGTTCGCCTTTCAGCAAAGTCAATCGGAAACCAGGATAACCGTTATGCCGCTTTCGAAATCGAAAATGCAAGAAATAATTGAAGACTTGCAATAACAAGGTGATCGGTGATTGGAAGACGCCAGATGGCGTCAAGACCGGCAGCATGGATAACGGAGACATCCGGTACTATTTTCTGCATGATCTAAAGCTGCGTCGGTCAGGGAGATATCGTCTTCCTGGGAACGGATATCCGACGAAATGATGAAAACAGATCCCGATCTGAGCCAAAACAGGCTGGTTGGCCGGGTTGAGACGAAATGACCGCAATGGCGCATAGGCGGGTAATGATCCGAAAAAAACAAGCCCGGGTTCCGGCAGACGCGTGGTCGGAACCCGGCTTCTTATCGTTAACCGGCCATGACTATGGACAGAATCTCCAAGAACTGAACGCCGGTTAATCCTGTCGCTTGAATTTGGTAGCCTATGTTATGAACGATAAACCGGGCGATATACTGTTCGATCGCACCGGCATCCGTCTCGACTTGCTCGACACCGAGCAGCAACGCGACGCCGTTCCAGGTCGACTCTTGCTCAGTACCAAATTGGCAGTCGGTCAAGGGCAGGTCGCCCTGGTCGTTCAGATCGAAAACCACGCGTGGTCCGGCAGGGTCGCCGCGGCCGTAAGTGATGCCGTTCATGAGGAACACGGTCCCGCTGCGAAACATCAGGGTGGAGATGGTGTCAAACTCCGGCTTCAGATCAAACGGCAGATCCGGGATCGGGTTGCGCCCGAAAATAGCGGGCAGATCAGACAGGGCAAGCTCGACGCCTTCGGCATCTGGCGGCATGCCGATCCGTCCGCCTGTGCGGGTGATGGCATGAATCGTCAGCTTGCCCTTGGCCAGTGTGATGGTTTGTCCGGCTGACAGGTCGACAGCGGCCGGTTCGCGCAGCAGCCTGACCAGACCAAAGGCCAGGATAAGGACCAGGACAGCGGCGCTTGCCGCAATGAGCCACCTGTATTGTCGTTTCATGGTCGATCCGCTCCTTTTTAGCTGAACAGAGACCGGATGTACCCGGGGTTCAGCCTGTTCGATGCTCCGGCGCAGCTTGATCCAGTTATCTGGTGCTTGCTGCCGCGCCAGTGTGTCCAGTTTTTTCAGCAGAGAATGATTGGGTATAGGCATATCAGACCTCCATTTTCCTGATCAGCTTAGAGAGAAGCCGCAGTGCCCTGCGATATCGCCAATGCACAGTGCTGAGCGGCAGTTCCGCCAGCTGGCTGACCGATTTGAGCGGTAAGCCGGCCACGGCCTTGAGCAGGACAATTTGCCGGTCTTTTGGCTCCAGCATGCCCAGTACAGTCTGGAGATCGATCCGATCGGCAATCCGATCCTCATCGTTTGCGCCCATGAGCGATTCGTTTTCCGGCAGCTCCTCGAAGCTGACCAATCGGGTTGACCGGCGATACCGGTCAATGGCCATGTTGTGGGTCATGCGCATGATCCAGGCAGCGGGATTGGATCCAGTCCTGTATGTTGAGGCCCTGGACCAGATCTGCAAAAAGACATCGTGGGTATTATCCTCGGCTTGCGAACGATCGCGCAGCAGATGCAGGGAATACGTAAAAACGGCATGGCGATAATCCCGGTACAATCCTTCGAGCGCCTCGAGGTCACCGTTTGAGATCTTGAGCACCA
>JAAYJD010000235.1 GCA_012523135.1 Clostridiaceae bacterium
CCTTATTTCCGGCCAGTTGGAGACCCTGATGGCCAGCAACAGCCTGGATGGCCTGATTAACAGCCAGAAGCTGGCTGTCGACGACGATGTGTCCGCGATCGCAGACCAATATGGCATCTCACTCGGCAAGGCGTATTTGCTCCGGCACATCCATGACGGCTATCCTGAAATCGCGCTGGATGTCCTGGCGGCGATTAAGATCGGCGAACTGGCCGACCTGTTCGCGCACACGATCGCCGGGGATGACGATGTCGAATTGCGCGGTTATCAGCCAGACGATGACCAGCAGCAATGGCTCGATCGCGCGTCTGTCCTGGCCATGCTGGCTGAGCGCTGGGATCTGGATCCTGCCAGCATCCGCTCTGCGTCGATCGAGCTGGAAGATGACGACCAGCCGATTTACGTGGTGGTATTCAAGGATGGCGACCAGGTCTACCGGGCCATTGTCGATGCCATGAGCGGCGACCTGATCCGCGAAGAGCACCAGCAGGCACCGAGCCCCGCCCCGACAGAACCGCCGGCCGCAACACCGACCGTCAAGCCAACCGAAACGCCGTCTGCGACGACAGCACCGACAAGGCAGCCGACCAAAGCGCCAACGGAGCCTTCGCCAACAGCCAAGCCTGCTGAAACAACGCCCAGACCGACCAGCACACCTGCGCCGACCACGGCCCCGCAGCAGCAGATGCTATCGGCGGCTGCCGCCCGGAAGATGGTCATCGACCGGTTCGGCGGCATCATCCAGAAAATCGAATACGCCTACGACGACACGAATCCGAAATACAAGGGCGAAGCCCTGAAGGATGGTTACAAGGTTGTCTTCGAAATCAACGCCCGGACATCGGGCTGGGCCAAGTGGGATGTATCCAATGACAACAGCTGGGACAGCTTTGCCCACGCCCTGCCCGACATGATCAGCATCGACCAGGCGGCCCGCTCCGTCGTCGACAAGTCCGGCCAGGCGAATACGTTTGTCCAGAAGATCGATTTCCTCTGGGACGACGAAGAACCCCTGTACCAGGGCGAAGCGTTCAACAAGGGCGTCAAGTACAGCTTCGAGATCTATGCCTATGGCGGCGGCTACCAGAAATGGGATGTCTCCACCGGCGATGAAACCTGGTCTGAGAAGTACTTTAACGTCCGCTAGTTTCCGCCAGGCCTACGACGAAACCATCCGGGGGCGCTGCATCGGCAGCGCCCCTTTTTTCGGCCGTTGTCGTTTACCGACGGGGGCTGTCATGCTATGCTAAGAACATCTCATGGCCTTTACAGCGCCGGAAGGGTTGATGACATGCACCTGGCAAGCAGACAGGTCCACCTCGACTTTCACACATCAGAAGAAATACCCGGCATCGCGGCCGATTTTGATGCCCAGGCCTTCGCCCAAACGGTTCGGGACGCGGCCATCAACTCGATGACGGTCTTTGCCCGCTGCCACCACGGCTGGCTGTACTACCCGTCGGAGAAGTTTCCGGAACGGGTCCACCCTAACCTGGCCAACCGCAACCTGCTGCTGGAGCAGGTCCGGGCCCTGCACGCGGTCGGCGTCCGGGCACCGGTCTACATCACGGTCCAGTGGGACTACCATTCGGCCACCACCCGCCCCGAGTGGCTGATCCGCAAGCCCGGCGGCGCGCATGAAGGACCGCCCTTCACCGAGCCCGGCTTCTACCAGTCGCTGTGCGTCAATACCGGTTATGACGATTTCCTGGCCGCGCAGACCGCGGAGGTCTGCGCCCTGCTGGGGTCTGAGCTGGACGGGGTCTTCTTCGACATCGTCGGCATCCGGCCCTGCTCCTGTGCCGCCTGCCGCGCCGAGA
>JAAYJD010000236.1 GCA_012523135.1 Clostridiaceae bacterium
CCGCCTCCTCGCGCCGCTCCGGCACCAGTTCCGCCAGCGCGACATGCTCCACGTCCGGGTGGGCCTGGAACAAAGGGATGAACCCCTTGGAAAAACCGACCCCGACAACGCCAATTCGCAGTTTCATTTTGTTACCTTCTTTCTTTATGCTGTGCAGGTTCTCACTATTTGGAACCATGCCAGATCACTTCTCATGCTTTGCTGACGCATCCAGCCGCGCTTGCAGCAAAATGCTGGCAGCCTGCAAGGCCTGTAAAACGATGATCGAGTCCTCGAGATGAGTGGGTGCATCCGCTTGAACCATATTTGACAGGCGCTTTAGCTGCATAAGCCCTGACGACACCTGTTCATGATCGCTGAGAACGGAACCTGCCTGGTCCAGCACCGTCCCGATTTCTGTCAAATAGAAGTCTCTGCTTCCCTGACCCAGTTTGAAGGCATTCAAGGCCAGCTGAGCCCGTTCTTGAAGCGTGATCGTGTTGATGGGAACCCCGGGACTGGATGCTGCGGCGTTTCCTGCGGCGCGGCCAAAGACCAGAACTTCGAGGCCGGCGTTGCCGCCAATGCGATCCTGTCCATGGATGCCGCCAACACATTCACCAGCCGCAAAGAGGCCTGGAACGGCTGTCGCGCCATCCGCGTCGATTATGACGCCACCCAGGGTTGTATGCGCGGCCGGCTTGACCTCGAAACGCAAGACCGCATAGGATGCCGTTAGCGGTCGCAGTTTCTGGTAGTAACCAGGGTATTTCTGTTGAAAACGTGTTTCATCAACCCCGGAAAGGGCATACCAGACGCCGCCATGGTCTGTGCCCTGTCCAGCCTGGATGGCTTGAGCCACCAGGCGAGCCAGCACACGCTTGGGTGGCGGCGCGTCAAAGCTTTCCAGCAAGGATCGTCCATCGCGGTCTCGCAGGGCGGCTCCCTCATAGAGAAGGGTCGTGATCAGGGGAAATCCAGCCAACTCAGGCGGGTAAATGGTGACGGTCGGTTCAAACTGGATCAAATCCATATCCCGCAGCGTCGCACCGGCGCGAGCTGCCAGGACATAGCCGCTGCCACGCAGGAGCTTGCTCCAGCTGGAAAAACCATACAGCCCCGCCGCACCGCCGCAGGCCAGGATGACCGCGGGCGCTTTGACGGCACAGGGGGCATCCTGCCACCAGCCCAGCGCACCGATGATATGACCCGCGTCGGTCAGCAGTTCCGCAATCGGCATCCTTTCAAGGCATATGCCGGGATCATCATGGACGGCTTCGCGGTAGCGCTTCATGATTTCGCGTCCAGTGCCGGTGCCCTGGTGGATCACGCGCGGATAGGATGAGCCAACCGATTGCAGCAGGTCGTAAGAACCGTCCGCGCATCGATCAAAAACAAGCCCCAGCGCTTCAAGTTCGCTCACCTGCATGACAGCTTCGTGGGTCAGGCGATGAACCAGGCTGCGGTCATTTCTGCCGGCACCCGCACGCAGTACATCCTGTTCAAAAGTATCCGCCGTGTCATCCGGATGCAGCGGTGCACAAAAGCCCATAATTTCCGTCGAGGCTCCGCCGCCCAGATCGGCCAGCATGATCTGGGCATCCGCCTGTTGCCGCCGGATTTGCATCGCCGCCTGCAGGCCGGCAAGACCGGCTCCGATGATCAGGACATCACAGGACAGCTGTGCGATCATTCCCAGACAGCCCCCTTGGCTAGTGAACCGACACACTTGGAAAACAGCCGCAGGAAAGGCGGGTAGTTCTCCCGGGGGAACTGCCAGTTCCAGGCCGCCTTCCTGTCGGCCAGCTCCTCGGGACTGACCAGCAAATCGATCGAACGGCGATCCAGGTCTATCTGGATCTGGTCTGCATCATGGACCAGGGCCAGGGGGCCGCCCAGTCCGGCTTCCGGTGAGATATACCCGATGCTCAGTCCGCTTGAGCCGCCGGAGAAGCGCCCGTCCGTAATGATGGCCACGTCATGGTCCAGTCCCCTGCCCTTCAGTTCTTTCTGAAATTCATAGGCCGTCGTGCCAAACCGTGCCTTGGGACCCAGATAACGAATAACGACCGCATCACCTGCCTGGATTTTGCTTTCGGCCAAGGCCGCAAAGGCATCGTCCAGGCTGTCGAAAACACGCGCAGGGCCGGTAAACTGCTTCATGGCGGGATCAACTGCACCGGCCTTGATGATGCCGCCTTCAGGAGCCAGGCTGCCATACAGGACATACAGGGCACCGGATTGGGCGTAAGGGTTGTCCAGCGGCCGGATGATTTCCGGGTTATACACAATGGCATCTTGGTAATTAGCGCCAATCGACTGGCCGGTTACCGTCATGCACGATGTATGCATTTGCAAAAGCAACTGCCGCATGACCGCCCGCGAGCCGCCGGCCAGTTCTATATCCTGCAGGTGCCATGGGCCGCTGGGAGAGGCGCCGACCAACTGAGGAACGCTTCGTGACGCCTTGTCAAACAAACGCCACCAATCGCCCGTCAGTCCGGCTTCGGTGGCAATAGCGGGGATGTGCATGAGCAAATTGGTCGATCCGGCCATGGCCATTGTCATGGCAATTGCGTTCTCAATGGCCTGCTCCGTAATGATCTGGCGGGCCGTGATGTTCTTTTCCAATAGGGCCATGATTTGCCGGCCGGCCCGGTAGGCGCATTGCATCAGTTCAGACCCGACCGCGGACATCAGGCCGTTGCCTGGCAAAGCCATGCCCAGGGCCTCCGCCACAAGGCACATGCTGTTAGCTGTCGTCATGACGCCGCAGGCACCACACGGCATATACATGCTGGAGACTTCATGTTCAGCCTGGCGGCGGTCATATTCACCGTTCATGGTCTGGCCCACGTGGTCGGTCAGATCGATGTAATTAACCTGGCGGCCATCAACATTGCCCTTCGGCATATAGCCGCCGGTGACCATCAGCGCCGGGATATTCAATCTTGCCGCTGCCATCAGGTGGCCAGGTACAATCGAGTCACAGGTGCTAAGCAGGACCATGGCATCGAACTGGTTGCTCTCGACAATGAGTTCGACCTCATCTGCGATCAGATTGCGGCTGGGTAATTCGATGTAGGAAGGGTTCTTCAAAACCATGCCGTCACAGATGCCCGAGGTCATCACCTCGATTGGCAATCCACCGGCTTCACGAATCCCTTGCTTGACCCGCTCGCTCAGATTCCGCAAGTGGACATGCCCGGGGTTGTACTCATTCCAGGAATTGACCACGGCGATCAGGGGCCGGTTGAACTCCTCTTCGGTATAGCCCATCCCCCTGACCAAACCTCGCCTACATTCCTTGGCGACGCCGTATTCCCAGATGCTGCGATGCTGATCGGTTTCTTTCATAGCGGTATCCTCCTTTAACTGCATTTTTTATGAAAGCATGCTTTCGATGGCGCCGTCGATCGACTGCCCGCCGTCGATGACAAACGTCTGTCCAACGATAAAGCGGGACTTCTCATCGTCCGCCAGGAACAGGATCATCGGTGTGATGTCGTCGACTGATCCGATGAAGCCAGCGGGAATTTTGCGTTTGAACGCTTCCATGTGTTCCGGTGCATAGCGCGAAGCCAATTTCGTTAAAATAAAGCCCGGCGCGATGCAGTTGACGTTGATGCCGTATTGAATCACCTCGACGGCCAACGCACGCGTAAACATGTTAAGGCCTGCTTTTGCCGCACAGTAAGGCAGTGTTTTCCTGCGCACATAAGTGACCAGGCTGTGAATCGAGCTAATGTTGATTATTTTACCACGCGTCTGGTGCCGAATCATGTTGTCAACGGCCGGCCGCGAGCAGTAGGCGGCCGCGCTCAGATTCAACTGAATCTGGCTGTCCCAATAGCTCATCGGCATATCGGTGAAGCCACCTTCTGGCATTTTGAGCGCTCCGCCCGCGTTGTTGACCAGAACATCGATGGTGCCGAACCGGTCAAAGAACGCCGCCATCATCTGCTCACAGTCAGCACACTGGCTGACATCGGCATGGAATACGGCCGCCTCAACACCGAGTTCACGGACTTTGCGCGCTGTCTCCTCCGCACC
>JAAYJD010000237.1 GCA_012523135.1 Clostridiaceae bacterium
CGCGCCCATCGGCCGTCAGGCAAGACCCGTCCATCCGACAGCATGGTCCGCCTGCCATATGCCGTCGATGAAACGGTAACCCGCAAAGCGCGGCTGGCCATGCTTGATTTTGGCTTGAAGCAGAACATCGTCTGGAACCTGACCCGCCGCGGCTGCGATGTCCAGGTTTATCCCTGGAACACGCCGGCTGATGTGATCCTGGCCGGCGGGCCTGACGGCATAGTCCTGTCCAACGGCCCGGGCGATCCGATGGATTGCCAGGAGATCCTGCCGCAGCTGAACAAGCTGGCCGCGTCTGGCCTGCCGCTGCTGGCCATTTGCCTGGGCCACCAGCTTTTAGCCCTCGCGCACGGCGCCCGTACGCGAAAACTGAAGTACGGCCACCGCGGGATCAACCACCCGGTCAAGGACCTGGCCACAGGCCGTGTCCTGATCAGCTCGCAGAACCATGGTTATGTGGTCGTTCCGGACAGCGTTCCGGAAGGCGTCTGCCAGGTCAGCCACATCCATCTGAACGACGGTTCGATCGAGGGCCTGAGTTATCCTGGCAGACCGATCATCAGCGTCCAGTACCACCCGGAAGGCGCGCCCGGACCACAGGACTCCGAATATCTCTTCGACGATTATCTCCAGCTGGTGACAGAACACCCGTCTGCCAGGAAAAACGGAGGCTGAACGTGCGCGCAACCGTGTTTATCCAGCCAATGAAGCCCTGGCGGCGCCTGCGTTCAGGTGCGGCCATTCTGGCTGGCCGGCTGACCAGCCGCCTGCTGCGGCTGGTCGGGCGCGCAGCCACCGCTCTGCCCGGAAAGCTGGCTCTGACGCTGGCCCCTGGCCTGCTCGCCGACTTGACAGCCGGCCGCCAGGTCTTCCTGGTCACCGGTACCAACGGCAAAACGACGACGGTGCGCATGCTTTGCCGGATCCTGGAAGACCAGGGCCGGGCCGTCATTACGAACCCGTCCGGCGCCAACCTCGATTCCGGCCTGACGACGACGCTGCTTGCCCATGTGCCCTTGCTGCGCCAAAAAGCCGGGCGGCAGGCTGCCCTTGTTTTTGAGATCGACGAGGCCTTTTTCGGCAAGCTGGCAGCGACGATTAAGCCGGCGTTTTGTCTTGTCACCAATTTTTTCCGTGACCAGCTGGACCGGTTTGGCGAGCTGAAGCATACCCGTGACCTGATCGCCAAGGGCCTGCGCGAGAGCCAGGCGCAAGCCATTCTGTGCGCCGACGATTCCCTGTGCGCGTCACTGGGCCGTGAAAGCCGCCAGGCGGTTTATTTCGGCCTGGCTGAAGGGCAGCTGCGGCAAACACCGGATCAGGGCGGCGGCGAATCGCCCTTCTGTGTGTTCTGCGGCAGCCGATACCAGTACAGCGGCGTGGCGTACGGCCATCTGGGCCTGTTCCGCTGTCCCGGCTGCGGCTTTGAACGTCCAGAACCCGATTTGAGTTTCCAGTCACTGGCTTTGACCGAGCGCAGCGTTGAAGTCCGGTTCGCGTTCGGCGGTCAAGCGGCTGAAACCACGATCCCGGTGCCCGGCCTGCACAATGCCTACAACGCGGCCGGTGCCCTCCTGGCTGCTGTCCGTGCCGGTATCCCGCTGGCTGACGCGGCCGCTTCCCTGAGCAAGACACAAGCAGCTTTCGGCCGCATGGAGCGTTTTGCCGCCGACGGCAAAGAAGTCTGCCTGATCCTGGTCAAGAACCCGGTCGGCATGGAACGGGCGCTGGATTTCGTCGCCCGGGCCAACGATGTCGGTGCCGTGATGATGCTGCTGAACGCCAATGATCCGGATGGCCGCGATGTTTCCTGGATCTGGGATGTTCGTTTCGAGGAGGCGATGCCAGCCGGGCCAATCGGTGTTTCCGGTGTCCGCTGTGCGGATCTGGCGTTGCGTTTGCGTTATGCCGGCAAACCAAGCGATGAACTCTGGGTCAGCCCGGAGCACCTGGCGCTCTTTGACCGCTGCCTGGCCCTTTGCCCGCAAGGCCGCTGCCTGTACATTCTGCCGAATTACACCCCCCTGCTGGCCCTGCGCGCCGACCTGGCTCCGCGCTACCAGCTGCCGGAAATCTGGCGCTGAAAGGAGCTGACGCTGCCGATGGAACTCAGGATTGCCCACTTGTACCCGGACTTGCTTAACCTCTATGGCGACCGCGGCAACATCATCGCCTTGCAGCGCCGCTGCACCTGGCGCTCGATCGGCTGTTCTGTGACGGATGTCAGCATCGGGGACGTGTTTGACGCCAGCCGGTACGATCTGGTCTTCATGGGCGGCGGCCAGGACCACGAGCAAAACCTGCTCCACCAGGACCTGATCGAAAACAAGGGCCCCCTGATCCGCCAGGCCGTGGAGGACGGGCTGGTTTTCCTGTGCATCTGCGGAAGTTACCAGCTGATGGGCCGGTACTATGAAGAACAGGACGGCAGCCGCATATCCGGGATCGGCGCACTCGATCTCTGGACGCAGGCCAAGCCGAAACGGCTGATCGGCGATCTGGTCGCCCGCTCCGATTTCCTGGCGCGCCAGGGCCGTGACCCGCTGCTGGTCGGTTTTGAAAACCATTCGGGACGGACCTGGCTGGGCTCGTCTGTCCAGCCGCTGGCGATCGTTGAGCGCGGTTTCGGCAATAATGGCGAAGATCACGGTGAAGGTGCAATTTATAAAAATACATATTGCACATATGCACACGGAAGCTTTCTGCCAAAAAATCCGGAAATGACCGATTATTTGATCGAAACTGCTCTGAAAAGGCGATATCCTGACATGGAACCTTTAAAAAAATTGGATAATTCATACGAAAATAATGCAAGAAAGTATCTTTTATCCTGCAAATAAAGGCTTGACAAGAGGGAAGCAAACGGCGTAGAATAAAGCATTGAAGCCAGTGAGGGTGTTCCGCGTGTATTCGGGGCGCCCATCGTTTTTTGAACCGGGCAGGAGGTTACCCATGGTGCATTATTCCAGGCAGGATATCATCCGGATGGTTGAAGAGCAGGATGTCCGCTTCATCCGGCTGCAATTCACCGATATCTTCGGGATCATCAAGAATATCGCCATCACGCCCAGTCAGCTGGAAAAAGCCCTGGCCAACGAATGCATGTTTGACGGTTCATCGATCGAGGGGTTTGCCCGCATCGAAGAATCCGACATGAAGCTTTTTCCGGACCTGAACACCTTTGTCATTTTTCCCTGGCGGCCGCAGCAGGGTAAAGTCGCCCGCCTGATCTGCGACGTGCACACGACCAACGGTGAATCTTTCGCGGGCGATCCGCGCCGTGTGCTCAAGGACGTGCTGACCGAAGCGTGCGAGATGGGTTTCACGTTCAATGTCGGACCGGAATGCGAATTTTTCCTGTTCTTCAACGATGAACAGGGCAAGCCGACCGCGCTCAGCCACGATGAAGGCGGCTATTTCGATCTCGAGCCCATCGGCCAGGGTGAAGATGTGCGCCGGGAGATCGTCCTGGCCCTGGAGGACCTGGGCTTTGAGATCGAGGCCTCGCACCACGAGGTCGCACCCGGACAGCATGAAATCGA
>JAAYJD010000238.1 GCA_012523135.1 Clostridiaceae bacterium
CCGCGGCTGGTTCCGAGATGGGAATGGTAGTCTGTGCCGAAAAAGACATCCAGCACGCAGTTCGATTTGGAAATAACGCCGAATACGCCGCCCATGGTGCACCTCTGCAAGATTCGTTGTTTGACCGTTACCTTGTGGTTCGTCCAGAACCACCCAAGTTGATCATAAACGATGCCCTGGCCAGAATCAAGCTAACGGTCCGGGTGCCACAGACAGGCGTCGACATCGACGCGGCCGTCAGCCGTGAACGGGACGTGCTCGGCGAGCAGCCGGTCACGCTGCCGGCGGCGGCCGCCGAACACATGGTCGGGGGCCAGCGTGCCGGCCTGGTTCACGATCCGGTGGGTCGGAATAGCCAGGTATTCCGGCGTCCGGCTGAGAGCCAGGGCGGCTTGCCTGGCCGCCCTGGGGTTGCCCGCTAAAGCAGCCAGCTGACCGTAGGTCGCGACCTTGCCGGCCGGCACACGGGCCACCAGCCGGTAGATCCGGTCGTAGAACGTGTCCGCTTCCATTGCGTCATCGGCTGGGAGCCTGGAGCTGGAGCCGGACCGTTCCGTCACCGTCGTAGGCCACGGCTTCCAGGTCGCAGGACAGCTTCTCAATCGCCTCCAGGTAGGCGGCCGCTCCGGCATACGGCGGCTTGGCTTCAGCCAGCACGGTCCTGGCCCGGTTCGCGTCGTTTTCCAGCAAGGCGACGGCCAGCAGCACCTGGCCCTTGGCCGACTGGACACAGGCCTTCTCCGGGTCGCTGATCCGGTAATTGTCGCCGTGGCCCATCCCGCTGGCGCCTGCCGCGTAGCCATGCATGACCGGCATGACGCAGGACAAGTCGCCCATATCCGTGCTGCCCGTGCTCCAGCGGTCAGTAAAGCTGACCCGCTCGGGACCGGCCAGGTCTTCCAGGCAGCTCTTGGCGACGGCCATCAGCTGCGGATCGTTGTTCAGCGGGGCATAGCCCGGTCGGTCGACCAGGGTGACCTTGGCGCCCAGGGCAGCCGCCCCGGCAGCCAATGCCCGGTTGACCTTGGCGTTGGCTTCCCGGATACAGGCCAGGGTCGCCCCGCGCACATAGCTTTCCAGGCGCACGTCTGCCGGGATGATGTTGACCGAGGCACCGCCGGCCGTGATGATCGGGTGCACGCGGATGTGGTCTTCGTCACGAAAGGTCTCCCGGAGGGCGTTGACCGCCTGCATGCCGGTCTGAACCGCGTACAGGGCGTTGACGCCTTCGTGGGGCGACCCGCCCGCGTGCGCCGCGGTGCCGTGGTAGAGCGCGCGCTTGGCCAGGCAGCCGTTGCCGCCGGCATTGCAGCCAAAATCTGACTTGCTGTCGCTGGTGGTATGGAGCATGAAAGCCAGGTCAACCCCGTCCAGGTAACCGCGGCGCATGAATTCGACCTTGCCGCCATAATAACGGATGGTGCCCTGCTGGCGCAGCGTCTCGCGCCAGGCGATCTCGATCAGCTCCTCCGCAGGCACGACCATCAGGCGGATCGAACCGCTCAGGCGGTCGAGGGCGCCGGGTTGACGCAAGGCGGCCGCGACACCAAGCAAGGCGGCACACTGGGCGTGGTGCCCGCAGGCATGCGCCTTGCCGTCCACCGCCTCGGGATGGGTCGGGCAGGCCAGGGCGTCCAGTTCGGCCAGAATCAGCAGGCGAGGGCCGGGCCGGCCGGTATCCAGATCAGTATAGAATCCCGGGATGTCGCCGGCCATCACCAGCTGATAGCCTAGGTCCGTGAAAGCCTCTTGCATATAGGCTGACGACTGCCATTCCCGGTAACCGGTTTCCGGGTGCTGCCATAGAAACTGCTCGGCATCCAGAATGTGTTGCCGATATGCGTCCACTGCGTCCATCAGGTGTTGCTGCTCATCCCTAAGCATCTGTCTGTCCCTTTCTGCCATTGCGGCGCGCCATCGCGAACTGTTTGGCTCTATTTTAGCATGACAGCGCGGCATGTTTGCTACAATAGGTGTAAATCCTGTCCTTGATCGGGGGAAACGGCCATGCGCAACGAAACCATTGCCAGCCAGCTGAACCACCGCACCATCCGGGCTTTTACCGACCAGCCGGTGGCCGATGAGACCATGGCCACGCTGTTCGCGGTCATGAACCGGACCGCCACCAGCACCGGGATGCAGGCCTACAGCGTGATCCGGGTCCAGGATCCGGTCAAACGCCAGGCGCTCGCGGCGATCTGCCGCCAGACGTACATCGCGTCGGTTCCGCAACTGGCCGTTTTCCTGGTCGATGTGTACCGCAACCGCCGTATCGCGGCCAGCCTGGGCTGCCATCACCCGGCGGCGCGCGATATGGACCGCTTTTTCCAGGGGTTCACCGATGCCGCCCTGGCCGCCCAGAACCTGGTGGTCGCGGCTGAATCGCTCGGTCTCGGCACCTTGTTCTTCGGCAGTTTGCTGAACGACCCCGACCAGGTGATCCAACTGCTCGATCTACCGGAACTGACCTTTCCTGTTGTCGGTGTCGGGCTCAGCTACCCCGCCCAGAACCCGCAGCTTAAGCCGCGCCTGCCGCTGAACCTGAAAATTTTCACCGACCGCTACGACACAAGCGAACCCGATCCGAACCTGATCGAAGCCTACGACCGGGAGATGCAGGCCTACTACGACCTGCGCGACAACGGCAGGCGCAGCGACACCTTCAGCCGCCAGGTGGTCACCCGACTGACGCAATCGCTGGATAAACGCGCCAGAATCCTGCAGTCGGTCAAGCGCCAGGGTTTTGACCTGGGGCTTGGCAGCTAGTCGGGCAGGTCGAGGAACAGGAGCACATCCGCCGGGTTCCCGGCCGCCTTGACGTTCTCTTCGGCGCTGATGATCAGGCCCTGTTCGTCGATGACATAGGTGGTGCGCACCACGCCCATGACCGGCTTGCCGTACATCTTTTTCTCCTGCCAGACACCATAGCGTTCGATGACCTCGCGGTCCGGGTCCGAGAGCAGGATGAACGGCAGGTTGTAGCGGTCGGCAAACTTGCGATGGGATACGGCCGAGTCCTTGCTGATGCCGATCACGACGGCCCCCTTGTCCTGGAACGCGTCGTAGCGCTCGGCGAAAGCGCAGGCCTGGCTGGTGCAGCCGGGCGTGTTGTCCTTGGGATAAAAATAGAGGACAACTTTCCGGCCGCGAAAATCGGACAGGGAGACAAGCTTGCCGTCCGCGTCGGGCAGGGTGAAATCCGGGGCTGGGCTGTTGACAGGCAGCATGGTCTGTTCCTCCTTTTTGGGGTCTGTTTCAGTCCGGCCTGAATGGTTTCAGGCCGGTTTCAGACGCCTCGCAAACGCCTTTTTCCGTGATCAGGGCCGTTACATAGCGTGCCGGCGTCACATCGAAGCCGTAGTTGGCCGCCCGGCTGCCTTGCGGGGCCAGGCGGACCGTTTCCAGGCGGCCGTCGGATGTCTGGCCGGTGATCGACAAGACTTCGTCTTCGCTGCGCGTCTCAATCGGAATCTCGCGCACCCCGTCCGTCAGCTGCCAGTCGATGCTGGATATCGGCAACGCGACATAGAACGGAACGTGATGGGCATGGGCGGCCAGCGCCTTCAGGTAGGTGCCGATCTTGTTGGCGACATCGCCGGTCCGCGTCGTCCGGTCGCTGCCGACCAGCACGGCGTCGACCAGACCATGCTGCATCAGGTGGCCGCCGGCGTTGTCGGTGATGATGGTGTGGGGAATGCCGTTCTGGCCCAGCTCGAACGCGGTCAGCTTCGAGCCCTGGTTGAGCGGGCGCGTTTCGTCGACATAGATGTGCAATCGGATACCCCGGCGGTGCGCTTCGTAGATCGGCGCGGTCGCGGTACCGTAGTCGACGAAAGCCAACGAACCCGCGTTGCAGTGGGTCAGGATGTTGATCGGCCGGCCGGCGCGACGGCTGATTCCGGCCAGGATATCGGCGCCGAAACGGCCGATGGCCCGGCAGCTGGCCGCATCCTCGTCGGCGATCCGGCCGGCCTCCAGGTAAGCGGCCTGCCTGGCAGATGGCGGATCGCCGGCCGCCCGGACAGCCGCGCAGACCCGGTCGGCCGCCCAAGTCAGGTTGACCGCCGTCGGGCGCGTGGCCGCCAGCATCCGGCCGGCTGCCTGCGCCGCCTGGCCCGGATCGCTGCCAGCGCGGCAGACCGCCAGCCAGACGCCGTAGGCGGCCGCGGCACCGATCAGGCCGGCGCCGCGTACATGCATGTCGCGAATCGCCGCGGCAGTGTCCTCTTCGGTGCGCAGCGTCTCGATGACCAGCCGGTAAGGCAGATGGCGCTGGTCGATGACGCAGACAGTTTCAAGGGCCTGTTCGTCGACCCAGATGCTCCGGTAATGGCGGCCAAACAGCAGCATGGCAGTTCACCTCCCCTGTCTTCTCAGCTCCATGATAATCCAACAGGACCCCTGCAGACAAATGGCGCCCGATGTGATACGGTGAGCCTGTTCTGCACATCGCGCATCTGGAGGTCCCATGATCATTCGTGACGCCTGCCCCGAGGACAATGATCGCCTGATGGCCATTGAACAGCACGCGCCGCAGGGCCGGGGCGTTCAGCTGCTCAGCGAACGCCGCCACTTCTTTGTCCGGGCCGAACGGTTCAGTCAGACGATCTGTCTGGTTGCCGAAGATGAAACGCGCCAGCTGCTCGGCGTCATGAGCGCCGCGCTGCTGCCTGTGACCCGCGGCGGGCTTCCGGCGCTGGGCGCCCTGGTTTTTGACTGGCGGTCCAACAGCCAGGCGGCGACCGGCCTGCAGCGCCACATGTTCCGGCTTTGGCAGGCGCTCCTGGACCGGATCCGTGCGGCCGCGGCCGATTTTGTCTTCGGTTACATCAAGGCGGACAACGCGCGTTCCCTGGCGCTTGTCCAGCGATCCCGGGGCCAGGTCTGCGACACCATCGACTGTTTGCTCTTCCCGGTCCGGCGACCGCGGCTGAGGGCCGATCTCAGTGGCGTCCAGGTCGCGGCCACGCGCGCCGCGCTGGCCATGCCGGTTCAGGCACAGCCGTCCCCGGACTTGTCTCCCCTGGAGACCGGCCGGACCGATGACTGCCTCAAACTGCTGATCACAGCCGGACGCTCCAGCGTGAAAATCTGGGACGCGTCGCAAGACCAGCAGCACCGCGTGCTGCAAATACCCGCGCTCTACGGTCTGGCCCGACCGCTGCTGCTGCCGCTCAGCCGCCTGGTAGCATTGCCGTATATTCCCAAAACCGGCGACGTGGTGCGCGAATGGTTTTTGACTGACCTCCATCTGGCTGACAGTCGCGACTGGCCGGCCCTGCTGGAGATCGCCCGTCGCCTGGCCAGCCGTGAACAAGCGGATACCTTGGGCCTTTGCCTCAGCCGCCAGTCGCCCGACTATGCCCGGCTGGCCGGGTTCTCGCGCTACCGGCTGGCTTATCACCTGGTTTGCCTGCCGCTTGGTTCCGGCCAGCTGCCGTCCGGGCCGACGTTCTTCGACATCCGCTGCCTCTGACGCCTTTTCCTGCCGGCAGATCGAGAGGATTATTGTGCAGATCCTGCCAAACGTATATAATTGGGCTGTCATCATGTGTCACGCGTTTCATTCCAGGATTGGTCGCCGCCGAACCAGTATGATCTGCAAACAGTCCATCCGCCTGAGGATAAAAGGAGAACGCCATGAATTGTCAAAAATGTGGACACGATCTTCCAACTGGCAGTCTTTTCTGTCCCAATTGCGGCACCAAGGCCGCGCCGGCATCAGATACGGCACCCCTGTGCCAGACGTGCCGCCAGCCGCTGAAACCGGGCGCGCTGTTCTGCGCCAGCTGCGGCACGCCGGTCAACCGGCCCGCTCCGGCGCCGCAAGCCGTCCAGGCGCCCATCTACACGCCTGTGCCGCAGCAGCAGGTATATCAGCAGCCCTACCAGCCGGCCTGGCAGCCAGCCTGGCAGCCGTCGCCCGCAGCGCCGCCGAAGAAAAAGCGCAAAGGACTCCTGATCACCCTGATTGTCGTCCTGGTGCTGGTGCTGGCCGGCGGCGCCGTGTATGCCCTGGCTGGCAAGACGATCCGGCGCATGCTCCTGGGGCCCAAAGCGATGTACCTTTCGATCGAGACCAAACAGCTCAAGGATGACGCCTCCGACCTGGTCGAGGACCTGGTCCGGATCGGCAATATTTCCGACAACGACATCCACGGCGGCAGCCGGATCAATCTCGGCGTCAGCCTGCCGGGACTGTCCGACGAGATGGAAATGGATCCGGTCCTGATCGAGGCTCTGGAAAACCTGTCCCTGACCGTCACCAGCATGTATGACCGCTCCGAATCCGACCCCAGCTATTTCACGTCGGTCGACCTGCTGACCCAGGAAGAACGGCTGCTGACCCTCGATGTATACCTTGAGAACGACCGGATGGTGCTGGGACTGCCGGACATCCTGACATCGTATGTCCTGGTCGACGGCAACACCTTGTCCGACCTGATGGCCTCGATGGACAGCACCATCGCGCTCGACGACCCGTTCAGCATGGTCAACGACATGCTGGAAACCGATCTGGACATCGACGAGGCCGAACTGGAAAAATCGATGCACCGGCTGATCGACATCGTCATGGAGCACATCGACGAGGCGGAGTTTGCCAGCAAGCAGACGATCAAGGCCGGGCAGGTGTCGGCCGCCTATGACAGCTACACGATCACGCTCAGCAGCGAAAACATGCGCCTGATGATGCTCGAGCTGCTGGAGACGATCCGCGATGACGACGAGATCTACAACCTGATCGACCAGATCGCCCGCAAGATGTCATCTGTCAGTTCCGGCATGTCCGGTTTGGACACATATGGGATTTCGCCTGATGACTGGGAAGATGAGCTGAACGAAGCGATCGCGGATCTGGAGGAAGAAATCGAACCTGAAGACGAATTCAGCCTGCTCTACACGGTCTACGTCGACAAGAACGACGAGATCCGCGGCCGCGACCTTATCGTGCGTGACAGCAAGGATCAGGAGACCGGCCACCTGCAGCTGCTCAATCCGGTCGACGGTGAGCAAGAAGGCCTCCTGATCGCTTTTGAAGACGAGTACGACCGTTTCCGCCTGGTTGCCGACTACAAGGAAGTCGATGAAAAACGCACCGGAACCGCGACGCTTGAGGTCGATGACGAGACGGTGGCCGCGGCGACGTTCAGCGGTCTGGATATGGTGGTCGTCGACGAACAGGACTATCTGGTCGGCAAGCTGGAGATCACGGTCGAGGATGATTCGGCCGGCATCCCCGGCCCGATTTATTACAGCGGCGCCATGACCGGTGGCGCGTTCAGCGGCGAGATCGGCGTTAAGAACTATGTCTCGGTCTACCTCGGCTACGAGAAGCTGGGCGGCGTCAGCGCCGACATCCCGCCCTACCGAGAGGACGACCTGGTCGATGTCGCTGACGAAGATGCCCTGGCTGAACTGTTCAATGAGGACGCCATGAACGAGCTCTTCGAGATCATGTCCAAAATCGGTCTGGAAATGGAATAGGGCCTGACCGCCGCATGCTGATCGCTGAAAACATCCACAAGGGGTACAAAAGAGAACCTGTCCTGTGCGGGGTCTCTTTTTCCATGCGGCCCGCCACCATCCTGGGCATCTGCGGCAGCAATGGGGCCGGCAAGACGACGCTGATCCACATCCTGGCGTCGATCCTGCCCGCCGACAGCGGACAGGTCTCCCTGATGGGCATCCCGGTCAGCCAGGCCCGACGCTACCGCACCATGGTCGGCTTCGTCCCGCAGCACATCGCCCTGGCGGCCAACCTCACGGTTCGCCAGAACCTGGTTTTCTGGGCTTCCCTGCGCGGCCTGAACGGCAGGCCCCTGAAGCAGGCGGTCGACGCAGCCGCAGACATGGCCAATGTCACCGCCTTCCTGAACAAGCCGCTGGGACGCTGTTCCGGCGGCATGGCCAAGCGTGCCAACTTGGCCGCCGGCCTGGTCGGGTTCCCCGGACTGATCCTGCTGGATGAACCGACCGCCGGCATCGACGAAGAAAACCGCGACCTGATCCTGCGAACGCTCATGGACCTGCGCCGGCAGGGCTGCATGGTCCTGATGGTCAACCACTATCTGCAGGAAATGGCCCAGGTCTGTGACCGGATCATCACCTTGCGCGACGGCATCATCGCCGAAGCAGACGCTCATGACCGCTAAACTGAGGCTGTTCAAGCTGGTCCTCTTTCATGCCCGGGTCAGTCTCGGGCTTCGTTCGCTGGTCTTCTTCCTGGTCATGCTGCTCTTGTCCGGCTTCATCTTCTGGAGCATGCCCTACCTGGGGACCGATGGCAGCGCGATCTTCGCACCGGTCACCTTGTCCATGGTCGACCAGGATGACAGCCTGCTGTCGCGCAAGCTGATCGAACAGCTCGGGCAGATGAGCCTGGTCGAGCAGGTTTACACGGAACCACTGGCGGACGGGCTGGCCCGCCTGGATCGGAATGAGGCGCTGCTGGTGCTGGTGATCCCCGAGGACTTTTACGAGATCAGCATGCGCAACGAAATACGCCCACCGATCACCGACCATCTCAATCCGCGCCAGCCGGTCGAGGCCGCCCTGTTCGTCCGCATGCTGGACAATCTCGCCGCCAGCATCGAGGGCATGCAGGCTTCGTATTTTGCCTTTGCCAGCCAGATGCGCCCGCTGTTTGACGATACGGACACGTTTATCCGCCTCATGGACCGGGCGGCGTCTCACGTCGCGTTCCAGGTCCTGGGCCGGCGCGCCGTGGTCGAGATCGATGAAGGCGGCAAGCTTAACACCGTTTACCACGTGATCAGCAATCTGGTCTGCCTGCTTGCTCTCCAGGCCTGCCTGCTGCTGGTGACGCAAATCCAGCAGGAACGGACCTCCGGGGTCCGCGACCGGCTCATTCTGGCCGGTGTCAGCCCATGGCAGCTACTGGCCGCCCGCCAACTGGTCGGCCTGTTCTGGCTGTCGGCCGGCTGTCTGCCGCTGCTGGCCGGACTTGTGCGTGCGTTTCCGGCGGCCCACCGCCTGACGATCGCGGTCACGGTCCTGGTCCTGTACTGGATCTTCGCGCTGGTCTGCCAGGCGGTCGCCAACTGGGCACGCCCCGGCGACGGCGTCATCCTGGGCATCTGGCTGGCGATCCTGGCCATGCTGCTGGCCGGCGGCAGCATTTACCCGTCAGCCCTCCTGCCGGCGGCGCTGCGGGAGGCCGGCAAGATCACGCCGGCCTATTGGGCCGCGCGCACCCTCTACCGCGCATTGGACGGGCAAGCCGCCCAGCCGCAGGCCATGTGGGCCGCGTTCGTCATGGCGGTGCCCGCCACGCTGGCGGCCTATGCCAGCTACCGCAGCCGCTCTGCAGTGATCCGGGCAGGTGATCTGTCATGAGCGTCGTGCTCCGGCTGCTGCGGCTGAAACTGCAGGATTTGCTCGCCGCGCGCGGCCTGCTCCTGATGCTGCTCGTGCTGCCGCCCCTGCTGGGCTGGATCGCCGGTTCGGCCAACCTGGCCAACGACCGGCCACAGGTTTCCCTGGCCCTCGTCGACGAGGACCGCACCGCCGAAAGCCAAGCTCTTGCGGCCAGCCTGGCCCGCCAGGGCTGGCAGATCGAGGCGGCCGATGCCGCCCGGGCCGACCGGTTGCTGCTGCGCCGGCAGGTCGAAGGCATCGTGACGATCCGCGCCGGCTACGCGGCGTCCCTGCTCGAACTGGATGGCAGCATCCTGGCTTACCAGGCTGGCGAAGGATCCCTGGTGACAACCCTGGTCCGCGAGGCGATCGCCGCCGAGGTGCTGCCGGAACACAGCCGGCGCATGTTTATAAGCCAGGTCGAAGAGCGGCTGCGCGACCTGGGCCAGCCGGTGCCGGCCGATTTGGAAGCGCAATTCAACCGGCTGGCCGGGCTTTTCGCCGAAAACCAGGCTCGTCTCGATGTCGTCTACCTGGGGGCGCCCGTCGACCCGCCCGCCCTCTCCTACCTGATGTCGGACTACGCGATGGAAGTCTTCTTCCTGTCCATCTACGCGGTTCTGGGATCCCTGATGCTGTCCGGGCAGGCGATCCGGCGCCGGCTGGCCGCGACCCGTGACGGTCTGGTGCTCGATTACGCCCTGTCCGTCCTGTCCGTCTACCTGGTGGGGCTTGTCCAGATCCTGTTCTACACGCTGACCATGCTGGCCCTGATGGACGCGCCGGTGCGCGTCAGCGAACTCGGACTGCTGGCAGTCTGCCTGGGCCTCATGCTGGGACTCGGCCAGCTGGCTGTTTTGGTGCACGAGCAGCTGCGGCTCTATTTGAGCCTGACGGTGCTGCTGCTGCTCTCGGTGGCCAGCGGCTGCTTCTTCCAGATGTCCGAGCAGATGATCACGGGCCTGGCCCAGTTTTTACCCCAGGGCTGGACCCTGGCTGCTCTGCGCGGCTACCCGGTCCTGCCGGTCTGGGTACCGGTCGGGCTGACACTGGCCCTGCTGGCTGGCGGCTACTTCTTGCAGCTCCGGCGCACCCGCCAGCTGCGCTAGGACGAAAGGCCCACCACTACATCTGGTATGTGCTTTTTTGTCAAACACACTTTACAGACGATCATGAGTGTGGTACAGTGCAAGTGGCTTTAATGAGCGGTACCGTGATGCCGACAAGACGCACATCAATCAGGCAAGCCCGGAAGGGCTCGCTTGTTCGGACACTATCTTGTTGGCTGGGCCGGCAAGATTTTTTTTTGCCATCAGGCAGCAGGGGGAACACACCAATGCTGAAACAAGATACGCAGCAGGCCAGTCGCACAGACCGTTTCGGTTGTGTTCTGACCCTTGCCCGGACCGCTGGACCTGATCGCCCGAAGAGCAAACGCCGCACGGTTGTCGCGGCTTTTCATTTGCCGGTTTCTGTTCCCCTCTGACACCGTTGTTCACATCCCGTCACCTGGCCGGGTACCCGGATCGGCCGGACGCGCGGATGGAGCATAAAGCACCAGACCCATCAAGAGAAAAGGAAGGTACAAGCACATGAGCAAAGAAACCATGCACATCGGCTACTTGCCAGATGAACGGCCACCCATCTGGAAACTGCTCTTCTATGCCCTGCAGCAAGTTATCGTCATGTTCCCGGCCACGGTCGCAGTCGCCCTGATCACCGGATTCCAGGTCTCGACGACCATCTTCGCCAGCGGCCTGGCAACACTCTGCTTTATCCTCATAACGGGCAAGAAAATTCCGCTGTATTATGGTTCAAGCTTTTCGTACTTAACCGCCGTGATCAGCCTGATGACCAGCAAATCGATCACGGAGAAGCTGAGTCCCGAAGCCCTGACCCAGCTCAACAGCTGGCTTGACGGCGCGACCTCGGTCATGCCGGCGGAGGCGATCTCCTACGCCCAGTTCGGCATCATCATGAGCGGCTTCATCTCGATCGCCGCCGGTCTTTTGATTCGCTACTTCGGCAAGCACTCCATTGAAAAAGTTCTCCCCGCCAGCATCACCGGCTCCATCGCCATGGTGATCGGCCTGACCCTGGCTGCCAACGCCCTGGGCGACGCGGCACCCAAGATCGGCGCCGAAGGCATCACCGGAACCGGCTGGGTCTGGGTCGTTTCTCTGGCCACGCTGCTCTCGACCATCCTTTTCTCCCGTTACCTGAAAGGCTTTCTCGGCCAGCTGCCCCTGCTGCTGGGTGCCGCCGTCGGCACCGTCACCGCGGCCCTGATCTACGCCTTTGGCGGCGCGGACATGAATTTGTTCCGCACCATCCCGACCGAAGCGATCGAATCATCGCTCTGGTCTTTGGGCCCGCTTTCCGTTCCGGCCTTCACCTTGCCGAAATATTCGCTGGAAGCGATGCTGGCGATCATGCCCATCGCCATCGCGACCATCCCGGAATCGACCGCCCATATCTACCAGCTTGACATCTATGTCAACAACCTGGCCCGCAAGAAAGGCGTCAACGGCAAGTACAACCTGGCCCAGTATCTCGACCGCAACCTGATCGGCGACGGTATCTGCGACATGGTCTCCGGTTTTGTCGGCGGCCCCGCCGGCACCAACTACGGTGAAAACATCAGCACGATGGCCATCACCAAGGTGTTCTCGATTCCCGTCCTGGCGGTCGCCGCCATCATCGCCATGGTCATCTCATTCTTCACGCCCCTGATCCAAGGCATCTACGCCATCCCGCTCGCCGTCATCGGCGGCCTGGAAGTCTATCTCTTCGGTGCCATCGCTGCCCAGGGCATCGCCATCATGATCGACAAGAAGGTCGACATGTTCTCAGCGCGCAACATCGCCGTGATCTCGACGATCATGATCATCGGTCTGGGCGGCCAGTATGCTTTCGGCGGCAACATCCCTTTCTTCGGCATGGATGTGCCCTGCATCGCCGGCGCCGCTATCTTCGGCATCCTGCTCAACCTCCTGCTGGGCATCGGCAAAAAAGAAGAGGCAGCGCCTACAGACGCAGCCTGACCTTTGTCCTGAACGCCGGAACCCAAGCTGCCTGTCCGGACCCTTCGCGGTCGGGCAGGCAGCTTTTTGTTCGGACCGGTGCTTGAACAGTCGCGAAAACTCCAATAGAATAGAGTCACAGGCGCTCTGCGTCATCCATTGCCCGCGCATGCATCCCTGGAGGTTGCCATGTCCAATGTCATCGCCCAGATCCGAACCCAATACAACACCTTGTCAGCGTCACAGAAACGCGTGGCGGATTATGTTTTTACCTCGGCCGACCAGGTGATGATCAGCTCCCTGGCCGATTTTGCCGCCGCCTGCGCGGTCAGCGAGCCGACGGTGATGCGTTTTTTGCGCAAGATCGGCTACGACTCCTACCAGATCTTCCGGGTCAATATCGCCCAGGAACTGGCGGCGGGCAAAAGCGACAATTTTTATCCCGACATCGCGTCCAGCGACAGCATGGAAGACATCCGCGACAAGGTGCTGGCCTTGACCGCGCGTAGCCTGCAGGATGCCATGACGGTTGTCGCCGCCGGTGAGGTCCAGCGCCTGGTCGACCGGATTCTCAAGGCCGGCCGGATCATCATCATCGGCATGGGCGCATCGGCGGCCCAGGCCTTCGACCTCCAGCACAAGCTGCTCCGTTTCGGCCTCAACGCCACGTTCTGCCACGATCCGCACATGATCAACATCATCTGCACCGGCCTGGACGCCAAGAGCCTTCTGATCGCCTTCACGCATTCCGGTGAGAGCCGCGAGATCCTGGACGGCATCCGCTACGCGCGCCAGAACGGCAGCTTTGTCGCGGCGATCTGCAGCTACAAGAATTCCAGTGTCGTGGCGGCGGTAGACTGCGCGATCCTCAGTTCGTCGATCGAGACCCGGTTCCGCTCCGATTCTCTGACCTCGCGCATCATCCAGTTTGCCATCATCGACATGATCTACGTTGCGATCGTGCTGCACGCCACGCCCAGGATGAAAGAGAACGTCAACCGGACCCGGTTGGCCGTCGCCACGAATAAAACCTGAGTCCATCCGGCAAGCCTCCTCCATTCAAGACCGGTTTCACACCGGTCTTGTTCATCTTGCCTAATTTTTCCTTTTAATTTTTGGCAGTCAGCGCTGAAAATCCTGTTGACAATATCGTAGTGTATTCGTATTCTGGTTTTGTA
>JAAYJD010000239.1 GCA_012523135.1 Clostridiaceae bacterium
GATCTGCCAGGCCGCTGACGTGTCCAAAACCACGTTTTATTACTATTTCCCGGCAAAGGATGCCCTGATCGGCGACTTCTACGACCAGGTCAACCAGTTTGCCCGGGAAAACTTGGTTTCGATCCTGTCGGCCGAAGACGCCGTCAGTCAACTCTGGCAGATTTGCGAGATGTACATCCGGCCGGTCGCTGAGGCCGGCGATGTGATCGCCAGGGAACTCTATGTATCGAACTTGAAAAACGATGCCCTGGCCATCGCCCCGGGAGACATCCTCCTGCGCGACGCGATGATCCTGCTGCTGAAACGCGCCAGGCAGGCCGGTCAGATCGGCAATCCCGCGCCCGATGAGGTGCTCTACGACAGCCTCGTGTTCCTGATGGACGGGATCAGCTTCATTTGGACAACCAAAAAGGGATCTTTCGACCTGCTCGTTGAATCCCGGAAAGCGTTCGACACGCTCCTGGTTACCGTGAATCAATCGGAGTCCTGAACCTGGACCGACAGCAGAAAACCTTTGTGTCACATTTGCGATAAAAACGCATCCTTGGGCTGATCTGGCCTATCGCTTCTTCTCCAGATTGGAGTATAATGATCGCCATATGCATCAAATCCTCTTATGAGGATTTTTTCGCAGCACAATTTCATCTGGGAAGAGGCGATAAAATGGGTCCGAAAATCCGCTGTCTTGCTTTGTTCCTTGTTTTCACTATGATTTTCATTGGTGTGGCAGGCTGTGCCAGTAAGGGCACGTCGTCGCAGACATTAGATCCGGCAGGCAGTTCGCAGCCTGGACCGGGCGCATCTTCGGGGTCGCAAGCAACGCACCCGGTCGACCCGGAACCTGCTGTTCCGACCCCTGGAGCCGGTCCCGGCCTGGCCATCCCCGGTGCCTTGCCCGAACCGCCCGACGGTATCGGCGAACCCGGCAAAGATTTTACCGTGCTTCAGACCGGTCCGGCCGATGACTGGCAGGGCATGGCTGTGCCTAAATTCAATCCGCTGGGATCGCAAGCCCTCTATGAAGATGTGCAGTTCCTTGGTGACGATGTCGAACCGGTTCCGTTTTACTTCCTGGACGGGTATACGGAAAAACGTGAAACCATGTTGGGCGAACGCTGGGAACTCGTCATTGCCGATCCCGATTATTCACTGCGCTGGCTGCGCTGGTACACACGAGAGGCAGGCGGTCAGTGGTATGCCGGCACCCAGGACCATTCGACCTTTACGATCAAGGAAAGCGACCAGGTCAGCTGGTGGGCCGATGCGCGCCAGCTGGACGGTAAGGTTGAGATCAGCGTCATCAAGATCAACACGCTGCCGCTCTCGACCTGGCTGACGTTACGGCCTGGATCGCTGGATTCGGAACGTTTTGTTTTCCACACGCCGCCCGCTGCCGGCGGCCTTCAAACGGCTACACTCAAGCTGGCAGGGCCGGAAACATGCGGCGTCTCGCTTTCGGTCGGCAGTTCCAGCCTGCGTCACGGGTTCGAATACGAGACGGATCTCCGCTTTGACCCTGCGCAGCTGATGCGTCAAAAAACCGACACCTTCATCCTGGACGATCTGCCCATCGCCGAAGGTTGGCTTTGCTGGCAGCTGAACTGGGATCAGGACACGCCGGTTCCGGATGAGATCACCATCCGGCTGGATACCGTGGCCGCTATTGAACCGGTCCGCTGGGGCGCACAGCCTGGGGCGATTCGCCTGACCGGGATTCCGCCAGGCGGGTCCGCGACGGTCCAGGTTCCGGGCTGGGCCCAGGTCACCCATCGCGATGCCATCATAAGCGACCGGTTCCTCGCCGGCTCAGTCGACAACAACGGCGATATGCTGTTCACCGCACCGGCGGGCTATTACCTGGTCGGACTGCCGTCGGGGGCCGGTGGCGATGCCATTGGCATGAGCCTCCTGCGCCTGGTTCCGGTCCATGCGGGCGAGATCACGACGGTGATTGTCCCAGCGGCGGCTTCGGTCGGAGCCGGAGCGCTGTCGCGCCTGTACGGCGATTTTGAGGACAACGAGGGCGGCGTGGATCTGCTGGCCGCGCAAGCGGAC
>JAAYJD010000240.1 GCA_012523135.1 Clostridiaceae bacterium
AACGCCTGCTGGCAGAGGACGCTGACCGGTATTCATCCGGAAAACGGGCGGTTGTCGGCATAAACCTGGTTGAGATCCAGTCTCTGGCCAGCCGGTACGGCTTTCAGTACACGCAAAAACTGATCAAGAAGATCGTTGCCGCTCTGCTTGCCCACAGCACAGACACCCGTTCGCTGTTCTGCACGTATGAAAACCGGTTCGTGTTTTATCTGAAAAACCATACCGGTCAAGACGAACTGCTCAGGTTCAGCCAGGAGATTGCCGCCACTTTGCGAACGCTCCTGATTCCCGAAAGAATCGGCGGCGGGATCAGCATCGTCGAAATCAATCAAGATAATGCCCACGCGGTTGAACAGCTGCTCAAAGACCTGTTGATTGCGTCAGAGTACGCTATACGAGATACTGAACACGATCTGGGCGTCTGCTACTACGACGACCAGCTCGCGGCGAACTTTGCCCGAAGGCAAGACATCGAGGACGAATTGATAAGGGTTGCCGCCAGTAAAGCTGATGACGGCTTGTACTTGCATTACCAGCCGGTCCTGGATTTGAAAACCGGTCGGATCTGCGCGTTTGAAGCGCTGACCCGGCTGCATAGTGACGTGCTGGGCAACCTGTCGCCGGCCGAATTCATCCCGATCGCCGAAGAAGCGAAATTGATCTTGCCGATCGGCAGGAAAATCGTCAGCCAGGCGCTCCGTTTTCTGAAGCGGCTGCACGAGAGCGGGTTTGAATCGGTCAGCGTTCTGATCAACATCTCGATCATCCAGCTGATCGATCACGAGTTCAGCTGCAACTTGTTCCAGGCGATCCGGGACGTGCACGTCAATCCGGAAAGCATCGGCCTTGAAATTACGGAATCTGTTTTTGCCGCCGATTTTGACCGCATCAACCGGATCCTGGGCGTTCTGAACCATGCGGGGCTCCATGTCTCCATCGACGACTTCGGCACAGGTTACTCGTCGTTTTCACGGGAACAGGATCTCAATGTCAAGAGCCTAAAGATCGACAAGTCCTTTATCGATGGAATCATGCAGACGGATCCCGACAAGACGGTTATCGCCGATATCATCGCCATGGCCCACAAGTTTAACCACCTGACGATTGCCGAAGGCGTTGAACACGAAAAGCAGCTGCAATATCTGCAGTCATGCGGCTGTGACTGGATACAAGGATACCTGGTCAGCAAACCGCTTGACGAAAACGCGGCGCTTGAATTCTTAGCCCAATACAAGGGACGCTGACGCCTGGCAACCCAGCGTTGCCCGATTACCTGCGCGGCTGCCGGTCGTAGATCAGCTGGAGGAGGCTGACCTGCTCTTGCTGCGCGGCGGGCGACTCGGAAAACAGGTAGGTTTGCACCATCCGGTAGCCGAACTTGATCAGGATCAAATCCAGGATCCCGGCTTCGTCAATCCCCGAGACATCGATAGATTCCGCCAACCCCTGGCGATAGGCCGGAATCAGGCGGCGGATGCAGCTGTCTACGCACGCTGGTTCTGTCTCGTCGATGATCAGGCTGGCGATGTCCTCACCTGCATAGCCCCATCCGGCGGTGTCCCAGTCGATCAGCCGGATACCATCGTCCGTCGCGAAGATGTTTTCGATCCAGAAATCGCGATGGCAAAGCACGACCGGCAGACGATCGAGACTGGCAAAGCGTTCTTCCTGCTGGTCGTCCAGCGCGAAGATCATCTGCTTCAGGTGTTCCGGGAGCGTGCAGCCCTTCGAGCGCAGGGTGCTGTATTCAAACGATTTTCCCGGACAGAGCCGTATGTCACCGGTTTTCAGCCGGTGCTTAAGATGTTCCGGCAACTGGCACGCGGCGGAAAGCAAAAACGCTTCGGAATTGGTTTGCGTATGCCATTGTGCGAAATCCCGTTTCAGGAAGCCGGTGTCGTTCAAATTGCCGACGCTTCGCAGCGCTTCGGGCTGGCGGGATAAACGACCCTGGAAGCGTCCCAGCTCCAGGGCCGCCTGCTCGAGCATGTTTACCGTGAGATCCCGTCCGGATACGCCGTCGATGAATTCCAGCCAGAGGTGCGTCTGGTCGCCATCCCGTTCGGCCAGGTAGCAGGCGGGCCACCGCAAAGACGGATTGAAAAGCAGGCCCAAATCCGACCGGTAGAGGTCATATTCGCGGCGCCACGAACCGGGATCGCCGGGTCGCAGCCATTTTTGCTGCGTCTTCCAGACGACATCAAAGGGCCTGACGGCGCCGCCGGTTAGGGTGGCCTGTCCGCTGACGCGCCGGACATCGCCCAATGTGCCGCCATGCAGGTGCGTAACCTGGTAAGCCAGGTCGGCAACCAGCGCGCCGAGCAGAGTCTGCACCACGCCAAGGAGCGTTTGGCGATTCAGAGGATTCATGTGCTGTGCTCCGGCATGAGCCGGAGGCACTCCTTCAGATATTCGCCAAGCGCCCGGTCGCAGCAATAGACGTAACAGCCTTTCATGCCCCGGGTCATCAGGGTCCGGTAGGTGTTCTTAATGATTTCGTCGGCCAGGGCTAGGGCGGCCTTGGGATCTTCTTTCAGCTTCTTCTTGATTCCTTTGAGCGACTGGTCGGTTGACGCGCGTCGGGTCAAGTCCGTGATGACGCCGCCGTTTTCAAATCTGAGGTCGGGCCCGATGATAACGCCGACATAGTCGAACTCCAGGCCTTGGGACGTATGGATGCAGCCTACCTGTCGTACGGATTCAGGATCGATGGCCCAGGTGTTGGTGTTGTCAAGGTTCCAGCTCATGCGAAAATCGTGGGGGCTGAGATCGATATCGGCATGGTCAGGGTTGCTGCGCCGATCTTTTTGCCACTTCCAGCAGTAGCCTGCCAGTAGCCTGGCCTTGTTGCGTTCCTGGTTGCGCTGGAACACCAAGTCGCGGACCTCGGCCGGATCGTCCAGCACGCGGAAATCGTACTGGTCGCGAAACGACGTGTCCTGGGTTGCGGAGTGGATGTCCAGAACATCGTCAAGCCAGGCGACATAGCCGTCCGAGCCGTTGCAGCGAAACTGCGAGTCCAGCCGCATGCGGGTGACGGCGGCCCCGGCTTTGCGGGCGAACGTGGTGATCTTGTCGATGCTACCGAAGTCGGATGTTGTCACCCGCTGCGACTCGTCGATAAAAAAGACGGAAAACCAGGCGGCTTCGATGATCTCCTTGACCTGATCCTCCCCCTGGTTGCGAAACATACCGGAACGGTCCGTCAGGCGATGGGCTTCGTCGACGACCAGGGCGTCAAGGCTGTTGGCAGGCGCGTTGACATAGGCGCCCGAGGTATGGAACAGGTTGCTGATGCGCCCTTTCTGGAACGAGCCGGTCAGCTTGGTTTCGTAGACATGGCGCGGCGCGGCGTTCTTAGTGACGTAATGGACCAGCATCTCCCGTTGGGTCATTTTGACCAGCAAGTTGATCGCGACGACCGATTTGCCGGTCCCGGGACCGCCTTCGACGAGCAGGACTGCCTTGCGGCGCTCGTGCTTGGCCTGCTGCGCCAGCAGCAAGGCCGTGTCGTAGACCAGCTTCTGGCTGTCGATCAGGATGAATTCCTGGTTTCCCTTAAGCAGCGACACCAGCATGTCCTGCAGCGACTTCGACGGCCGTATTGCGCTTCGATCCATCGTGTAAAGGGTCTTGCGCTGGTCGCCGTAGCGGATATAGCGCTTAATGAACGCGCGCAGCTCAGGGATTTCGCCGCGCATGAATGGCGGCGCCAGCTCTGTGTAAAACGCATACTGCGGGCTCAACAGGGCATCTCGCTCCACGCGACGGTAATTGTGCAGGTAGGCGCAGGGGTGCAGCGAGACCGGTTGCTCCTGGACGGCGACGTTGTAGTCTTTCAGAAAAGCGGCATACGACCAGGCTTGGTATGAGGGATGGGTGACCGGATGCAGCCCGCCGCCAACGATGGTTTCGACCATGCCGTCCGCACCCTGGACAGCGTTAGCCGTTTCCCATTGCTTGAGCTCGATGATCACGACGGCGGCTTTTTGCCGGGCGTTCAGGCCGGAGAGGACAAAATCGATCCGCCGCGAGGTGCCGGGCAGGCGGAACTCGATCGCAATGCCGGCATCGGCCGGCACTTCGTGATCGTTAAGCACCCTGTACATGTAGCCCAGCGAGTTCTGCCAGGCACGCACTTCGGCTTCGTGCGGCCGACCCAGCCGTTCGCGAAACCCCGCACAGATCTTGTCGACCAGGATATCCCGGTCGGTGTCGTCCATGAATGTCTGGCGCGTGGCGGTGTAAACGATCATCTGCCCGACCCGCCCGCGATCAGTCCCGATCCAGTTCTGTATACTTGCGTGCAGAACCGGCCGCCTGATCGACCGGGTACTTGCGCCCGTTCAAGTCCAGCTTCCGGTTGATGATGGAATCCGGATCCACGCCCAGTTTCTGGCAGAGCAGCAAGGCGTAAATCAGCACGTCGGCCGTCTCCTCGAGCACGTGATCGAGTTTTTCAGCCGCGTTCAGGTCTTTGCCGGACCACTGGAAGCATTCCAGCAGTTCGGCGGCCTCCAGGCTGATCGAAATGGCCAGGTCCTTGGGGTTGTGAAATTGATCCCAGTTGCGAACCTGGTTGAAGGCCGAAATGCGCGCCAGTGTCCCGGCCTGAATCGGCTGATACACTTTATTGCTGTCATTATCCGTTGCATGTATCATGATTTAACCTCAACAACACAAATCATCCTAACTGCATCCATTCTACAGGTTTGTCGCTGCTGGTTGCAAGGTAAGGGCAAAAATCCATGAATGACACGCGGATCGTGAAGCATTTTGCTGATACTCTGTCTGATCTGAGCCGGGTTGCAGCTTCTAGGCAACTCACAAGCTGATTTCCATACCCGCCTGGCTGCTGGTTCCCGCGAACAGGAGCTTTTCATGCTTGTCGTAGAGCGTGACGGTGACCTCCGCGCTGATGCTCTCGATAATCTCCCGGTTCATCTGGCCATCGATCGGGGCGCGCAGAACTCCGCCGCCCGACATCTGGGCGGAAAAGAGCAGTGTGGCCGTCCGGCTCACCAGTTTGCCGGAACAGCTGCCGGAGGCCTGATCCACCTGCCAGTCTGCCAACCTGGCTCGGTTGTAGGTGGCAAAACGTAAGGACAGATCGGCGTAGTTGCTGAAATAAGCGAAAAAGCCGGGGAACTCGCTGCCCATGAAAGGAATGCGCGCCCGCGAAAAGACAAAAGAGGCATCAGACGCGTCAAAATGACTGGCCTGGATCCAGATATAGGTCCGGGGGAACGAGCGTCCGTAGTCTTTTTCAATGTAGCCGGTGCCGCCAGTAAAATCCAGAACCTCGTCGTCCAGCTCGATAGCGCCGCGAAGGTCGTGGGTCAAGTGGATGATCGCGTGGTAGCACTCCATGAATGGGATATAGTAAAACGGGCCCATGATGCTGGGATTGAAGCGGCTGACCGGGTAAGGTTTGCTGCCGCTAAAGACCAGCTGCCCCCGGATGGTCACGTCATCGTCCAGGTTGACGCTCAACCCTTTTGCGGAGAAAGCGTTTTCGGCGATGTTGACCGCAAACCGGTCCTTTTCAGCCTGAAATGCGGCGTAGGGGTAGCGGAAGTACCAGGTTTTTCCCTGAGCGGCGTCAATCACCTGGACAAAGGCATGGCGTTCGCCGTGCGGATCGACCGCCATCCCGGGGATAAAGGCCAGGGCATGCTTCCGGTCGGCGCTGATGCACTTAAAGTACCAGCCTTCAAAATAGCGGCTGCGACGATGGGTTCCTCGGAAAAAAGCGGGATTGGGCATAGGCATCGTCCTTTCCGGTCAGCGCCTGAAACCTGGAAGGCTTTCCTTTCGCTTTCCATTATACGCGATGAACAAACGATGTGCGTGTTTTCGGACGGCTATCGGTTGCGTTCCTCTGGACACGAACCCGCCGCAGAGGCCATAATGAAACTGTAGGATCCGGTTCGCCAGCAGCGGAAGCGTAAGGCAGGTGGTTCGATGTCTCCTCAGAAAAGACCTAATATCCTCTTTTTCCTGTCCGACCAGCATGCACATTCGTTTATGGGTAAAAATCCGCTCAATCCGGTGGAAACACCCCGCCTGGATCTGCTTTCCAGGCAGGGTGTCACGTTCACCAATGCCTATTGCCAGAACCCGCTGTGCGTTCCCAGCAGAAGCTCGCTGCTGACAGGCCAGTATTCGAAAGACCTGGGCATCTACGAGAACCGGCATATCCTGGAAGCCAATACAACCACGCTGCCGCGCGTGCTCAGCCAGGCCGGCTACCGGACCTGCCTGATCGGTAAGGCCCATTTCAACGGGGAGCAGTTTCATGGCTACCAGCAAAGGCCGTATGGCGACCTGGTCGGCCAGGCGCACCAGCCGGAGCACATCCGGAGCGGGGACAGTGCCGATGACAGCGGTCTGGGGGATATCCTGGGCAATTCCGGGACGACAGAGATCCCCCTGCCGCTGACCCAAACCGAAATTTGCGTCAGCGAAGCGGCCAAGTGGCTGCAAAGCCATACTGACACCAATCCTGACCAGCCTTTTTTCCTCAGTGTCAATTTCGACAAGCCCCATTTCCCCATGCGCGCGCCACGCCACCTGTTTGAAAAATACGCCGGCCGTGTCCAGCTGCCGGTTTACCCTGGGCATTACCTGGACCAGGAGGCGGTTCCGTTCGTGCGCAACGCGGTGGCGATCAACGGCCGTTCGCAGCGCCACCACGGGGACAAGGCGGTTGCCTTGCGTGCCCTGGCCGCCTACTGCGCCTGTGTCGAGTGGGTCGACGATGCCATCGGGCGCATCCTCCAAGTCCTGGATTACCTGGGCCTGGCCGGGCAGACCCTGGTGGTCTACGCGTCGGATCACGGGGAGATGGCCGGCGAAAAAGGCGCCTGGCAGAAAACCTTGTTTTTTGACGCGTCGGCCAAGATCCCGTTGGTCGTCAAATATCCGGATCACTACCGGGAGGGTCTGGAAGCCGACGACCTGGTCGGCCTGATCGACCTTTTCCCCACGCTCTGCAGCGCGGCAGGGCTCAAAGCCCCTGACAGCTGTGCGGGTGTCGACCTGACGCCCGTGCTGGCCGGGGGCCAACCCCTTGCGCGCCAGGCAATCTTTTGCGAGAGTTCCGCCTTGAAACACCCGGAACACTCCGGCTGCATGCTTCGGACGCCACAATACAAGTATTGCTTTTACCTGGACGGCCACCACGAACTCTACGACATGGAACATGACCCGGGCGAATGGCACAACCTGGCCGGGACAGCCGCTTGCCGCGAACTCGAGGCAGATCTCGCGGCCCGGGTGCGGGAATTCTGGCAGCCGGACCAACAGCTCGATCGCTACCGGCAATGCCCGGCGATGCGAAACGAAAAGCATTTCTATTTCTATTCCAACCAGTTTATCGCCGCTGACGGGCGCGTGATCAACGCACGGCCATAAGGGTCAATGGCATTTGTTTTCGCTTTCTGGCACATTCTTGCGGACTTTTCTGCCGGGCGGTTTACGACGCCAAACACGTACAATAGATGTACGTTTTGTGCAAGCGGCTGCCGCCAGATGGCGTTATCCTGTGGGTACAGCAGTACCGCGGGTTATGCCGCATCGCCTTGGTGATCCGGAAAGCGAGGGATTGTCATGAAGACCAGGACATTCAACCAACTGGCCTATCGGTCGTCAGACGCGCTCCTGTTCGGCCAGGCCGCCGTGCCCGTCACCCTGAAGAACGGGCTGGTTATCGGCGGCGGGACGGTCTACCCGGAAATCAACTTCACCTTGCCCCAGATGCTGATCACCCGGGAAACCCTGCCGGAGGTGCTGCGTATCTACCGGGAGATCATCGGCGGGATCACCCAGCGCGCCGAAGAGCTCCAGGTCCCCGGTCTGGTGGCCGAAGTCGAACTGCTGCCGCCTTGCACCTGGAACGTCGGCTGGGGCGTCGCTGTCAGCCGGGTCCTCCTGGAGATGCTGGATGGCCTCAGCAGCAAAACGGGCATCCGGACGGCTTTGCGCACCACCGTGATCGATGTACGTGAAGGGCGCGACCTGGAGCACATGCATCGCGGCAAACAATGGGAAAACGTACTCGCCGCCTTCCGCGAGAACGCCCTGGCCGGCGCCGATCTGCTGGCGATCGAATCGATCGGGGGCAAAGAGACCCACGACGAAGCCAACATGACTTGTGACATCCAAAAAGCGATTTTCGCCCTGGGAATCCTCGGCGTACGCGACATGCACAAGCTTTGGGGCGCCATCCGCCAGGTCGCCGACGAGACCGGTTCGATTGCGTCCGGCGACACCGCCTGCGGGTTTGCCAACACCGCCATGGTGCTGGCGGAACGCCGCTTCATCCCCAAGGTCTTTGCCGCCGTCGACCGGGTCATCTCTGCCGTGCGCAGCCTGGCGGCTGTGGAAGCCGGCGCCGTCGGTCCGCATAAGGACTGTGGCTACGAGGGTGTCTACGTCAAGGCCATCACCGGCATCCCGATCGCCATGGAGGGGCGCAGCAGCGCCGTGGCGCATCCAAGCCCGGTCGGCAACATCGCCGCCTGCGCCGCCGATTTGTGGAGCA
>JAAYJD010000241.1 GCA_012523135.1 Clostridiaceae bacterium
AAGGGCGTGTTGCGCGGCGGCGGGGACACCAAATTCCTGATGCTCGCGGACATCCTCTTTTTATGGGTAGCCTCGGTGCCTCTTGGCGCTCTCGCAGGGCTGGTGTGGCATCTGCCGGCGTTCTGGATCTACACGCTGCTGCGCATCGAGCATGTGATCAAGGCGGTGTGGTGCGTGTTCCGCTTGTACAGCCGAAAATGGATCAAGCGTGTCGCGAACGAAACGTTTGTCACCCGGCCGGCCGGGATCGCCCCGGTGGTGAAAAAAGGGAGCGCCTGAGAGCAGGAACATCATCTTTTGTCTTTTCATTTTCCGACTCCGAAAGCACAGGGAGCCGACTACTATTCTGCTGACAAGATAAACACGTTGACGATCCGCTCAACAAGCGGTATTATAGGATTAACCGATTGGTTAATACGGGTGGTTGGTCGTTGCAGATTTTCTATGCAAACAAAGAGCTAGAACAATGCTTTTCGGATCAGCGGAGTATACGGCAGATTTTACCCGCCGATTGGGGGAGAACGCTTTGGAAGCATCTGTTACATCTGAAAGCAGCCGACTGTTTTGGAGATATTCTGGATCTGCACCTGGGAAGACCGGAAATATTGAAAGGGTACAAGCAACCCAATGGTTCTCTTCGTATTGCCGGAAATGTGAGACTTATCATCCGGCTGGAGGCAACTCATTTTTCAATTCGGGACTGCACAGAAATCGAAGTGAAAGGAGTGTGTGACTACCATGGCGGCAAGGACAACTGGTATATCCGATGACTGGATTATCCATCCGGGTGAAACGATTGCGGATGTACTTGAGGATCGCGGAATCACGCAAGCGGAACTAGCAGCACGTACAGACGTGACACCGGCATATGTCAGCAGTGTTATTTCTGGCAAAAAAGACATCTCGTCCAAGTTTGCTGCCGCACTGGAGTACGCACTCGGTGTTCGCAAGTCGTTCTGGCTCAACCTTCAGGCCAACTATGAAGCGGAAAAATTGGATCGGGACGAAGTTAAGACCATCACAGACGAAGAAAAAACAGCGAAAACCGCATTGGCCGAAATCGCTAGGCATCTTCGGAAACAAGGGTACATGCCGCTTCATCACAGGGCGGAAGACACCATTTTGTCATTGCGAAAAGCACTTCAGATCAGCAACATCGATAATTTGAAAGACCTGGTTCCTGCCGGGGCCTTTCGCATGTCCACTCACGCCTCTGTAGATCCACATGTGTTGGGAGCATGGCTGCGGCTTTGCCAGATGGCCGGTGATCAAAGGCGCATAGACACCCCATTCGAACCTGCGAAAACGGGTGACCTCGTAGCGGATCTAAAACAGACTTTGTGCGATCCGTACTGTGATCTCCCTGAGGATCTGACCGCTCTAATGGGGAAATATGGAATCGATTTTTCGGTGGTTCGCCATTTTCGAGGTGCACCGGTACATGGATATCTCACACGGAAGAAGGATAGTATTTACCAAATGGTTTTGACCATTCGGGGAGCTTATGCGGATATTTTTTGGTTCTCTCTTTTTCACGAGATTGGGCATATCGTAAACGGGGATGTAGCGAAAGTGCAAAAATTCATCGATGTCGTAGATGGGCATACATCGGAACGGGAGCAGGCGGCAGATCGTTTTGCCAGTGAGGCACTTGTTGACCCAGCAGGTTATGAGCGATTTCTCAACGAGTCCGATTTCTCTATTCCCGCTATTCAACGATTTGCGTCATCACAGCAAGTCATGCCGTACATTGTGATTGGCAGACTGCAGAAGGAAAAGATTGTACCGTACAGCATGTACAGTTCATATAAAGTAAGATACCGTTGGCATGACGCATTTTCAGTACCAAGCAAAGGCGCCCCAAAAAGGGGTTAAACAGTGTCGGAGGTGGAAGCCCTGTGACCTGGATTTTGCTGGCATTTGGTTCAGCGCTGTTTGCGGGCATCACGTCCATCCTCGCCAAGCTCGGCATCCGACGAACCGACTCCAATGTCGCGACCGCGATCCGAACGATTGTCGTGCTGGCTTTTGCCTGGCTGATGGTGTTTCTCGCGGGCTCTCAGTCGACACTCTCCCAGGTCGAACCGCGCTCGTGGGTGTTCCTGATCCTGTCGGGACTCGCGACCGGCGCCTCCTGGTTGTGCTACTTCCGCGCGCTGCAGCTGGGCGATGTCAATAATGTGGTGCCGGGCGACAAATCCAGCACCATCCTGACCATCCTTTTGGCATTGGTGCTGCTGGGCGAGGGTATCACCTGGGCCAAAGCCGGCATCGTTGTCGTGCTGGCCGTCGGCAGCTGGCTGATGATCCAGAAAAAGGAAACTACCGAAGAGCGCGGCACGAAAAGCAAAGCATGGCTGATCTACGCCGCTCTGGCGGCGGTGTTTGCCAGCCTCACGGCCATCCTGGCCAAAATCGGCATTCGTGGCGTCGAATCCAACCTCGGTACCGCCATCCGGACCGTTGTGGTGCTGATCATGGCCTGGGTTGTGGTGTTCGCGACCGGCCGGGGGCATGCTGTGCGCGAGGTTCCGCGCGGGGAGCTGGG
>JAAYJD010000242.1 GCA_012523135.1 Clostridiaceae bacterium
GCCCTGGAGCGGGCGGTCCAGGTTCTCACGGATGTCGCCGGCAAGGGATTTAAGCGGCGAAATGTAGATTAGCTGCAATGCCTGTTTGAGTTCGCCCCGGCGCGCCAGCTGACGCAGTCTGTCGATGAAGACCAGGAAGGCGGCCAGCGTTTTGCCTGTACCAGTGGGTGCGGACACCAGCGTGTGCCGGCCGGAGGCGATCACCGGCCAGGCTTCGCTTTGCACGGCGGTCGGCTGGCCAACAGCACGGCAAAACCAGCGGTCGGTACTGGGGCTGAACAGGTCCGGCAGGCCCTGGGACATGGCGATTCCTCCATTGACGTCACACGCAAAATGACTGATCGCTCTTATTTTAACAAAAATCCCCGTGCCCCGACCGGATGGTTGGCAAATGCCGCCCTTTCCGATAAGATACAAGCGGCAGCTTGTTGCTTCGGCAAACGATTGCATGTTTTTGACAGCGCAGGAGGATACAAAACACATGTCAGATCCAGTTACCGCCTTCATGTTCTCAGGCGGATTCATGGCCTTCCAGGGCATTTTCGCACTCGTCTTTGTCCTTGTGATCGGCGTGTTCATCTTCACGGCTGTCCGGGGCCTGATGCAATGGCATAGCAACAACCAGGCGCCGCGCCTGACGGTCGCCGCCCGGATCGTGTCCAAGCGGACCAATGTCTCGGTCCACCACCACCATCACGGCGGAAACGCCGGCGTGCACCATTCGTCGTCGACGACCTATTTTGCCACCTTCGAGGTCGAAAGCGGCGATCGCATGGAACTGAAGGTCAGCGGTCAGGAGTTCGGCATGCTGGCCGAGGGCGACCAGGGCCTGCTCACCTTCCAGGGCACCCGCTATTTGAGCTTTGAACGGCGTTCGTCAAATGCTTCCTAAACCGAATCATAGACGCGGACAAAGTCGACGATGAAGGCGTCCGGAAGCATAGCCCGGCGCAGGTCTTCGCTGGGCTGGCGTTCCTCGCTGCGGTAGCCGTCACATTCGGTCGAAAGCAGGATGAATTGCTCGGTATCCGATACCGCCTCCTCCATCCGGTTGGTTTCCTCGCCATCGACATAGAAAACATAGCCGGTTGGGCTCCAGTCGACACCGAAATGGTGGAACCCGTCCGGCGTCTCTTTCAGCGTCCAGGCCACAAGGCCGCTGCTGCGATGGTCCGGTCCGTAACCGCCCCAATGGCAGTTGTGTGAGATGGTCGTGCTGGAGATGACGCCATAGTCGGAAAATGTCTCCAGAATGTCGACTTCGACCCCAGCGCGGCGCGGGTCGAGCGATGACCCGATGACCGGCGACTGGAGCCAGAAGGCCGCCCACCAGCCCTTTTGCGTCGGCAGCTTGCAGCGGCACTCATAGTAACCGTACTTGTGCATGAAGGTCGGGTTGGCCAGGGCGGCGATCGGCCACTCGCCCGTGTGCGGCCGGTCCATGTAGTTCTCACCCGTCTGCAGGTGGGCCGAATAGTAGTGTCCGTCCTTCTCCAGCAGCGTGATATGTAAATTGCTGTTGCCGTCCAGGAAGACCCCTTCGTCGGTGAATGTTTCGTGCTGCCTGTGGAACAGGTGCTTGCGGAACATCCACTTGCTCCGGTCCAGCTCGGAGCCTTCGAACTCGTCGTGCCAAACCAGTTGCCACCGCTTGCCTGGCGGCAGCAGGCTTTCGCCATGTCCAGGAACCATGGTCATCTGAATCCCTCCTTCACCGGCGACTTTGGCCGTCCGTCATGTCCATCATAACCGAGTGCCTGCCCCCGCGCCAGAGATCAATCGCCGCTGGCCTGTTCGCGAACCACCTGGTCGCAGAACGCCTCAATGGCAGGATTGCTTTTCAGATCGGCAAAAACTGAATGCTTTTTCAAATAGGGCGTCAGTTCGGCCCGGCTCTCCCGGACCGGGACGACAAAGTCCGGCGAAAGCACGCGGGAAAAGCGGTTCAGGAACAGCACCGCCTCCTGGCCCTCAGCCAGGATGGGCGGGATCCCGTAAGAGGAGCCGTCTGCGGCAGGCGGGATCTCGTAGTAGGGGATTTCTTCCAGTTCAGCCGTCACGGAAGGGCTGGTCTTGAGGACCTGGATCACCGCGATCGTGACCAGGGTTTCCGAACCCAGCGTCCGCTTGGCGATCACCCGGCCGTAGATGATATGATCGGCCATGGCGACGCCTTCCGTCAGGCTCAGGGCCGGCCATAGGGCAGCTCCGGTGGAGATTGTCGTCCGGGTCGGCTGGACCTGCTGGTAACCCAGCAAACGGCTGACCAGGAGACCTGCCGGCACCACGAGCAGCAAAGCCAGGCCGACGACCAGCACGGGCTTAAGGCCGGGGCTGCGCCGGGCTGGCCGGACTCGCTGCGCCAGCGTCTGCTCGATCCGATCCGCCAGACCGGGATCCGGCGACAGCTGCGCGTAGGTTTTTTTCAGAGCCCGGGCAAAATCGTTCATGTGTTTTCCTCCATTGCCCGGCGCAGGGCTTCCCGGCCGCGTTTGAGCCGCATCTTAACGGCAGACGGGCCGATCCCGAGCGCGCGGGCGATCGCGGCGACGGGCAGATCCTGGACATAGAACAAGTACAGGCAGACACGTTGCTTTTGCGGCAACTTCAGCAAGGCTTGGAACAGGTCGGAGGCTTCCGGATCCGGGAACACGGGAAATACCGCCGGTTCCGTCTCCGCAAAACTGACGCGCCGGCGCCAGAACCCCTTGTGCTGATCCTTGCAGTAGTTGACGGCGGTGCGGATCAACCAGGCCTTGCGGTGCTCTTCACTCACCAGCTGCGGGGTGCGGTCGTAATAGCGCAGGAAAACCTCCTGCACAGCGTCCTCGGCATCCGATGGGCTTTTCAGGGCATTCAGGCAGATGTGATACAGCATCTGTCCGTAGCGGTTGTAGCTGTCGCGAAAGTCTTTGGGGTGAAGGTCCGTTTCGTCGGTCACGGCACTCTCCTCATCCTGGTCGGTCTATGCGGACAGGTCCTTACTTATAATACGAGTCAAACCTGAAGCGGGTCACATCCGGTCAGGAAAAGGGCACGATCCGGCCGTCGACCTCGAACACGACCATCGCCGTATCCGGCACGATCCTGGCCACCGCCTGTCGCAGGGGGGCGGTCACGCGATCGACGACCAGTAAGATGGCGTTTTCCGGCTCCGAGACACCCATGCCCGAAACGCCCAGTTTCACCAGTTCATCCGATTCGAAAAAAGCCTTTTGAAGCGGCGTGAAGGCCGCCTGCAGCGCTTTAAGGCTGTATTTGACCTGCCTGACCTCGATTCGGCTAAAATCGAGCAGATCCCGGTAAGATGCGATGAAATCCTGCGGCTCCCCGGTCACCAGGATGACGTAAGCGGAATAGTCGCTGGCGATGTAGGAACCGGCATAGGGCGCGTACTGCTCGGGGATGCCCGCTTGTTCCAGCTTGGCGTATTGCGCGTTCGCCCAGTCGGAAAAGGCAATGTGAGCCGGATCCGGTTCGGTCATCGTGCCGGTCGGACCGGATGCGCCGGATGTGCCGGTCGCCTGCGTGTAGGTGCCGTGCGTGTCACGCGGCCAGACGCGGCCGGCCAGCAGGCTCACCAGGATCAGCAAGGCAGCCAGGCCAGGTATGACCCAGGCCCAGATCCGCTTCCAGGGCATGCGCGATTCCGACGGATTTTGCCTGGCCAGGCGCTGTTGGATGACGGGCCAGTGGTCAGGGAGACCGAGCGGGGTCTGGCGGGCCCAGACCAGGACATCTTTTTTGCTTTTTAAGCCGATTTTTTTCATGTCGTTCACCTCCCAGGAGAATTGGGTTCGGCCAGGAAACGCCGCAGCTGGCGGATGGCGCGCTGGTAGCGGTAACGGACCTGGCGGTAAGGCAAGTCCAGCAGCCGCGCGCTTTCCAGGTGGCTGAGCCCGGCAAGCACTTTCAGGACAAAAATGACGGCATCGTCCGGATCAAGCTGATCCAGGCCGGCTTCGAGGCTGATCCGGTCGGTCGGGTCCGCATGGCTGACCAGCGCGTCCGGAAGCGGCATGTCATCGGAAAAGTCGGTGTGGACCAGGCGATGCCGCTGCCGCATGACATCGAGAGCCAAATTGCGGGCGATCGTATGCACCCATGCCAGCGGGCTGCCGGAAGAACGGTAACGACCGGACTGTTCCCAGACGCGCACGATCGTGTCCTGGAGGACGTCCTCGGCCAGCTGACGGTCGCGGGTGACGGCATAGGCGACGGCAAATACACTGCGTCTGGTCATTTCGTAAACCGCGCGCAAAGCGTCCTGGTCTTGTTCAGCCACCTGGCCCAGCAGTTGTTCCAGGTTCTGGTGCGATGTCGTGTCCGGATTCGGGTCAGCCATGGCATTGCCCTCCTACAGACAGAAACGATTGACAACACCATTTTGACACAAAACAGCTGATTTTTCTTTTTATCGTCCGCCTGTTTCCTCCCGAAGGCCCCAATTAGTCCGGAATGGTGAATTTAAAGAAATACTGGTAGCCGGCGTTGCGCTTGTCGTTGCCCCAACTGGCCAGGATGCGCAGCACATAGGTACCGGGATCCTGGGGCCGGACGAAAGCCGGACCGCTGTCCACGTACTCTCCCTCCGGCAGGCTGACAAGTAGATATTCCGGCGGATTCCATACGCTGCCCTGGATCACGATTTCGTAGTCTTCGCCCAGAACGAACGCGTCCAGTTCGTCCGCGACCTCTGCGGGCTGTCTGAGCCGGCCGTCCGCCGCGAGGCCGGCGCGCAGCGAATACTGGAAGTATGTGACCGGCTTGTACGTCTCTTTTCCGGAGACGATCCGAACCCGCCCCTGCGGATCGAAAAGGCTGCATGAGCAAAGCAAAAGCATCCCCAGGGCGAGCAACAGGCAGCAGATACGCTTGAACATCGGTATTCCCTCCTATAACCTGTCCTGCCAAGAATACGATCGAGCCGCCTGTCCGGTCACAAGCTGGATAGATCATCATATATCAGGCTTTATTCGCTGCTAAATCGACATTGATCTATATTGATGCAGATCAATACATATGTTACAATCAAGCGAACAAATGAAGGGATGTGTCCGCATGACACATTATACGGCAGAGGCGGCGATGTTTAAATCCCTCAGCGAGCCGGTTCGGCTGCAGATTTTGGATCTGCTCGCTGACGGCGAGCTTTGTGCCTGCGATCTTTTGGAAAACCTGACAATCAGCCAGCCGACCCTGTCCCACCACATGAAGGCGCTGATCGGATCCGGCTGGGTAACGGCCCGCAAAGAAGCCAACTGGGTCTTCTATGCCATTGACAGCGGTGCATTGGATCGCATGCTATGCACCATGCAGGACGTGACCGCCCCAAAGACGGGCACGGCCGGACGGGTGATCCGGCGCAGTCGGACGTGCTGTCCATTAGCCCGAACACATGAGGAGTTACACCATGAAGCCTGACACGAACACGAAACGCAAGCTGATCTTGAAAAACTATGCCGCCGTGGCCGCCA
>JAAYJD010000243.1 GCA_012523135.1 Clostridiaceae bacterium
ATCAGCCATAAGCCGAGCAGCAGGCACAGACCGGCTAACAGGACGAGGATAAATCCGCCCAAAGTGACGATCGTGGCCATGGTTAGAGGATGCGGCATTGTCATGCACCTCATTTGCCTGGATCCAGACTGTCAGGCGCGGCGGTCAGGACAGAAGCATGCGGTCGTTGTCCAATACCGTCCCGCTTGCCCGTTCAAACTGGTGCAAGAGGTCTTCCACGGTCAGGTTCTGTTTTTCCTTACCGCGGATGTCGAGAATGATTCTCCCGGCGTGCATCATGATCAGGCGGTTGCCGTACTGGATGGCTTCACGCATGTTGTGCGTGATCATCAAGGTGGTCAGGCGGTGCTCCTCGATCAGCTGCCGGGTCAATTCCAGTACCTTGGCGCCGGTCTTGGGGTCGAGGGCGGCCGTGTGCTCGTCGAGCAGCAGGATGCTGGGCTTTAGCAAAGTCGCCATCAGGAGCGTCAGCGCCTGGCGCTGCCCGCCGGACAAGAGGCGGACCTTAGTGCTAAGGCGCCCTTCCAGGCCCAGTCCGAAGCCGCGCAGCGTCTCGCGATACAAGTCGCGTTCCGCCTTGCCGATGCCCCAGCTGAGACCGCGGCGTTTGCCGCGCCGTGCGGCAAGGGCCAGGTTCTCGTCGATGCCCATGTCGCCCGCCGTTCCCTGCATCGGGTCCTGGAACACGCGGCCGAGATAGACGGCCCGCTTGTGTTCCGGCAGCCAGGTGACATCCTGGCCGTCAATGGTGACCTGGCCGCTCTCCGGAAAAAACTGGCCGGAGATGATGTTGAGCATCGTCGACTTGCCGGCGCCGTTGCCGCCGATGACGGTGACGAAATCGCCGTTGTCGAGGTGTAGGCTGAGGTCATGCAGGACATGGTTCTCGTTCGGCGTGCCCGGATAGAAGGTCTTGTTGATGTTGATTAAATCAAGCATGACGTCCCCTCCTGCGCAAGTCGAACTGGCGTGCGTGCGAGCGAAGCGTCGGCAGATAGAGCGCCAGGGCCACCAGGATGGCGGTAAACAGCTTCATGTCTGTCGATCTCAGCCCGACGCGCAAGACGAGGGCGATCACGATGCGGTAGACGACGGCGCCGACGATGACGCCGGTCAGGCGCAGGTAGAAGGTCGACTTGAAGAACAGCACTTCCCCGATGATGATCGCGGCCAGGCCGATTACGATCGCGCCGGTGCCCATGCCGATGTCGCTGTAGCCCTGCTGCTGGGCGATCAGGCCGCCGGAAAGGGCGACCAATCCGTTGCCTAAAACCAGCGCCAGGATTGTGGTCGTGTCGGTGTGGACGCCAAGGGCGCGGATCATGCGCGGGTTGTCGCCGGTCGCACGGATGGCACTGCCGATCTCGGTGCCGAAGAACCAGTACATCAGGGCGATGACGGCCACGGTGAAGACCAGCGCCAGGGCCAGCGTGACCCAGCGATCCGGAAAGCCCAGGTCCCGGACACGGGTGAACAGCGTGTCGATGCGCAAAAGCGAGATGTTGGGCGAACCCATCACGCGCAGGTTGATCGAGTAGAGGGCGATCTGGGTCAGGATGCTGGCCAGAAGCCCGGGGATGCGCAGTTTGGTGTTGAGCACACCGGTGCACAACCCGGCGGCCATGCCGCCGATCGTTGCAAATAGGATCGCCAGCAGGGGATCGACGCCGTTCAGGACCATAAGCGCGGAGAGCGCCCCGCCCAAGGTGAAGCTGCCGTCAACCGTCAGGTCGGCAAAATTGAGAACCCTGAAGGTGATGTATACCCCCAGGGCCATGATTCCCCATAAGATTCCCTGTGATACGGCGCTTTGGATGATCCAGAACATGGTTGGGCACGACTCCTTGCGGCTCATTTTGCAACCGATGGACAAGGCGCGGCCCGAAAAAATCGGACCGCGCCTGCTTTCGGTCGCTTAGCCTTGTTTCTTGTATGTGTTCACCTGAGCCAGGTCGTCCGGAATGGCGACGCCGATCTCGGCGGCGATATCGGTGTTGATGGTCACGGTGACGTCCTTCAGGTACTCGATCGGCATATCGGCTGTCTTGGCGCCGTCCTTGAGAATGCGGACCGCCATCTCGCCGGTCTGGTAGCCGAGCTTGTAGTAGTCGATCCCGATCGTGGCCAGACCGCCGCTGTTGACCATGCCTTCTTCACCGACGATCACGGGCATCTTGGCCGGCCCCGTCACCAGTGTCACAGTCGCCATGGCCTTGGCGAAGGTGTTATCGGTCGGGATGTAGATCGCGTCGGCCTTATCCAGAACCGATTCGACAACCTGCTGGATTTCGTTGGATGCCGACACGGTCGCCTCGATGACTTCGATCCCCAGCGCCGCAGCGGCGTTCTTGGCCAGGTTGGCCTGGAAGACCGAGTTGCTCTCGCTCGAGGTGTAGAGTACGGCGATTTTCTTGACATCCGGCAACAGTTTCATCATCAGGTCAAACTGCTCTTTCACGGGGGTCAGGTCGGACGTACCGGACACATTGCCGCCGGGGCTGGCATTGGTGTTGACCAGCTTGGCGTCCTGCGGATCCGTGACGGCTGTCACCAGGATCGGGATATCCTTGATCACGTTGGCGGCGGCCTGGGCAGCCTGCGTGGCGATCGCCAGGATCAGGTCCATCTTTTCGTTCAGGAACTGGGTGGCGATGGTCTGGCAGTTGGACTGCTCGCCTTGACCGTTCTGGTAGCTGATCGTGATCTTGTCGCCGTCGACATAGCCGGCGTCCTTGAGCGCGTCGACGAAACCCTGGTACGAGGCGTCGAGGGCGGGGTGCTCAACCAGCTGGACGACACCGATCTTGATCTTGCCGGATTCGCCGCTGCAGCCTGCCAATGTGGCCAGGCCTAAGGAGATGATCAATAACAAGGAAAATGAAATCTTTAAGAATCTGTTCATCGACAATTCCTCCCGTACTACCGTATGATTTGTGGTTCATTCCTTCTGCCGCACGCCTGTGCGCACGGTGCTACAGGGAACAAGTTTATCATCGGGGCGGCCGAATTGTCAAACCTAACCCGGACCGACGGGCGGTTTGCCAGGGGGTCCGCCGTTTTGGTAAAATGAAGGTGCGAAAAGATAATTGAATAGGGTCAGACACGACAGGAGACCTGCAACAGCAAAGGAAGGAGGCCGTTATGAACATTGCTGTCCTGGGCGCCGGAAACGCCGGCACAGCTGTCGCCGCCGATCTCAGTTTGCGCGCCCACGAGGTGCGTTTGATCAAAACGTCACGCCATGGGCATACCGAGCATTTCCGTATGCTGCAAGATCATGGCGGACAGATGGAACTTGTGTCAGGCGCCCGATGCCGCCTGGCGCGCATCGCGCGGGTGACCGATGATCTGTCCGCCGTCTCCGGATGCGCCGTTGTGATCGTTTATGTCCAGACCAACTATCACGAGGACCTGATCCGGCGCCTGAAGCCCTGGCTTGGCGACGGACAGCTGCTGCTGTTCAATCCAGGCTACCTGTCAACCGCCTATGTGCTAAGACACTTGGGGCACCTGGACCTGATCGTGGCGGAAGCCGAAAGCTCGTTCATCGACTGCCGGATCAGCCGTCCGGGCCAGGTCAGGATCGGTTTTCGCAACGTGCGCAACCCGATCGGCATCTTCCCGGCCCGCCGGCGCGAGGATGGCCGGCGCTTGCTGCACAAGCTTGGCTTCCCGTTCACCTGGCTCGATTCCGTCGTCGAGGCGGCGCTGCACAACCCCAACCTGATCGTCCATACGGTGGGCGCGATCATGAGCATGCCCCGGATCGAAAAAACAGGGGGCGACTATTGCATGTACCACGAGGTGTTCACCCCGTCGGTCTGGAAAATACTCGAAGCGCTGGACACCGAGAAGATGGATGTTCTGGAAGCGTTGGGTTTCGCCCGCCTGCCCTATGCCGAAGCCTGCCGGTTCCGCAACACGCTGGATCTCAAGGCCGATGCCCGGGCAACCTTCCAGTGGTACGCCGCGATGCCGGAACGGGCCAGGGGACCGGTCACGGTCGATTCACGCAATATCACCGAAGATGTGCCGGAAGGGCTGGTGCTGCTGGAGACGCTCGGCAAGGCGCTCCGTCTGCCGACGCCGGTGACGACCGCCCTGATCGAGATCGCCTCCGCCGCATTGGGGCGTGATTTTCGCGCCGAGGGCCGCACGGTCACGCGGCTGGGCGCCCGGCAGATCGCCCGCATCCTGGCCGATCACGGGCAGGATGCAGACGCATTTCTCACCGAGCCTGCCGTCAGCTGACCGGCTTTACATGATCCGAAAGCGAAGCCGATCGTTCCCCCGTTCCGCGTCCTTGAAAACCTGGATCAGCTTTTCGCCGTAATCGCCCAGCGCCGAAATCATATCGCCCCGGTTGACCAGCGTGACCTGGATGGCTTCGCCGCAGGTGCTGAGCAGGTCCCAGAGGGCATCCAGGTTGGCCCCGTAGTAGGCCGGCAGCCGGAGCTGTTTTTGCAGGTGGCGGTGGGCGTGTTCCCGGGTGTCCATCTTTTTGCCGTTAAGCTTTACCTTGCGCATCGGTCTCTCCTAATGCAATCGGGTGAACGACTGGTAGTGGTCGTTTGTGTAATAGATCAGGCCGTCGTTCGAGTAGACCAATCGTTCGGCGCCGCGATAGCCGCCGTTGTAGTTGACATCGCACTCATACCAGACACGGCCCTCTTTGTCCGGCAGCAAGCCTTCGCGGTTGCCGAAGCGGTCGCCGCCGATGCTCATCCGGTCGGTCACCTCCCAGAGGTTGCCCCGGCTGGCGTCCCAGCCCAGTTCGCCGGCCTGCCGCTTGGTGATGTAGTTGCCGGGCAGTTTGCCGTAAGCGTGCAGGTAGGCGGCAACCTCCTCCGGCGCTGTGTAGGCGCCGTCCTCATCCAGCTCAGCGGATGCGGCCGTTGTCGTGACCGCCGCCGACCGGGTTGTCACCCCCGTTGGGCCGTCCAGAAGGGCTGCGGGCAGACAGCCGGTCAACGCGGTGATCAGCCATAATCCGATCAGCAGGAACAGCCAGGGCTTTTTGCGTTGTTTCATCGTCATGCTAATCGTTCCATGCCACAGCCGGCGTCCAGTAGGTGTTGTTGTAGATATCGGTCAGCTTATATGTCACCAGGCAGCGGCTGTCGCCGATCTGGACGTTGCTGACGGAAAGATCCCCGTCGGCGATCATCTGCTCGCCGAGATAATAGCTGTCCTGGAATTCCTCGGCATAGCTGTAGAAGTCGCAAAGGAAATCGATCGTGTCGCCTGATCGGATCGGGAGCAGGCCGCGGGGCATGACCAGGTTGTCGTCATACAGCAGCCGTGCGCCGCTCACCGTGCCGTACGGGTAGTCGTTATCGAACTTGACCACGATGTCGACACGCTGGCCGTTGAGCAGGGCCGGGATGCGGCCGCTGACCGACCAGGCGGTGCCGTCGTCTTCATAGCTGTCGACATAATAGGCGGCCACGTGACTGTCCAGCGCCAGCCAGGTTCCGTCAAACGCAATCACAAGGTCGCCGTCGTCATCGAATTCGTAGAGGTTGTCCAGCCCCAGGTCGATGTACCCTTCCCCGTCGTCGAAGAAGACATTGAGCTCGACAGACTGGATCAGGTCCCACTGCTCGTCGCTCAGCTGCAAAACAAGCGCGCCATTTTTGTCGGTCAGCTGCAAATCGCCGGCATTCAGGTAATTTCGCTCGTAGTAGTCGGCATTGCCCTGGATCAGGCCGGAGTCAATCCAGTCGCTGGCGCCGCCGGTATAACTGGAAAAATCGGCATTGGCGAAGAACAGGTTCCAGGCGGTCGACCAGAGGCTGTCCGCCGAACCGCTTCCCGTCAGGGCGCTGAACGCGCTGGAACTGCCGCTGGTCGTGATCTGGCCGCCGACCACCAGGTTGGCGAATTTTTGAACGAGCGCGCTGTATTCGGCGCTCATGCCGATCCGGTCATAGATGTCGAGCATGGCGGAGACATGCTTGAGCTCGTCGTAGGGGAAATAGATGGCCAGCCCATGTGCCTGGCTGATGTTGGCCGATGTCCGGTTGTAGCGGACGCACTGGCCAAGGGCCGAGACCAGCGCCTGCGCCGGACCCGAATCGATGTTCCCGGCCAGGTCGATCAGGTCGACCTGGTCGAACTGGGACCGGCCGAACTCACGGGCGTCCCCGCGTGCGTTGGCCACCAGACGGTAATCCTGGTCGAGCTGGCCGTCCGTATCGTTGGCGAAGGCGCGGAAAGCCGC
>JAAYJD010000244.1 GCA_012523135.1 Clostridiaceae bacterium
ACGCCTGGCTGGAGAAGTCGGATTAAAGCTTTTGACTGCCATCTTTGTTCACTCCTTCTCTTGCTAGCCCGGCTTACTGGCCGAACCCGAATTCCTCGATCGCGGTCTTGTACTTGCGCGACGCCTGGGCTGTCTTGCCGCCCGCGGTCTGGTAGGTTACAGGCTGCGGATCGGTGCTGATGGTTACGACAGCCTTTTTCCAGGAAGAAGTCATGCCCTGGTGGACGCCCTGACGTTTGCTTTTGCCGTCGTAGTTGACCGTGTTGACTTGCAGAACTTTGACCTGGAAAAGCTTTTCGCAAGCCTGGCGGATTTCAGGCTTGGTCGCTGTGCTGGCCACGACGAAGGTGTACTTGCCGATAGCTGCGTCGCTGGTGCTCTTCTCGGTGATGACCGGACGAATGATAATGTCATGCGCCGATTTCATGATACATACACCTCCTGGACCTTCAGGACAGCCTCCTGGGTGACAACGAGCTTGTCGAACTTGAGGATGTCAAAGACGTTGATCGTATTGACCAGCGCGGTTTTTATCCCGAGCAGGTTGCGGGCGGATTTCTCAATTTTTTCATCGCGCACTGCCGTGACCAGCAGAGCTGAAGTGTCCGCGCCGATGTTCTTGAGAATCGTGTTCATCCGGCTGGTCTTGATCTCAGCCAGGTCGAGGGTGTCCAGCACGATCAGGCTGCTGGCGGCAACCTTGGCCGATAGGGCCGATTTCATCGCCAGACGCCGCATCTTGCGCGGCAGCGTGAAGGCGTAGGAACGCGGTTTGGGCCCAAAAATGATGCCGCCGCCGACATGCTGGGCAGAACGGGTCGAACCCTGACGGGCCCGGCCTGTGCCTTTCTGGCGATACGGCTTCTTGCCGCCGCCGCGCACTTCGCTGCGGGTCTTGGTCGAATGGGTTCCCTGGCGCTGGTTAGCCAGGTAGCTGAGTATGGACCGGTGCAGGACATCCTGGTTGGGTTCGATCCCGAATACGGTATCGTCCAGTTCCAGACTGCCCGTGACGGCACCTTCCATGTTATAGACATCAACTTTTGCCATTGCTATGCTCCTCCTTTGCGCCGTTAACGGGCCTTGACGGACGTGCTGATCTCAACCAGCCCGCCTTTGGGTCCGGGGACAGCGCCTCTGACAACCAGAATGTTGCGCTCGCCATCGGCGATGACGACCTTGAGATTCTGGACTGTTACGTTCGCGCTGCCCATATGTCCAGGCAGTTTCTTGCCCTTGAAAACGCGGGCAGGGTCTGTGTTCGGGCCCATGGAACCGACACGGCGATGGTACATCGAACCGTGCGAATCCGGACCGCCCTTCTGACCATAGCGCTTAATGGTTCCGGCATAGCCTTTACCTTTGGAAACGCCGCTGATGTCGACCTGGTCGCCAGCCTGGAACATATCGGAAACCGTTATTTCCCGGCCGGGTTCAAACGTCTCATCGGTCCTGAATTCCCGCATGAACTTGCGCGGCTCGATGCCGGCCTTGTCATACTGCCCCTTGAGCGGCCGCGTGACTTTCTTGGCGCGGACAGCACCGTAGCCAACCTTGACCGCCTGGTAGCCGTCTGTCTCGAGGTTCTTGTTCTGAACCACCACGACAGGGCCGCAGTCGATGACGGTTGCCGGAATTGCCAGGCCGTTCTCATCGAACAGCTGGGTCATCCCCGCTTTTCTGCCAAGCATGAATTTTGCCATCTTCCTGTTACCTCCCGGTTATTGGTTCGCCGTGACGGCGAACATGACCGCAGCGGCCTGAACGTGCAGGGCCGCTGCTGGATCTCGCTTAGAGCTTGATTTCGATGTTGACCCCGGCCGGCATTTCCAGCTTCATCAGGGCCTCGACGGTGCGGGTGTTGGGTGTCAGGACGTCGATCAGGCGCTTGTGCGTCCGGATCTCGAACTGCTCGCGGGCATCTTTATACTTGTGCGGGGAACGCAGGATCGTCACGATCTCCTTCTCCGTGGGCAGGGGGATCGGGCCGGAAATGCTGGCGCCCGTGCGCTTGGCGGTCTCCACAATGCGCTCGGCGCTTTCGTCGAGAATGTTGTGATCGAACGCTTTCAGTCTGATGCGGATTCTCTGATTTGATGCCATGGGTCAAACCTCCTCGTTTTCTGCTGGTCAGGCTTCACCTGTGCCGGGCGTTTCTTCTGTTCCCATCAGAAAGCCCAGTCATCCGTTCCATTGAGTTCCGGCGCTGGGCACATGCCTTGCGGCACACGCTGCGTCTTCAGGTCCACCTGCCGTCCGGCTTCGCGAACCGGACTTGCTCTGTTGAAGTTACCCGCCTGAGCGGCCGCAGCGGCTGCTGACGGCAATCTCCAACTTCATCGCCTGCGCGAATCGGCCAGTGACCCGGCAAAGTCGCGCAACAAGTATTCTATAACAGAACAAACGCAAATGCAAGACTTTTTTTCTCGACTTTTTTCCGGATTGCTTCAGGACCGAAAAACCGGACCAGTCAAACCTTCCCGGCTCCCGTCTGGACGACCGGAAGTTCTTCGTTGACCGGAGACGGCCGGCTGCGCTGCCAGGCGGATGACAGCATGCGCGGAACAAAGAACGTGCCGCGGACCAGCCAGTCCAGCATCATGGCCACCCAGATGCCGTTCAGGCCCCAATGCAGGTAGACGCCGAATAACCAGGAACAGAACAATCGGACGACGAACATGCTGACCAGGGTGACGCGCATCGTATAGCGGGCATCGCCGACAGCCCGGAGCAGATAAGGGGCCACAAACGCCGACGGCCACAGCAGCGGAGCGGCGATCATGGGCATCAGCATAACACGGCGGGTCAGGATCGCGGTTTCAGCACCTGGGGCATACAGCCCGATCAGCGGGTTGAGAATGGGCAGCATCAGGGCACTGCTCGCGGTCAGAACCGCCGTTGAGAGCAGCATAAAGCGCCGCATTTGCCGCTTGGTGTCGTTCAGATCGCCTGCACCGTAGGACTGCCCTGTCAGCGTCATGCATACGATGGACATGCTGACACCGGGCAGTTCGAGAATGCAAAACAGTGAGTTGGCGATGGCATTGGCCGCCATCGCGACGGTACCCATGGCCGACAGGAAAACCTGTACGACCAGTTTCCCGCCGTTGAAGAGCGCCGAGTCCTGGCCGACAGGCAGCGCGATGTGAAACATCGGGGCCAGAACCTTGAAGTCGGGCCGAAAGCCGAACCGGGGCAGGATCACGCCGCCATGGCCCTTGAGGAGAACAACGAGCACCGTGCCGCAGGACACCAGGCGCGACGCAAAAAGCCCGATCCCGGCGCCCATCACGCCCAGGCCGAGCTGCGTGATGGACAGGTAAGCGACACCGATGTAGACCAGATTGGCCAGCATCGTGGCCAGCATGGGGGTGCGGGCGTTGCCGGAAGCCCGCATAATCCCGGCCGACGTCGCGTAAATCGCCTGCAGCGGCAAGGTCAGCGCGGATATGAGCAGATAGGGGCTGGCGGCGTCTAATACCTGCTTTTCGGCGCCCCTGAAAAGGCTGTTCAACAGCAGGCGGCCGGATAACGCCAGCGCCAGGCCGATGGCGATCGCCGCCTCGGCCGTGAAAAGCAGTGACTGGCTGGCCAGTCTGCCTGCCTGCCGGCTGTCCTGCGCGCCGATCTTATGGGCGATGGTTACGGTCACCGCCGTTGCAATCGCATTCAGCGTGTAGACGATAAACAAGTTGATCGAATCCACAAGACCGACACTTGAGACCGCGGTGGCGCCGACACCGCTGACCAGGATGGTTCCCAGCATGGTGGTCAAGGTGGCAACCACCTGTTCGATAAACACAGGAATATACAGCGCCAGGAACTGGTCATTCCTGCCGAAGCGGTGGATATGCGATAACGATGGCTTCCTCATCGCTGCTGCCTGTCTGTCCCCGAACGTATTCGGTTTTTTATCTGCGCGCACTCTGACAGGAGCAGGCGGCTGCGCAGCATCGCCACCCGGCTTGGCTAAACCTTATTCTATTCAGATATTCACGAAAAGTCCATCGGCCTGCCCGGTCAGGGCAAGGCCAGCGCAGTCAGCGGCTCGAAGCGGTAGCCCCGCTCGCGGGCGGCATCGATCAGGCTGGGCAGGATTTTCTGGTTGGTCTCCGAAACCGCGTGCAGAAGCAGGATCGAGCCGGGATGCAGATTGGCCAGCGCCTTGTCCAGAGCGGCTTCGGGGTCGGGCTGGTCGTCGGTCAGCCAGTCGCGATAGGCGTAGCTCCAGAAAACGGTGCGGTAACCGGCCTGGTCCAGCAAGGTCAGCACCCGCTCGCTGTAACTCCCCTCCGGCGGCCGGACAAACCGGGCCATGTCCTGCCCGGTCAGCGCACGGAAATCGTCCTCAACCTGGGTCAGTTCGCTGAGGATGGCTTCAGGCCCTTCGTTTCCGAGCAGCTCGGGCAGATTGGGGTGGCGCTGGGTGTGGTTGACCACCAGGTGGCCGTCCTGCACCATGCGCTGCACGCGCTCCGGATTGCGCGCCAGGTAGTTGCCGGTGATGAAAAACGTGATGGGCACGCCCTTATCCCGAGCGATGTCCAGAAACCCGTCGGTCAGGTTCTGGTATTCATACCCCATGTCCATGGTCAGGTACAGCGGCATGCCGCTCGGATCCTCTTCCTGCCAGAGGGCGTGGTTGGCCTGGACCAGCTTCTGGACCGCGGCGGGAATGACCGCCGGCAGGTCGGCGTTCAAGGGGGATGCCGGCACGTAATACCAGCCGGTTTTGGTGTTGTCCAGCGTGTTCAGATGGGGCCAGCCTGTCGGTGCCGGGGTTGTTGTCGGTGCCGGTGTCGGGCTGGGTGTCGCGGTCGGCTCCGGCGTTGGGCTGGGTGTCGCGGTTGGCGCCGGTGTCGGGCTGGGTGTCGCGGTCGGCGCTGTCGCAAAAGTCGCGCTCGTTCTGGTGGTCACGCTCTCAGACGGCAGCAGCTGGCAGGCCGCTGCGACGTGCGTGAGGAGCAGGATCAGCCCTAAAAAACTCAGAATTTTCCGTTTCATTAACCATCACCTGCCGGTATCGCCGCGAGCAGCTGACGGACATCTGCCTGGCTGAACACATAGCGCGACGCGCAAAAATGACACTGCAGCTCGATTCCGTCAGGATCCTCTGCCAGTTGGTTTATTTCGTCTTGGCCCATCGCGATCAGGTTGCGTGCCATGCGCTCGCGGTTGCAATGGCAGGCATAGGCGCAGCGGGTCTGGCTGTGGATGTCGAGACCGCCGGGACCGGTCAGCAGCCGCAGCATCTCTTCCGGCGTCGCGCCGGACTCCAGCAAAGTCGTCATGTCCGGAAAGGTTTCAAGCTGGCGCTCCAAAGCCTGGATAACCGTTTCATCCGCATCCGGCAGCAGCTGGAGCATCAGGCCACCGGCGTGGCTGATGCCCTCCCGGGTCATCTTGACCCCCAGGCTGACAAGCGAGGGGATTTGTTCGGAAATAGCCAGGTAGGACGCCAGGTCCTCGGCAATTTCGCCGGATACGAGCGCGATCCGCCCGACATAAGGCTCTTTGAGCTGCTGGTCACGGATAACCGTCAGCGTGCCCTTGCCGACAGCAGACCCGACATCGAGCTTGCCCCTGGCTTTGTATCTGGTCTCAACGACCGGTTCCAGGATTGAGCCGCGGACCGTCGCGTCGTGTTCGCCGATCACGGTCATGCCCTGGATCGGTCCGTCGGACTGGATGACCGCGGTGACCGTGTCGCCCGGTTTGTCGAGATCCTGGGCCAGCATCAGGACACCGCTCAGCAGCCGGCCCATGGCCGCGGCCGCAGACGGCGACAGGCCGTGCAGCCGGGCAGCCTCGCGGCATGTCCGGGTCGTGCGGCAGGCAAACGCACGCACGGCATCATCAAACGCGGTCGCGCGGATGATCAGGTCGTCAGGTTCGTTATCGGGCATGATCGCATCACACATTCAGGTATCCTCACGTGGCAGGCTGCTGCCTGCTTCCGTTTGGCCGGCGCAGAACATAGAAGACACGTTCATCGGCTTCACGGGGTTTACGCAGGACCAGGTCGCCCAGGCGGGCCACGAGGTCCAGTCCCGCCTCTTCTGCCCAAGCGCTGACCTGCCCATCGCTGTAATAACGTTCGCGGATCAGGGCATCCGAGCGGACATAACGACCGTCCGGCTGGGCCTTAAAGAGCGTGATGTCGGCCCGGTTGGTCTGCCTGGCCCGGTTGAAATGATTCTGCCAGAACAAGGTGTGCTCGGGCAGATCGGTGTAAAAGATGTTCTGGTCGAGCGTCTCACTGAAATGGTGCCAGCTGGCCAGATCGAAGACCATCAGGGCACCGGGATTGAGGTAATTGGCCGCCAGTCTCAGCAAGCGGCGCACCTGGCCTTCCCGGGTCAGGTGGTTGACCGTGTCCAGCAGACAGGTGATCAGGTCGACGGTGCCATAAAGTTCAAAGCGGCTGATGTCCTGCTGCAGGAAAAGGCAGGGCGGCTCGGGCTGTCCGTCCTGGATGCGCATTCTAGCCTGGTCGAGCATGGCATCGGACTGGTCGATGCCGATCGGGTCATAGCCGCGCCGGGCCATCTCGAGGCAAAAAGCGCCGGTGCCGCAGCCCAGATCGAGCAGGATGGGACGGCCGCCGCGGCCGTCGCCCCGCTGGCTCCGACTGCTGTAACGTGCCTCAAGCAGACCGATGAAGTCAGCCCACGCGCAGACATCTGTCTGCTGAATCCGGTCATAAACCGCGGCCAGAGGCTGGTACATACGTTCTCCGAAAGGGGGACGCCGTCAGTCCAGCTTTTCCAGGGCCGCCAGGGCAGCGAAAAGCTGAGTATCCTGCTCGATGGTCAGGCGGTTCAGGGAAATGCCCCTGGCGTCCTCGGGAAGGACAACATCCTGGTCAGGCACCAGTCCGGTGCCTTCGATGCTCTCACCGCTCGGCAGGTAATAGAGGAAATTGGTCACGTTGATGGCCGATCCGTCAGCCAGCGCAAAGGAAATCGTGCCGGAGCCCTTGCCATAGGTCTGCTCCCCGACAAGCATGGCCAGCCCATAGTCGCGCAGGCAGCCGGCGAACAGCTCGGACGCGCTGGCCGTAATGCCGTTGACCAGGATGGCGTAGCGCATCGTGGCCGGGACGCCCATCATCTTGTCTGAATCCCAGGAAGCCTGAAACGGTTTGCCGTTGTCCCGGCCCTGCAGCGTCGCGATGGTAGCCCGGGGCAGCAGGTAGTCGAGCATGTCGATCACCTCGGAGGCCATGCCGCCGGTGTTGTTGCGCAGGTCGATCACCAGGTGCTCGACCCCCTGGCTCTCCAGGTCCTCGATCGCGGCGATGAAATTCTTGGCGACATTTTGCGAGAACTCGCGCACCTGGATGTAGCCGATCTTATCCGTCAGCTGGCGGTGGGCGACGCTGGCTGACGTGATCCGCCGGCGCGTGGCCGTCACGGTCACATGGTCATCCAGCGAAGGGCGGAAGAAGGTCAGCTCGACCGGGGTTCCCTCTGCGCCGCGCACCAGGGCGGCGACCGCCGTGATATCGTTGTAAGAGGACACATCCTGGCCGTCGACGGCCATAAACAAATCCCCGACCCTGATGCCGGCTTCTTCAGCCGGGCTGTTCTCGATGATTTCAGTGATCTCAACCAGGCCATCCTTGTTCAGGCCGACAAACGCGCCGATTCCGCTGTAGTCGCCGCTCATCGACTCCTCGATCTGGCGGTTCTGCTCGGCGGTCAAATACATCGTGTAGGGGCTGTCCATCTCGTTGACCAGGCCGCGGGCCATCGCATCGATCAGTTCGGCATCGCTAAGTTCCTGGTAATAGCTCTTGTCGAGCGCATCGAATACCGCCTGCAGCTTGGAAAGCGCCGTTTCCGTAGCCGGGTCAGGCGCGAAACTGAAGCTCAGCCGGTCCTGGCCGCCTTCTGCCGGTTTGAGAAAGCCCGGGTTGAGTACCGAAAGCGCTGCCAGGCCAATCCCGACGGTCAGGGCAAAGGTCACCAGCATCGTGATTCCGGCGGTCAGAACATAAGACCAGACCGAACGGCCGCGCCGCGGTGATGCAGGGGTAGGCATAGAGCCGTTATCGTCCATCGTGTCATCCATTCATTTCTTCAAAATTCAGGGCATCTTGTGAGGCAGGCCGGCCCTGTGCGGCTGTGATAACGGTCAGCCGATGTATTTCATCGGGTTGACCGGGTTGCCGTTGACCCGCACTTCGAAGTGCAGGTGCGCGCCCGTCGAGGTTCCGGTGGAGCCGCAGGCGGCGATTTTTTCTCCGGCCTTGACCGTTTCGCCTGCCCGGACATACGTGCTGCGCAGGTGGGCATAGAGCGTTGAGACGCCGTTGCTATGGGCGATAACGATGTAGTTGCCGTAGCCGCTGCCGCCGGTGTTCTTGCCTTCGCGGGGGTTAACGACCATCAGAACCGTCCCGTCTTTCGCGGCGACGACCGGACTGCCGTAACTGCCGCCCAGGTCGACGCCGGTGTGCATGCGATTGCGGTGATAAATGGGATGGTAGCGCATGCCGAACGGCGAGTAGACACGGGTGTCTCCCGGATACGGCCAGACGTAGCCCTTGCTGTTCGGCTTGCTCGACGACGGACTGGAACTGCTGGATGGTTTCGGCGTCGGCGTCGGCTTCTTGCTGGCGGCGCGGGTCGCTTCAGCAGCGCGGGTCGCCTGGGCAGCCCGGGTGGCCGCGGCAGCCTTTTCGGCTTCAAGCTGTTTTTGCAGGGCATAGATCTGGCCGGCCAGCTGCTCGAACTCGGCCAGCAGGTCGTCTTCCGCCTGTTCCAGGCCGGTTATTTTTTGATCAACCTGGTCCAAGTCCTCCTTGCGTGCCGAGGCATCCGCCTGGATTTTAAGCAGGTCTGCCTCGACCCGGCGAACAATCTCGCCCATTTCCCGCGAATACTGATCGGCCAGTTCCCGCTTAAGCGTCGCGTCATCCTTGGCGGCTTCCAGTTCGTCGATCATCTGGGCGTCGGTCTCGGCGATGGTGTTCATAAACTGCATGGTGGTGAAGAAGCCCTGCAAGCTGTCCGCTTCCAGGAAAATCTGAAAAATGGACTTCTGGCGGAAGTCTATCATCACTTTCAGCCGTTCGGTATACTGGAGCTGCTTGGCCGTCAGGGTTTCTTCGGCTTCGATATGGGCGCTGACAGCATCTTCCATCTGGCTGACCGCGGCAGTCAGCTGGGCTTGTTTTTCTTCATACAAACGACGCTGATCAGCGCTGCGCTGATTGAGCCAGGCCAGCTCACCGGTCAGCTTGTCAGCCTGATTGGCCAACTGGCTGGCCTGACGCTCCAGGCGTTCCCGCTCAGCAGCGAGCTTTTCCTGTTCGGCTTTCGCCGCAGCCAGGGTCTCACTGGTCGACTCGGCCAGGACCGGTACGGAAAGACCGGAACCGAGCGACAAGGCAAAGCCGAGCAACAGAGCCAGTAGAATGCAGGACCAGGTACGAATCGGACGCTTCGCCGAAGCGGGCGGAAGAGATGGGTTGAAGCGGGTTGGCTGTAGCATGTCTTCTCCTCCTATACAGCGATGTGACGGCGAACAGCGATCGCGGAGCCCAGGGAACCGACGCCAATTCCGACCAAAAGATTCAGCAGGATGATCTGCCGGGCTATCTGCTCCGGCGCGACCATGGCCAGGAAATCGGTCGGCTTGATGCCAGCCATCAGGATATCGTAAAGTCGGTTGTATCCGATGTAAATCAACAGCCAGGCCAGGGTCGCGCCCACCAGGCCTATGAGTGCGCCCTCGATGATATAGGGAACGCGAATGTAGCTGTTGGTGGCGCCAACATATTTCATGATGCTGATTTCCTCGCCGCGGGCAAACACAGCCACGCGAACCATGTTGGAAATGATGATAAAGGCGATCACGCCGAGGACAATGAAGGCGACAAGCGTGGCGTAATTGACCCAGACGATGGCCTGGGACAGAAAACGCATGACGGACAGCTCGAGGTCAACCTTGCGCACACCGGGCATCCCGCCGATCTGGTCCCTGAAGGATTCACTCTGCTCCGGGTCGGTCAGGCGGACAGAAAAGGTATGCGGGATGTTGGTGACCGGGAAATCCTCGAACAGTTCTTTGTTCTCCATGCTTTCCTTGAATTGTTCGAGGTTGTCCTGGGGTGTATACAGAATATGCTCGAGGACCAGGGGGTTGTCGTCCATCGCCTTGCTGACAGCGGATAGCTTCTCCTGGGAAACGCCCAGCTCCATCGTGATCTCAATCGGCGGCTGCTGGCCGGCCTGGGCCATGATCTGGCGGGCATTAAGCGAGAAAATATCAAAAGCGCCCAGCAGAATGAGCATCAGGGCGATGGTCGAAATGGAGGCCAGCGTGACCAGAGGGTGGCGGACAATGCTGCGCAAGCCTTCGCGCAGGGTATTGCCGATGGTAGACAGCCTCATGTGCCTACCTCCCGGATCGGTTCACCGGCCGGCTCGCCGCCGGACAGCTCATCGTCAGGTTCGGATTTTAGGGACGGGCGGGTCCGGATCGGACACGACTGGCCGTACAGCCCGATCGCGTCGTCGCGCACCAGGCAGCCGCCGTCTATCTCGATGACCCGCTTTTTCATGCGGTCAACCAGCTCACGGTCGTGTGTGCAGATGATGACCGTCGTGCCGGTGTGGTTGATTTCCTCCAGCAGGGCCATCAGGGTCTCGCTGTTGGTCGGATCCAAATTGCCGGTCGGTTCGTCCGCCAGGATCAGCATGGGGTTGTTGACCATGGCCCTGGCGATCGCGACCCGCTGCTGTTCGCCGCCGGACAGCTCACCGGGACGGGCGCCGGACTTGTCGCGCAGCCCGACAATGCTGAGGACAATCGGCACGCGCCGCCGGATCGTGCTGCGGGGTGCGCCGACAATCTCCATCGCGAAAGCGACGTTCTCATAAACTGTCTTGGTGTAGATCAGGCGGAAATCCTGAAAGACCATACCAATATTGCGGCGCAGATAGGGTATCAGGCCACGCCGGATTTTTGCCACATCATAACGGTCGATCAGGACCTTGCCGCTGGTTGGCCGCTCTTCGCAGGTCAGCAGCTTGATCAAGGTCGACTTGCCCGCACCGCTGCGGCCGATGATAAAAACAAATTCACCGTCTTGAATGGTAAAGCTGACATCCTTCAGGGCAATCGTACCCGTCTGGTATGTCATCGATACACCACGGAATTCCAACAAATCAGAACCTCCCGATAGGCCGAAGGCCTGTCAGTTGTGCCACCATTTTCCACCTGCGGATTTGGCGGCCGTCTTTTCCTGTTTTTCCAGATATTTCCTGACCATGGACGCGAGTTTGAAGAGCACGGCGTCATCAAAACTGCGCAGATCCAAACCGGTTATTTTCTGCACCTTGTCCAGCCTGTAGACCAGCGTATTGCGGTGCACGAATAACTGGCGCGATGTTTCGGAGCCGTTCAGATTGTTCTCGAAGAACTTCTGGATGGTCAGCAGCGTCTCGCTGTCAAGAGCCTCGTAGGCGCCTTTGGGGAACACTTCGTCAAGGAACATGTGGCAAAGTGTCGGCGGAAGCTGGTAGATCAGGCGGCCCAGGCCGAGCTGGTCGTAGCGCATGACATAACTGTCGCTCTCGAAGATGGCGCCGACGGTCAGGGCCAGCGACGCTTCGCGATAGGACTTGGCGGTATCCTTGAGGTTCTCGGCAGGCATGCCGATCCCGATATGGACTTTAGCCATCGATTCGGCGTTCAGGTTATCGAGGATCTGATTGGCCGTCTCATCGATCAGGGCCGGGTTGTCGCGCGGATACTCGGCCAGCAGCACGATGGTCTCTTCATCCATCGGCAGTATGTAGTTGTTGCGCCGGTCCGGAAACAGGCTCTGCAGGATCTCCACGCAATCCAGCTCCTCGGCCTGCTCAAAACGGATCAGGTAGGCCTGGCGGGCCAGCGTGAACGGAATCTTGAATTCGCGTGCCTTGAGCGGGATGTCGCCCGGCAGCTCGTTTTCCAAAAGAACGTTCTTGAGAAACGCCTCGCGCTCCGCGTCCGAATTGCGCTCCTTGAGGGCAGCCGTGATCCAGCGGCAGAGCAGATCCAGGTAATTGCGGGCGACGGCATCCGTACCGTCGATAAAACAGACGGTTGTCAGCCGGTCGTTGACCGGCAGTTTCATATAGGTTCGGCCGTATGTGACCGCAACGGCATCGTCTGACAAGATAACCGCACGGGCTGATGAATCTTCGGTCCCCTCAAGTTCTTCATCCGTACAGGCGATGATGATGCCATCGGGATCGAGGACGCCGGCCACCTTGTCCAGGAAACGCGAAGCCTCCCGGATACATCTCTTTAGTTCTTCCATCTTGTACACCTTCCTATCGCGAAGATCACGTATGCACATCTCAGACGCAAATCATCTTTATCTTATCTTATCTTGTTCCTGCATATGTTTCAAGGATGTGACAAGAAGTTAAACAATCGTGAAGCTTGCGTCCGGATTGAAAAAAGGGACATCCGCCGGTGCCGCAGCACGCTGGCAGGATGTCCCTGTCTCATGTCTTATGGCCTTGCTGAATCAGCTCAGGATGACGAGCTCGGTTTCCTTGTCGAACAGATGGACGCGGTTGCCGTCGACAGCCAGTTTGGCGACATCGCCGACCTTGGAGTTGCTGACGGTCGGTTCGACGCGGGCGATCATGTTGGTGATGCCGGCGACGGTCACGTACAGGTAGGTCTCGGCGCCGAGCATTTCAACAACTTCGACGCTGGCCGGCAGCTGGGTCTGCGGATGGCTCTCGACAAAACGGATGTCGTCTGTGAGGGCTTCCGGACGGATACCGACGATGACTTCCTTGCCGTTATATGCCTTGACCTCAGGTGTCGAATATTTCTTCGGCAATGCGATGTCGATGTCGTTGAAGTTGAGGCTGACATCGTCGCCCCTGACGCTCAGCGTAGCATTGATGAAGTTCATCGGCGGCATGCCGATGAAACCGGCGACAAAGGTGTTCTGCGGATGCAGGTACAGGTTGGTCGGGTTGTCGACCTGCTGAATGAAACCATCCTTCATGACGACGATGCGGGTACCCATGGTCATGGCTTCTGTCTGGTCATGGGTCACGTAGATGATCGTGGTCTGGAGGCGCTGGTGCAGCTTGGTGATCTCAACACGCATCTGAACGCGCAGCTTGGCGTCGAGGTTGGAGAGCGGCTCATCCATCAGGAAGACCTTCGGGTCACGGACGATGGCACGGCCGAGCGCGACGCGCTGGCGCTGACCACCGGAAAGGGCCTTCGGCTTTCTGTCAAGCAGATGCTCGATTTCCAGGATCTTGGCAGCTTCGGTCACGCGGCGCTTGATCTCGTCCTTGGGGACTTTGCGCAGTTTCAGGCCGAATGCCATGTTGTCGAAAACGGTCATGTGCGGATACAGGGCATAGTTCTGGAAAACCATGGCGATGTCCCTGTCCTTGGGCTGGACGTCATTGACAAGTTTTTCACCGATGTAGATTTCACCTTCCGTGATCTCCTCGAGGCCGGCGATCATGCGCAGCGTGGTCGACTTGCCGCAGCCAGAAGGGCCAACCAGGATGATGAATTCCTTATCTTCGATGTCAATGTTGAAATCGCTTACGGCAACGACGCCGCCTTCATATCGCTTGTATACATTCTTCAGTGATACACTTGCCATACTTTTACCTCCACTTTTGTAACAACGCATCCTCAGAGCTGTTCACTTGCATAACAACTATACCACTTGCGGCAACTGAATGCCAGATGCAAAAAGTAACAAATGTTTTTCACGTATTTTGTCCATAGAGTAGCAGGGGGATTGACAGACATACCAATTTTGCGGCACCTGATTTGGCCAACTTGTCGAAACAGAGGCTAAAATCGTGTCTGGCCAGCCGTCTTGAGACACAATCTGTCGCGTACCGGCAGAAAACGTTATAATGGGCTCAGGTGGCGGAACGCCCGACCGGGCGGCAGGCGGACGGATATCGTCATCTGAACCCGCAAATAAAAAACGGGACGTACAGCTTGCATGTTGAGTAATTATTCATTATAATGCATATTTATTATTAACGGGCCGGTTCACGGGCTCGTGACAGCAGAAAGGCGGCAGTCAAATGGAAGTTAAAATGCGAGTCGGCATCGTGGGAGCCACCGGATATGTCGGCATGGAACTGGTACGCATCCTGTCGGTCCATCCAGGTTTTTACCTGACTCAGCTGGTGTCGCGAAGCCATGCCGGGCAGCGCATCTCCGATATCTACCCGAACTTCTCCCGGGTTGTCGACCTGGAGCTGCAGACGCTGGATATCGACCGGCTCGCCGCCGACTGCGATCTGGTGATCACCGCCCTGCCGCACGGCGTGTCCTCTGAGATCGTGCCCCAGCTGCTAGACCGGGGCCTTCGGGTCATCGACCACAGCGGCGATTTCCGTTACCGCGATGCGGCCGTGTATGAAGGCGCATACAAGCTGAAGCACCCCCGGCCGGACCTGTTGTCCGAAGCGGTTTACGGCCTGCCTGAGCTTTACCGCCGCGACATTGCCCAGGCCCGCCTGGTCGCCAATCCGGGCTGTTACCCCACCTGTTCCCTGCTGGCGCTGCTGCCGCTTTTAAAAAACAACCTGATCCGACTCGACAGCGTCATCATCGACGCGGTTTCCGGCGTGAGCGGTGCCGGACGCAAAGCGGACACCGCTTACTCGTTCTGCGAGACAGTTGAAGGGTTCCGGGTCTACGGGGTCGTCGGCCATCGCCACACCAGTGAGATCGAGCAGGAATGCGGCCTCCTGGCCGGTCTCGGCCGGCCCCTGGCCGTCACGTTCACCCCACACCTGGCGCCGATGAAGCGCGGCATGCTGGCCACCGTCTACGCCGACCTGCTGCCCGGCCAGGATCCGGCCCGGCTTCAGGAGGTTTATCAGGCCGCCTACGCACAAGAGTGGTTTGTCCGCCTGCTGTCACCCGGTCAGCTTCCCGACACGCGCTTGGTCACCGGAACCAACTTCGCCGACCTTTCTGTCCATTACGACAAACATACCGGCAAGGTCAAAGTCCTGTGTGCCATCGACAACCTCGGCAAGGGGGCCGCTGCCCAGGCGGTCCAGGCGATGAACCTGATGGCCGGGCTGCCTGAGAACGAAGGCCTGACGGCTGTCGGGATGGCCATCTAGGCCGCGGATGAGGAGGATTCAAGATGGAAAACCTGTCTGTCAGTGAAATCAAAGGCGTCATCGCCAAGGCTGAGATCCTGATCGAAGCCCTGCCCTATATCCAGAGCCTGGCCGGCAAGACGGTCGTCATCAAGTACGGCGGCAACGCCATGATCAACGAAGAGCTCAAGAACCACGTGATGGAAGACATCACGCTGCTCAAGTATATCGGCATCAACCCGGTCCTGGTCCACGGCGGCGGTCCGGACATCAACGCCATGCTGGACCGGCTGGGCATCGTCTCCTCCTTCAGCGGCGGCCTGCGGGTCACAGACGCCCAGACGATGTCCATCGCCCAGATGGTCCTGGTCGGCAAGACCAACAAGGAAATCGTCGCCCGGCTCAACCAGAACGGCGCCAAGGCGATCGGGATCTGCGGCATCGACGGCCGCCTGATCGAATGTGAAAAAATTACCGCAGACCACGCCGGCAAGCCGCTGGATATCGGATTTGTCGGCAACATCGTCCGGATCAACACGCGCGTGCTCGAGATGCTGGCCACCGACGAGTATATCCCGGTCGTCGCGCCGGTCGGCATCGGGCCGAACGGCGAGAGCTACAACATCAATGCCGACACCGTCGCCGCGGAGATCGCCGCCGCGCTCAAGGCCGAGAAGCTGATGACCCTGACGGATGTCGAAGGGGTCAAAATCCGCAACGAGCAAGGCGAGGATGTGGTTATCTCGACACTCAACGAGCAGGAGATCCACGACCTGATCGAGCGCGGCGTCATCAGCGGCGGCATGATCCCCAAGATCATGGGCTGTCTGGACACGGTCAAGCGAGGCGTCGGGCGGGCCCACATCATCGACGGCCGCATCCCGCATTGCCTGCTGCTGGAGATCTTCACCAACAAGGGCATCGGCACCATGATCACCCGCGAACGCAAACCCTATTACGACGGCGAACGCATTTGACCCGAAAGGAGCACCCCCATGTCCGAACAAGATGTCACCCCAAACCAAACCGGACAGACCGGCCTGCTCGGGCAGGTAACCGGCCTGGATGACCAGTATTATATGAACGTCTATGGCCGCCGCCAGCCCCTCTGCGTTGTCTCCGGCGAAGGCGCCTGGCTCACCGGCAGCGACGGCAAACGCTACCTGGACCTGATCGGCGGCATCGCCGTCAGTGTCCTGGGGCACGCCCATCCGCGACTGGTCCAAGCCATCTGCGAACAGGCCGGCCGGGTTATCCATTGCAGCAACTATTTCTACAACGAACCCCAGGCCCGGCTGGCCGAACGCCTGGCCGTCCTGTCGGGACTGGATGGCGCGCGTGTCTTTATCGGCAACAGCGGGGCCGAGGCCAACGAGGCCGCGATCAAGCTGGCCCGCGCCTATTTCCACCACCAGGGCGCACCGCGCGCCAGAATCGTCAGCGCGCTCAAATCGTTTCACGGCCGGACACTGGCCACGGCCACGGCGACCGGCCAGGACAAATACAGCGCGCCGTTCGCGCCCCTGCCGACCGGATTCGTCCATGTCCCCTATAATGACATTGCGGCCCTGGAACAGGCGGTCGACCAGAACACGTGTGCCGTTCTGCTTGAGGTGATCCAGGGCGAAAGCGGCGTAATCATGGCGGATCCTGTTTACCTGAAGACCGCCGAAGCACTGTGCCGGCAGACCGGCGCGCGCCTGATCATCGACGAGATCCAGACCGGCATGGGCCGCACCGGGCGTTTCCTGGCTTACGAGCACGCCGGCCTCCGGCCGGACATCGTCACCCTGGCCAAGGGCCTGGCCGGCGGCGTTCCCATCGGCGCCATGATCGCCAACGAAGAAACGGCAGCCGGTTTCAAGCCGGGCGACCACGGCACCACGTTCGGCGGCAACCCGCTGGCCTGTGCTGCGGCGCTGGCCGTATTGGACACGTACGCGCAAGACCAGCTGGTCGAGCGGGCGGCTTCGGTCGGGGCGGCACTGAAACGCCAGCTCCTGGACCTGGCTGAACGCCAGCCGGCGATTGCCGAAGTCCGCGGTCTTGGCCTGATGCTCGGGATCGGCCTAAACGTCCCCGGTGCCCAGGCGGTTAAAGCCAGCCTGCTGAAACAGGGATTCCTGGTAGGATCGGTTGGTGACACGACCATCCGCCTGCTGCCGCCATTGATTGTCGCGTCTGCTGATCTGTCTTTGTTTGTCCGGGCCTTCGGTGAAACGATCGCCGAGCTGGCTCACTGAACGGACCACATACCGCCGTGGAGGAACACGCCATGAAGCATTTTATCGATCTCAAAGATATCACAGCTGCTGAAATGATGGATTTGCTGGATCTGGCCGACCAGCTGAAGGCCGACCTGAAGGCCGGCCGCCGCTACGACTTGCTGCGCGGCAAGACGCTGGGCATGATTTTCGCCAAGTCGTCGACCCGCACCCGCATCTCCTTCGAGGTCGGTATGGCCCAACTGGGCGGCCAGGCGCTTTACCTGAACGCCCAGGACATTCAGCTTGGCCGCGGCGAATCGGTGGCGGACACGGCGCGCGTGCTGTCCCGTTTTCTGGACGCGATCATGATCCGGACTTATGCGCACCAGGATGTGCTCGACCTGGCCGCCTACGGCACCATCCCGATCATCAACGGCCTGACCGACCTGATGCACCCCTGCCAGGCGCTGGCCGACCTGATGACCATCCGCGAGCACAAGGGGACGCTCAAGGGGCTGAAGCTGGCTTACCTAGGCGACGGCAACAACGTCGCCAACGCCCTGCTGCAGGCCTGTGCGCGTGTCGGCATGGATGTCGCGGTTGCCGCACCGGAAGGTTACACCTGTGATCCGGCCTGCATCGCGGACGCCCGGGAACAGGCCGCCTTGCAGGGCAGCCAAGTCATCCTGACCGAAGATCCGGCCGAAGCGGCCAGCCAGGCCGACGTGCTGTACACGGACACCTGGGTCAGCATGGGGCAAGAAGGCGAAAAGGCCGAACGCGTCGCGCGGTTTAGCGCCTACCAGGTTAACGAGGCGATGATGGCCATGGCCAGGCCGGGCGCCATTTTCCTCCACTGCCTGCCGGCCTATCGCGGCCTGGAAGTCACGTCAGCCGTCATCGACGGACCCGCGTCAGTCATCTTTGACGAGGCGGAAAACCGCCTGCACGCCCAGAAGGCGATTCTCATCCGGCTGCTCAATCCGCAATGACCACGGCATCACCAGCGCTGGTCCGACTGGCCAGGCCTGAGGATGCGGCCGAACTGCTGGGGCTGATCCGCCGGGCGATGGCCCTGTATGCCCAAAACGCCGGCATCGAGACGCCCCTTGACGCCGAAATGGAGGACGCGGCCGATCTGCAGGTGCACATCGCGCATGACCTGGTTTTGGTTGTCGAGGAAAACGGGCGACTGATTGGAACCGTTCGGCTGGTCCAGCAAGATCAAGACACGATCTGGTTCACCCGTTTCGCCGTCTTGCCCGAACGCCAGCGCGGCGGGGTCGGCCAGCTGCTCTACCAGGCGGCACAGGCGGCTGCGCGCAAGCGCGGCTGCCGCTTCATGCTGCTGCACACCGCGCTCAGCAACCAGAACCTGGTCACCTTCTACCAGACGAGGGGCTTTGAACAGATTGATGTCAGTCACGAGCGGGGTTACCCGCGCGGCCTGTTCCTGAAAACGTTACAAGAAGCTGGCCAGGAGACACCGTCAGCCTAAGGGGAAATCACCGCCGAATGAGCCGGGGCCCTGCCACGATCCGCCGTCTGACCAGATGATGGAGCCGACGATCAGGAGAACGATCACCAGCAGCTGGAGGGCGACAAAAACCAGGCCGACGATGTTGATCGTCCGGGCCCACCCGATTTTCTTGCGCGCCTCATCTACCCGCGCCTCGCTGCTGGCCATGATGGCAAAGACGAGCGCGATCAGGCCCAGCACCATGCTGATGCCGAAGCCACAGCAAAGCATGTTGACGATGGACAGGACAATCGCGCCGGTCGTTGACGGACGGGGTTCGTGGGGAGCGACGGTCTGCTGCCCGGACAAAACCGGTGCGGGACAGGGGGTCACGCTGCCCGGAGGGAAATGCCCGTCACGGCAGGGATCGTAATCCTGACGGATATAAGCCTGGGCGCTTGTTTCTGGAACGTCGGCAGGCTGCGGGCTGGCCGACGGCGCGCCGCATTCCGGGCAGAACCGGAAATCCTTCTCCGATGAATAACCACAATGCGGGCATAGCATGCCGATACGCCTCCTTAAGGTCTGTTGGATCTGTGCACAGGGCACTGCCTGTTGTCATCTCAAGTTTAAGTTATTCCCCGCGCAGCGTCAACGAAAACCAGGCCGATTGTCAGGAGGCCAGGAACGCAAATGGAGCCCAGGGCAGATTGCGCAAAACCAGGAAAGCCAGCGCGCTGGCCAAAAGCGCAATCGGCAGCCAGCTCGATTCGCGTGGCCGCGGCAGAACCTGCCGTCCGCAGACGGCCTGCAGCCACCAGCCCAGCAGCGTCCAGGCCAGCCAGGGCAGCCAGATCAGCAGGAAGGCATTGTAGGAAAAAGCTGCCGCCAGTTCGCCGTGCAGCAGGGCGGACAAAGCTCGCGTCGCCCCGCAGCCGATGCAGTCAAGGCCGGTCAGCTGGCGGAACAGGCAGGGCAGCAGCTGGCCGCCTCCGGCCGGATCCGTCCGGACCAGCAGCCAGACGAGCAACGCGGCCAGCAGCGGCATGCCCAGGGCCACGGACCAGCGCAAGGCCAGGGGCCAGGCTTTTGCTCCGGTTCGTGGCATCAGCGATGCAAAATGGGGCTGACCCGCTTGTAGATGATCGCGACGATCAGGGAGACAACCAGGCCTTTAAACAGGTTGAACGGCACGAACACGTAAAGGATCAAGGTTTCCAGACTGGTGACCAACGTGTTGCCGACCTTCTGGGTGGCATCAATGAGCGCCGGCAGCGGGATGCCGACAACCTCGATATAAAACGGGATCATGATGAAGTAATTGATCACGCAGGCAAAGAGCGTCATGACCAGCGTGCCGCTGCCCATGGCGATGAACGCGCCCCGGCGCGACTTGATGTTCCGGTAGATCAGCCCGGCTGTGCCCACGAAGGCGGATCCGATGACGAAATTGGCCAGCTCCCCGACACCGCCCGTTCCGCTGGTCGGCAGGTGGGCCAGGTTCTTGACGAGCTCGATCAGAATCGCCGTCAGCGGTCCCATGCTGAACGCGGCCAGCAACACCACGATTTCAGAGAAATCGAATTTGAGGAACGCCGGCATGAAGGGCAGCACCAGTTCCAGGTACATGAGCAGGATGGCTCCCGCAGCTAAAAGTCCGGCCTTGGCGACCCAACGGGCCAGGTTCCTGGCTTCAAGACGACTGGTCTGATTTGCTGAGGTGTTTTTTTCCGACATGATGATCTTCCTTTCCCCATGGCAGCTTGTGTTTCGCGGAGCGCGGACCTGGAAAAAGAAAAAACCCCCAAGCAGGGGGCTGACGGACCAACTATAATGGACCGGCTGTTTCCTTCCATCCAGACTTTGACTGTCGGCCCAGGCTTCTCACCTGATCAGCTGTGCACCGGTATGGTACAACAGGTCGCGGGCTTGTCCCTTTCGGGCATCACCGCCGGTAGGGATTTACACCCTGCCCCGGAAAACATGCATTGATTGAGGTCATTATACCACGAGGTGCATGCAATGCAAGTATCGATCGTCATAGCCCTGCTGCGCAGTGTGCGGCAGGGCTGTACTTGCATCGGAAACCGGTGTATATCTGAAGTAGATCGGATGTGTCCCCACCCACAACAGTCATGATGATGGAAGGTGATCGCTTTGAAGGCAGTAAAAATAACCGTCTTTACACTCGTCATATTTGTTGCGATCATGATGTTCATGCTGCTGGCGTCTATGCTCGATCAAGAGCCAAGTGAAACTGGCAGTTCCTCCCTGATCTCTGTCCAATCGCTGATCGCTGCCCTGCCGACCGGCTTGCTGAGCTTTTTGCTGGCGAAGCTGACCCGACCGGCCACCTGGCAGCAGGGTGCACGGACCGGCCTGATCTGGGCGATCGCGCAGTTGGGGCTGTTCCTGGTCATCGGCTATTTCAACCAGACGTTACCGCTTATTTTCGGGGCAGCCGGGTTTTATGTTCTCATGTTGTTTATCCCCTTGGGTGCCGCGCTGGCCGAGCTCAGACGCAAGACCGGATAACGGTTCCGGCAAAATTATAGCAATGTCCTTGTTTTGCTCGCATCATCGCCTGGAAGGCTTATTGGGGTATGAGATACCGCGTATTCTTGCCCCTGCCTTGCTGAAGCAAAGACCCTGCCTCTGCCATTTGCCGAAGCAAACGGCCCGCAGAGGTCTGGCTGGTGTCAAGCAGAGTCTCAACATCCCTGCGTGCGATCTTCCCCTGGGTGCGCGCCAGATCCAGAACGGCGCGTTCGTCTTCAGACATTTCCCGGTCACGCAAGACCAATGGCCTGTTGGCGTTCAGATTGGGCAGGATAATTTTGAACGCATGATCGGTCGTTCGAATTTGAGGGGTCCTCCCGCTTGCCGTATATGCATTCATAATTTTCTGCATACCGGTTCCATATATTTCAATAAGTGCCAGACGATAGAAGACATAAGCCAGCTTCGGATTCCGGCAAGCCGATACACCGAGCATGATGTCGTTGATGGAGATGCCGGGCAAAAGGCCGCCTAGAGATACGAACTCGATCCGGTCGTCATATATGCTGACCAGGGTGCTGTCGCTATATGCGTAGTCGCGATGCACCAGCGCGTTCAGCAGGGCCTCGCGCACCGCAATCTCCGGATAATCACGCTGATCCAAACGCAGAAGTTTATTGTATGTGGAATGGGTCTGATTGCGCAGATCAATGTATTCGAAGACTTCATTCATCTGCTGCAGCAAAGAACCACAAAATTCCCGCCTGTCTCTGAACACATTTTGGTCAATGCCCGCAAAAGTGGCCGCTTTGATCGTAAACGGTCATTGTTCGGATAATAGCAGCGCCAGATTCGTCCAAACGCCTTCGGGACTGATGAGTCGCAGCATTTTCTTTTGATGTGTGCCGAAC
>JAAYJD010000245.1 GCA_012523135.1 Clostridiaceae bacterium
ATCATCGGGCAGGTCGGCGACGAACATGTCCGGGAGCTGACCCAGGCGGGTGCACCGGCCAGACCGCCGCGCAGCCGGGCCTGGCTCAAGTGGGGGGCTATGGCCGCCTGCCTGTGCCTGGTGGGCATCGCCGGGATTGGCCTGGCCAGCGGCTGGTTTGGTTTTTTCGGGGGCAATGCCGGCGGAGGCGGTACATCAGATCTTCACGCCGACGGCAGCACCTTGTTCATGGCCTATGCCGGCCCGCTGTTTCCATTGAATGTCGCAAAATCGCCGGTTCCGCTCAGCGCCAAACGCTAGGTCAGCTGGGATTTTACGCCCTTTATCGGCCAGACCGCCACGCAGTGGCGCCACGAAACCGAGGTCCTGGACCGTTACCTGCTGCAAAATCCGACCGATGAACCCCTGAAGGTCCAGGCCATCTACCCCTATGCCGGCAGCGTCAAGGGTGAACAGCCTCAGGTCACGGTCGCTGGAAAACAGGTTGCTGCCGAGCTGTCTTACGGGCGCTACAGCGGTGATTTTGAACCGGCCTGGGGCGGCGGCAGACCCGGCGAAACCCTGAATCTCGACCGCATCACGTCCTGGGACGGCTATGTCTCTTTACTCCAGTCGGGCGATTACCGCGCCGAGGCGCTGCATGGCGCCAAGCCGGTCCTGGACAAACCGGTTGTCGTCTATACCGTGACCGACCCGGTCCGGCCGGCCAGCGACGCGGTGAATCCGACGCTGGCGATCTCGTTTGACCTGCCCGATCCGGACGCGGTTGTGCTGACCTACGGATTCAACGGCGCCAGTTTCGATTTTGAGAACCGGCGATTCCGCTACAGTTTTTCGGTCCCGGAAAAAGACGGCTTCGGCTATGACGACACAAGGCTCCTGATCGTGGTGGGCGGCGATCTGCCCGGCTATGCGCTGCAGGGCTACCGCGACGGCGGTTGCGACGAAGGTGAGGAGCTGGACGGCATGCTGGCCACCATCAGCCGCCGCGAAACGACGCTGGAGGCCATCCTTCACGAGATCGTCGCCGACACGGCCGCCCGTTTCCCGGCGATGTACGGCGATGACAACGGGGTCGACCCCGGCTTGACGGATCTGCATGTCGACCTGCTGGGCGACGCGCTGGAGCGGGACGGCTTGCTGTCCGGCTCCTCCAAAATGCGTTACGATGGCGGCGACCTGGAGTCGATGATCAGCGACGTGTTCAGCTACGACCGGGTCCTGTACCTGAGTTTTTCGGTCACGCTGCCGGCCCGTTCGGAAACAGCGGTTGCGATCAGCATGACAAAAGAAGCCAGCCTGAACTACACCGGGCGGGATACGAAACGTTATGGTTTTGATTTGCTGACCCGCCTGGATACGCAGCTGACCTTCAGCGAGCTGACGGCTTCTGTCCTCCATACCGACGCGATCGAGATCGTCGCCCAGAACATGGGCTTTGACCTGGCCTCCGGCGTCAGCCAGGTGGTCCTGGATCCGCAAACGGAGCATTATTACCTGGAAGTGGCGCGCCGGGAGGGCTGATGGCCGCCTGGCGTCACCCGATGCGCCCCAGCAGGTCGTTGATGAACTGCTGGGCGCGCCGCCCGGAGACATTGCCGTGCCACAGGCCCCACTGGCGGGCCTTTTCGGCCAGTTCGTCGTCGCTCAAGCTGATTTCCGGGTAGCGCCGGGCGATGCCGCGCACGATCTCCAGGTACTCCTGCAGGGTAGGCCGGTCGAAGCGGATCGTGACGCCGAATCGGTTGACCAGCGAGATTTTTTCCTCCGCCGTGTCCGCGGCGTGGATGTCGTCGGACGATTCCCCGGATCCGGTCCGGTCCGACCAGGTCTCCCGGATCAGGTGGCGCCGGTTGGAGGTGGCGTAGATCAGGATATTGTCCGGCGTCAGCTCCATGCCGCCCTCGATCACGGCCTTGAGATACTTGTATTCCGTCTCGAAATCCTCGAAAGACAAGTCGTCCATGAAGATGATGAAGCGGTAGTTGCGGTTCTTGATCAGGGAAATGACCGGGGCCAGCTCCTGGATCTGGTGCTTGTAGAGCTCGATCACGCGCAGCCCCTGATCGTGGTACTGGTTGAGCAGCGCCTTGATGCAGGTTGACTTGCCCGTGCCGCTGTCACCGTACAGCAGCAAATTGTTGGCACGCCGGCCCTGGATGAACGCCTCCGTGTTGGCGACCAGCATCTGCTTCTGGTTCGTGCAGCCGATCAGGTCATCCAAGGTGACCTCGTACATGTTGGTAATCGGCTCCAGGCGGAGGGCATCGCCGTGCCCGTTGACCCTGAAGCCCTTGTTGAGCCCCAGCATGCCGACACCGTGTTCGCGGTAGAAATCGGTGACCACGCGGAACAGGTCGCGTTCGCTTTCGGTCTGCTCGATCGCCGCGCTGAAGCTGCGAACTTTTTCGCTGACGCCGTGGTTGTATTTCCGGGCTTCTTTGTCGATCGCCTGGTAACGGCTGATCAGGGAGAAGCAGTTGATCTCCAGAACGCGTTCGATCTCGCTGAAATTGTAATCGAACAGCTCCCGGAAGAGCTTCAGGTCGGCCATAACCAGCACATTGACACTGCCCGGCCGGGCACCGACCTTCTCGCAGGTCAGGCTGAACGGGTTCTCGGTGGTGGCGAGCAAGTAGGCCAGGTAGTTGTGCCACAGGTTGCCGTTGAAGCCGAACTGGGTGGCCAGGTCGAGCAACCGGTGGATCTGGGCCAGGATCTCGCCGGCCAATTCTTCCGGCGTTCCTGTGCCGTCGTAAAACCGCTTGAAGATATCTGCCAGGCGGCAGAGGATGCCATCCGGATCCAGGTTGCGGTAGACGACGAGTCGGGCGATTTTTCGGTGCATCTGGGACCTCCTGACACCGTGCCTGCTGGCGCGTTTTGCTTGCATCATAGGCCATCCCGGGCCGGTCGTCAACCGCGCAGGTTCACGCCTGGCGGGGAATGCGCTATACTGAAAAGGACGACACGCAAACGGATGGTGGTGCATGAAGACACGGGTCGCCTATCGTTCTGTGACAGGCTAAACCCGGCAATACGCACAATGGGTCGCTGCGGAGCTGTACGCGGACCTGGCCTTGGCCGGGACCGTCGTGCCGGCCAGGCTGCTGGACGATGGCGGCATCGTTTTTGGCGGCCGCTGGTCCAGGCAGCAGGATGTCAGGCGGAGGACGGATTATGACGAGGCCAAACCAAGCACGGATCGATTTGTTCGTCGCGAGCACCCAGCGCCTGAAGGGTCGTTTCATCTGGCACAACGACACGTTCAAGCGCCTGGCCGCGCTGCTTTATGCCGCGGACAACCGGATCGCCGACAGCGATGCGATCCAGGCCAGCCTGCAGCTGATCAAGGGCAGCACCGGGCCTTTTTCGGCCCTGCGCGGCCAAACCGCCCTGGTTCTGGCCGCCATGCTGGCCAGGCATCCGGATCCCCGGCAGCTGCTCTCGGCCACGCAGCGCGCCTATGCCGAACTCAGGGCCTGCCGGTTCGGCGCATCCGATTACCTGGCCGTCGCGGCCTGCCAGATTGCCGGCCGGACCCGTCCGGAGACCGTCGGGCAGGCGGTGGAACGGACACGGGCCTTTTACGACGGCTTGAAAGATCGCCACTTTTTTCTGACCGGTGCCGATGACATCATCTATACCGCGATGCTGGGCCTTTCCGAAATCGGGATCACAGCCGGGCTTGAGCGTGTTGAAGATTGCTACAGCGATCTGAAACCGTATTTTCGCTCCGGCAACGCGGTACTGGCCCTGGCCCAGGTGCTCGCCCTCGGGGACGATCGGCCCAAAATCCTGCCGCGTGTCCTCGCGCTGCGCGACGCGCTGCGCACCTATGGCCTGAAGCTGGACCAGACCGGCACGCTGGCCGCCTTCGGTGTTCTGGCGATCCTGCCCGCCGACGAAATGACCCTGGCCGGACAGGTTCGTGCGGCCGACGACGATTTGCGCGGCCGCAAGGGCTTTTCCGGCTGGTCGGTAACCCGGCAGGAACGGCTCCTGCTGGCCGTTTCCCTGGCCGCTCTGGATTACACCGAAACCCAAATCGCCGCCTGGACCTCAACCCTGGCGACCAGCCTGATCGACATCATTTTAGCTCAGCAGACCGCACTTGCCGTCACCGTGGCCGTTAGCGCGGCCGCCGCATCCAGCTCATCTTGAATTTTTCAAGGAGGAAAACGTATGGTACCATTTTGCAAGATCAAGAAAATCAACCAAGGCCACCCGGCTGTCGATGGGGCGGGTGTCAGGCTGGTCCGGGTGATCGGCTACCGCGATACTGCCGATTACGATCCATTCCTGATGCTCGACGCCTTTGACTCGCAAAATCCGGACGATTACACGAAAGGGTTTCCCTGGCATCCGCACCGTGGCATTGAGACGATCACCTACCTGATCCAGGGCGACATCGAGCATGGCGACAGCCTGGGCAACAGCGGCAGCATCCTGGACGGGGAATGCCAGTGGATGACCGCCGGATCCGGCATCATCCACCAGGAGATGCCCCAGGCCAGCCCGCGCATGCTGGGCGCCCAGATCTGGCTCAACCTGCCGGCCAAAGACAAGATGACCGCGCCCCGCTACGGCGACATCAAGGCCGCGGATGTGCCCCGGATCGAAACGGACGGGGCCGTGGTCCGGGTGATCGCGGGCGAATACCAGGGCCGGCAGGGCGCGTTTACCGGTGCGTTTATCCAGGCGACTTACCTGGATGTCGCGCTGCAGGCCGGCCAGGCCTGGTCGTTTGACAGCGACCCGAACCAGACGCTGTTCGTCTACCTGTTTTCCGGCCGGGCGATCTTTGACCCTGATCAGGATCCGGGCGATCCCGGGCAGGTTATCGACGAGAAGCAAGCCGTCCTTTTCAGCGCGGGTGACCGTTTCTGGGTCCGGGCCGTCGGACAGGACCTGCGTTTCATCTTCCTGTCGGCGCCTCCTCTGCGTGAGCCGATTGCCTGGGGCGGCCCGATTGTCATGAACACAAAAGCCGAACTGGATCTGGCTTTCCGGGAACTGGACAACGGGACCTTTCTGAAACAGGGCTGACTTTGGCAAGCGTCAGGATGTGCAGAGCCTGGAGATAGGCCTGCGGCGCGCTTGCTTTTTGCCTGCTGGCAACAGATAATGACGTTATTCTTGTGTCCGGTTTGCGACGCAGCCAGAAAGGTCAAGACGAGCATGATCGAGAAAATTGCAGCTTTTTTGCAGCGGAAGAACATCGTCATCTCCGCCCGGCGCTATGGCATCGATGCCCTTGGCGCCATGGCCCAGGGCCTGTTTTGCTCACTTTTGATCGGGACGATCCTCAACACCCTCGGAACCCAGACCGGGATAGCCTTTTTCAACCTGCTGGGCGGGTTTGCCACCCAGATGGCGGGGCCGGCGATGGCCCTGGCGATCGGGTACGCGCTGCAATCGCCGCCGCTGGTGCTGTTTTCCCTGACCGCCGTCGGCTTTGCGGCCAACAGCCTGGGCGGCGCCGGCGGGCCGCTGGCCGTCCTGTTCATCGCGATTCTGGCGGCTGAATGCGGCAAGCTGGTCTCCAAAGAAACGAAAATCGACATCCTGGTCACGCCGCTGGTGACGATCGCGGCCGGCGTTTCCCTGGCCGCCTGGTGGGCGCCGTGGATCGGCAAAGCCGCATCCTCGGTCGGCCAGGTGATCATGTGGGCGACCGAACTGCAGCCGTTCCTGATGGGCATCGTGGTTTCAGTTATCGTGGGCGTCGCCCTGACCTTGCCCATATCCAGCGCGGCCATCTGCGCCGCCCTGTCCCTGACCGGCCTGGCCGGCGGCGCGGCTGTCGCCGGCTGTTGTGCCCAGATGGTCGGATTCGCCGTGATCTCGTTTCGGGAAAACCGCTGGAGCGGCCTGCTCTCACAGGGCCTGGGCACCTCGATGCTCCAGATGGGCAACATCGTCAAGAATCCCCGCATCTGGCTGCCGGCCATTCTGACCTCAGCCATCACGGGCCCGATCGCCACGGTTGTCTTCAGGCTGGAACAAAATGGCCCGGCCGTCGCCTCCGGCATGGGCACCTGCGGGCTGGTCGGCCCGATCGGCGTCTATTCTGGCTGGATTACCGATGTCGCCGCGGGCACGAAGGCCGCCGTGACATCCACGGATTGGCTAGGGCTGGTTCTGGTCTGCTTCGTCCTGCCGGCCCTGATCAGCTATCTGCTCGGTCTGGCGGCCCGCAAGATCGGCTGGATCCGGGAAGGGGACCTTAAGCTCAGTTAAGCCGGATCAGTCGTTGCGCTTGTCGATGTTGAAACACTGGATTTCCCAGGATATGTTCTTGGCGAATGCATCCCGGCGGATTTTGTCCTGGCGGACCACCGGGTCGAAGCAGGCCCGGGCATCGCCGACGATGAAAGCAAATGCCTGGAATTTGGGCGAGTTTAGCTTCGATCTCTTCCGGGCTGTCTATGACGGCGTAAAACCCAAACGCCGGCATATGTTCCCGGATCGTGTCAACGTTGATCCGCACGCTTCTGCCGCACAGGATTGCGCCTGGCCATATTTTCGGTCATGACGCGAAAGTTCTCGCAGACAGTGGTTTCGCAGAGCGGATGGTGGTGGTTGATCATGGGGCCGGCTCCTGTTGCTGCGTTGTCTCGTTGCGGGGATCTTCGTGCCCGGAGGCATCCGTTCGGTGCAGGATTTTATCCAGGGCGGCGCCAAACAGGTCTTTACCTTGCTGGACCGTGTTGACGCCGGCCTTCTTGATCGCGCGCAGCAGGCTTTTTGAGACCCGGGCGGCGTTGTCCTTGACGATCACGCCCAGCAAACGGCACGCCTCCACCGTCGCCGCCTGGCTGATCGCCCGCGGCTTTTTCCGGACCAGGCTGCGGCAGTAGGCCTGGGTGATCAGGCCGACCCGCAGCATGAGCATCGCGTTGAGGCTGCCCTCGAGGACCGAGTTGGCGACGAAGGTCACCGCAAACGTGGCGCCGGGCACCAGCGCGCTGAGCGTGCCGCCGAACAGGGTGGCCATGACCGGTTCGAGCTGGTCGGCGATCAGGTCGAGGTCGTCAATCTGGCGCGTCAGCAGGACGGTGCCGAAAATATTCGTGTAAAGCTTGATCAGGTCGCGGATCGCCGGCCGCTGGTGGTAGAGCAGGGCCAGCTGCCAGACCAGCCTCAGGGCGCTCATCAGGACAAACAACCCGTCCAGCGTGCCGTTCTGCGACACGGCCGTGGTGACGAAAACGGCGGCCGCTGTCTGGCGGATCAGGCGCTGGCTCTCCTGGTCCAGGACGGTCAGGGCCGCCTCGATCTGTCCGAGCCGGTCTGCCTCTTCGTCCCAGAGGAAGGTGTTTTGCTTCAGGTAGCGGTTTTGGCGCAGCCGCTTGCCCAGCTGGCGCAAAAACAGGTCGTAGCCCGGCTGGTCCTGACTGTCCGGCACCACGAGCGGCTTTTCCAAACGCGTCAGCAAGATGGCCGTCATCAGCACGATGCCGAACGACAGCAGGATAAAGAAGACCAGCAGGGACCGGCCCAGTGTCGGGTGGATGTCCAGGCCGAGGCGCACCAGCTGCGCGGCCTGGTTGACCATCAGGATGACAAAGGCGATGAGCAGGGTGCTGGCTACGACCAGCAGCAGGCTCTTGTAGGGCTTGCGGTCAAAGCGTTCCGACCCGGTTTTTTCCTGGCGCATCACACACCTCCTGCGGCTGATTGCTTATTTCCGGCTTATCCGGATGTGCCCATTATAGTACAATCGTTTCCAAATGGGACAGCGCGACAGATGTGCTAAAATAAAGACAGGTAATCCAACCCGGTGAACATGGGGGTGTTTTTGATGATCGATCCGGAAAAAATCCGTCAGGTGATGGAACAGACCGGTGCCGATGAAGCGGCTGCCTGTTCGGCCCTGGAGACGAGCGACGGCGATGTCGTGATCGCCGTGCGCATCATCCGCTCCTACCGGCTCCGCGAGGAGCCGGACGGGCCCCGAGGCGAAGAACAGACCCAATCCCGGCAGTCCGTACCGGAGGCCGACGACATCCTGGCGGCGATCAAGGAGATCTGGAAGCGCGGCAACGCCAGCCGCCTGGACATCGCCAAAAACGGCCGCGTCGTTCTCAGCGTCTCTCTGGTCGTGGGAACGATCGGTTTCGTGCTGGTTCCGGTTGCGGCCCTGATCGGCCTGGGCACGGCCCTGATCACCGATTACACGATCACCGTCACGATGGACGACGGCACCGAGATCAACGTCTGTGACTTTGCCGTTACCCGCAAAAAGAAAACGCCGCCAGATGAGGCGGCGGCCAGATGAGCATCGCCTGGCTGATCGCCCTGCTGGCTTTATTGGGCTATGGCCTGGGCAGCGTCAACAGCGCCCTGCTGGTCTGCCGCCTGCTGGGCCTGGACGATATCCGCCGCCACGGCAGCGGCAACGCCGGCATGACCAACATGCTGCGCATCTACGGCAAAAAAGCCGGCGCGCTGACGGCGGCCGGCGACCTGCTCAAAGCGGTTGCTGCCGTCCTGGCGGCGCGGGCCATCTCGGCCGCGGCCGGGTCGCCGCTGCCGTTCGACCCAGGTTATCTCTGCGGCCTGTTTGTTTTGATCGGGCACATCTGGCCTGTCTTTTTTGCTTTCCGGGGCGGCAAGGGTGTGATGCCGGCGCTGGGGGTCATCCTGCTGGTCGATCCGCTCGTTTTCGCGCTTCTGGCCGTGGCGGCGGTACTTGTTTATTCAATCCGCCGCACGATATCCCTGGTCTCGATCACGGCCGCCGTGCTGGTTACCCCGCTGACCTTGGCCATCGACCTGATCGCCCGCGTCAACCCGTTCTGGGACACCCTGTTCGCGCTGCTCTACGCCATGCTCGTGATTGCCTCGCACCGGGAAAACATCCGCCGGTTGCAGACAAACAGGGAAGGCCCGCTCTGGCCTGACGAGAAAGATTCAGGCCATAACGCTTAACCGACTTTCGGCTTGCGCGGGGGCAGGGGGAAGAAGCAGCTCGTTTGGGCTTTGTAAGCTTCCCAGTCGGGTCGGCCGGCGTATTTTTTTTCCAGCATCGGCACCCCGGAGACGAACAACAAGAACAGCGTGATCACCAGCGGGCTGATCACCAGCCAGAGATGCTGGCCGTGGCTGGCGGCCATCAGGAAGATACCCCACCAGAGCAGGGCCTCGCCGAAATAATTGGGATGGCGCGTATAACGCCACAAGCCGGTCGTGATCAGCTTGCCGCGGTTGGCCGGATTAGCCTTGAACTGGCGCATCTGGCGGTCGCCGACCACCTCGAAGGAAAAGCCGGTCAGCCAGACGAGCAGGCCGATGGTCGTGAACCAGGTCCAGCCGGGCTGGTCCTTCAGGTTGATGACGATGGCCGGCAGGTTGATCACGAAATTGAGGGCCAGCTGGAGCAGGTAGATCTGGACGAACATGCGCAGTTCAAACGTCGCCGGGTTCCAGGTCTTGCGCATGTTGGCGTAGCGGTAATCCTCCGGCTTGCCCCAGTTGCGCCGGGCGAGGTACCAGGTCAGGCGCAGGCCCCAGACGGCGACCAGCGCCGTGACGACATAAGGCAGGGCGCCCGAGGGACGGCCGAGCCACAGCGCGACGAGGGCCGAGAAGACGAAACCAAGTCCCCAGAAAACATCGACCAACCCGTTGTTTTTCTGTTGCCGGGCAACCAGGTAGGCGACCGTAAAAAAGCCCAGCAGGGCGGCGAGCACGATCAGGATGTTCATGATGGATGAGCCTCCTTGGCTTGATCCTTTTCCAGGTAGGCGACCGCGACGGCGCCATGGCCGGCAAAAAGGGTCACCACGGATGAGATGTCGGTGATGTAGAGCGGTTCCATGCCCGTTATTTTGATCATGTCCTGACGCAGCTGCTCGACGCGTTCACCGCCGTCGGCGTGGACGATCACGTAGGCGTCCATCTTCTGCCGCTTCAATGACTTCAAAAAAATGCGGTTGTTCTGTTTTTCTGAAAAGGCGACGCCCTTGATCGAGCCCTCACCCTCCGGGCTGATCGTCACCAGCGGCTTAAACTTCAGCCTGATCAGCAGGTTGCCGATCCGTTCAGAGACGCGCCCGGAGCGGGCCATCGGCCCGATATCCAGGACGCTGACCAGGATTTTGGCCCTTGCCCTGAGCGCCTCGAGCTGTTCGACGATCGATGCCAGGGGCTGCCCGGCCTCGACCAGCTCGACCGCTTTTTTGACCAGCAGGCCTTCCGCGCCGGAGTTGACCCTGGTGTCGATCAGGGCGACGCGCCTGCCGTCATCGCCCAGCGCGGCGATGGCTTCGCGGAACCGGCTCCAGGTGCCGCTCATCCGGGCGGATACGGTCAGGACCAGCACCTGGGAGAAGCGTTTGAGCAGCGGCTGCAGCAGAGCGAGCACCTGTTCGGTGTTGGGCTGGGACGAAGAGGCTTGGTTCAGATGCGTGTACAGGTAATGACGGTCGATGGTAACCTTGTCGAGGTAGCTGACCGCATCGATCACGATGTTGATCGGCACCTGGAAGATGCGGTGCTCGAAGATGTAGTCCTGGGGCAGATCGGCGATCGAGTCGGTCACGATCGCGATCCGCTCTTCGAACCCGCCGGCCAACAGGTTCTGCTGGACCATGTCGTCTGCTTTTTGCTCGAGGATCTTGCCGCGTTCGGCCACCGCCTTGACCACGTCCCAGGGTTCGTTGGTGTGCAGGTGGACGCGCATCAGGGTATCGGCTGTGGCGATCAGCAGGCAGTCGCCGCGGTCTTTGAGCGCTTCGCGCAGCGCCTGCTGGTCGAGGCCAGGGCAATCTGCCAGCACTTCGGTGCAGTAGCGGTAGGGAATCTCCTCGTGCTCGCTGAAGCGGTGGATATCGTCGGCGACATCCGGCAGGACGACATCCTGGATTTGCTCCAGGTTGTGGCTGACCTTGCCGGCCAGCGCGTGGACAAAGCCTTCCATAAAATAGTAAAAACCGAGCGCGCCCGCGTCGACGATGCCCAGTGTCTTCAGGGCCCGCAAGTTGTATTTCGTCTCCTCCAGCGCCTGGCGGATCTGGGCCAGCGCCGACTCGAACAGCTCGAGCGGTGTTTTCTGCTGGCTGAGCGCCTCGCGGAAGCTGACGGCCCAGGCGCGCATCACGGTGATGACAGTCCCCTCGACGGCGTTCTCCAGGGATTTGTAGGCCTTGTTGTACGCTTCCTGGAAATAGACGGCCAGTTCGGGCAGCGTGACGGCGTCTTTTTCCGCGCTTTCCAGGTACATGCCGTTAAAATACTGGGAGAAGATCACGCCGGAGTTGCCGCGGGCGCTCATCAGGGCCGACCGGGCGATTTCGCGCAAGGTCGCCCGGACGCTCTCGTGCGCGGCGGCGTGGGTGAGGATGTAGTTCATGGTGTGGGCCAGGTTGTTGCCGGTATCGTAGTCGATCACGGGAAAGACATTGATCCGGTTGAGGTCTTCGCGCCGGGCCCGGATGCTGGCCGCACCGTGCAGGATCGCCTGATACAGGCGTTCGCTGGAAATGGTATCGGTCATGAGATCCTCCCGCTGATCCAGGTCGTGGCGGCAGCCGTCACGCTCGATATGAAGGTGCCCCAGGCCAGGTCGATCACGGTGATCAAGACCGGCCAGTCGCGCAGCGTGGCCAGGTTGGTCAGGTCATAGGTCGCGTAGGTGACCAGCCCGAACAGGGCGCCGGCACCGAGCGCGTAGAGGACAGACTGCTTTTCGACCGCCGGATTGATCACGAAAAAGACCATAGCGACGATGAACAGCAGGTAGAAGATAATGGCGGCCGGCAGGTTGGTTTTGGGCGCCATCAGGTGCCCGAGTTTTTCCTTGTAGAGGTTCCTGGCGATGAACACCAGCCATACCAGGTCGATGAGCGTGAAAACAACGGCGGCGATCAGGACATGCTTGACAAATGACATAGCTGAACCCTGCTTTCTGCCTGTACAGGCCGGTATGATGTGGTAAAAAATTAATCAGGTGCACAAAGTATTTTGACTGATTTGATCGTACCGGAACAATGAAAATAATTCAAGTGACTAAATCACACGCCAGGGCCTTGCGGCTGCGGTTACGCCTGCTCCGAGTCCGTCAGCCGGTAGCCGACGCCGACCTCGGTCACGATCAGCTGGGGACTGGCGGTGTTTTTTTCGATCATCCGGCGCAAACTGGCCATGAAAACGCGGACATTGCTGGTGTCCTGGCTCTCATAGCCCCAAACCTGGCGCAGGATGAAGCGGTGGGTCAGCACCTTGCCCTGGTGCGTGATCAGGAGCTGGAGCAGCTTGAATTCGATCGGGGTCAGGTGTATCTCCTGGTCGTCGATCAGGACCATCCGTTTATCGAAGTCGACGGTCAGGCAGCGGTTGCGGTAGATCGGGCTGGCCGGCTGCGGCGTGCTGCGTGTCCGGTTGCGTTCGGCGACCCGGATCCGGGCCAGCAGTTCACCCATGTGAAAGGGTTTGGTGATGTAATCGTCGGCGCCCAGGTCGAGAGCTTCGATTTTTTCAAATTCCTGGCCGCGGGCCGATACGACCAGGATCGGCAGCGTGTCATGGCGGCGCTAGTCGCGGATAACTTCCAGACCGTCGCGGTCCGGCAGCCCCAAGTCGAGCAAAATGATGTCCGGGTGGTGGGATGTGTAGTAGAACAGGCCGTTGGCCGCCGTATCGGCGACCAGCACCGTATAGCCGTGTTTGGGCAAAGACACGGCCAGGAAATTGGCGATGTACTTGTCGTCCTCGATGACGAGGATGGTGCAGCGGTCGCTCATCGTCCGGCCTCCCTGGGCAGTGTGAAAACAAAACGGGAACCGTGGGGCTGGTTCGGTTCGACCCAGATCGCGCCGCCGTGGGCTACGACGATGGCTTTGCAGATCGCCAGGCCCAGGCCGATGCCGCGCTTGCCGTCCGTGATGCCCTGGTCCAGCGTCACGAACCGGTCGAAAATGGTTTGCCGGATGCGGTCGTCGATGCCCGGGCCGCAGTCGGAGACGGCAATCTCCAGATGGTCGTCGCGGCAGCTTGCCGTCAGGTCGATCGCGCTGTCAGGCGGCGTGTGGCGGATGGCGTTCTCCAGCAGGTTGATCAAAACCCTGACGATCAGCTTGCCGTCCATCGGGACCATGGTGACTTCGTCGGGCAGCCGGACCGTGAACGGCCGCTCTTTCAGGAAACGCTCCATGTGCTGGGCGGCTTCGCTGATCACATCGTCGACGACTTCGGCGGTCTTCTGCACGACCAGATGCGCCTCGTTGATGCGCGTCATTTGCAAAATGTTGTCGACCAGGCTGGACAGCCACATGATTTCCTCGCTGATGTCGGCGGCCAGTTTCCTGCGTTCGCCGTCCGACAGCTGTTCATAGCCGTCAGAAAGCAGGTTGCCCGCTCCGGATAATGCGGTCAGGGGGCTGCGCAGGTCATGGGCGACCGAGCGCAGCAAGGTCGCGCGCAGTTTTTCCCGTTCCATGGCCAGGCGGATGTTCTCCTGTTCCTGGCGCAGCTGCTCGCGGTCGAGCGCACTGCCGAGCTGGGTGGCGACAGCCTGGACGATCAGGGCGGCCTGGCTGTCGACCGCGGCGTTCCCGTAAAGCTGAAGCTTGCCCAGCGTGCCGACCGAAGAGCGGATCGGGTACACCGGTCCGCTGGGATTCAGGCTGGTGGCGATGATTCCGAACTTCTCCTGGCCCGGTTCCAGCACGATGCCGCAGCCGAACCCCACCTGTTCCCGGATGGTACGGATCGCCAGGGCCACGATGTTTTCCTTGCCGCTGACGGAGAGAAATCCCGAGGCGACCTGGTAGAGGATCTGGGCGGTGCGGGCATTTTTGGCGGCCAGGTCCATCTGCTGCTGCAAACGCGAGGTGATCACCCCCGAGACGACCGCCGTGATCAGGAAAAAAAGCAGCAGGATGATGTCGTTGCTGCTGGTCATGACGAAGGTGAAACGCGGTTCTGTAAACAGGTAGTTGAACAGCATCAGCCCGGCGATCGACGCTAAAATCCCGCAGGACACATTCCGGGTCAGGACCGTCGTGAAGATGACCCCGAGCAAAAACACCATGATGATGCTTTCCTTGCCGACGCCGAGTGCGCTGACCAGCAGAGAACAGAGGGTGGATATGACGATGATCAGCAGCGCTTTCAACAGGCAAAGCCCGTATCGACTTAGCTGATGCAGACGCAAGCGATCACCTCCCTGGTTGCAGTATACGCCAGGGATCAGTTTTTATCCATGAGCTTGATCAGGTCCTGCTTGCTGCCGGCGACGAAAATGTGCTCGTTATGGGCGAAGACATAATCCGGGCTGGTGATCGGGACGACATGCTCGTTGCGCTTCACGGCGATGATGTTGATGTTGTGCCGGGAGCGGACGTTGAGCTGCTTGACCGATTTGCCGGACCAGTTGTCCGGCAGCGACATCTCGAAGATGGCGTATTCCGGGGTCAGCTCGATGTACTGGAACGCGTTGCGGGCGCTGCAGCGAAACGCCGTGCGCTGGGCCATGTCCCGCTCGGGAAATATCACCTCGTCGGCCCCGATGCGGCGCAAAAACTTGGCGTGGATGTCGCGGTCTGTCTTGGAGATGACATAACGCGCGCCCAGATCCTTGAGCAGGGAGGTGATTTCCAGCGAAGACTGGAAGTTGTCGCTGATGCAGACAAAACAAATGTCAAAGTTGCCCACACCCAGCGATTTGAGGATCTCCGGCGACATGCAGTCGCCGACCAGCGCCGTCGTCACCTGCGGGGCAATCTTGTTAACCGCCTCTTCGTCCCGGTCGACAACCATGACCTCGTTGCCCAGCTCAGACAGCTTAAGCGCCAGGTGTGTGCCAAAGTGGCCCAGTCCGATGACCAGCATCGATCGCATATCCGTCAACTCCTAACCGACGATCTGGCCCAGGGGCTTCCTGAGCCTGTTTAAGTGATTCCGTTCTGCAAAGCTCATGAAGACCTTGAGGCTGCCAACCCGGCCGGCGAACATCAGGAAGATGATCACCAGGCGCGACAACGGCTCCAGCGAGCGTGTGATGCCCGTCGTCAGGCCGACAGTGCCCAGCGCCGAGAAGGCTTCGAACAGGGCGTCCTTGATCGGCATGCCCTGAATGGCCATCAGGAGGAAACCGCCCCCGATGGCCAGCATCAGGTAAAAGGCAATGGCGCAGAAGGCAAAAGCGACTGTTTCGGCGCTCAGGCGCCGTTTGAAGACGTTGACATCGCGGCAGCGCCGCACATGCGCGACGACCGCCAGCACGAGCACGGCAAACAATGTTGTCTTGATGCCGCCGGCGGTCGAGCCGGCGCCCGCTCCGATCAGCATCAGCAGCATGGTCAGCAGGGAGGCGGCCGGGCCGAGCGATTCGGTCGGCACGGTGTTGAAACCCGCCGTGCGCGGCGTGACCGCGGAAAAAGCCGCGGCCAGCCACTTCTGCGCGCCGCTCATGCCGGCCAGCACGCCGTTGCGTTCCAGCAGGAAAAAGAGCAGCATGCCCAACGCGAGCAGCAGCGCGGTCGTCGTCAGCGTCAGCTGGGTGTGCAGGCTGTAGCGGCGCACCCGCCAACGGTTCTGGAGCAGGTCGTTCCAGACGACAAAGCCGATGCCGCCCGAGGCGATCAAGAACATCACGGTGAGGTTGACGACCGGGTCATGGACGAAGGCGGTCAGGGAGCTGTACGGGGACAGGGCGCCCATCAGGTCAAAACCGGCATTGCAAAAGGCGGAAACGGCGTGGAAAACGCCGAACCAGATACCTTGCCGGATCCCGAACAGCGGCACGAAGCGAAGCGCCAGAACGATGGCGCCAGAAATCTCCAGCAGCAGCGTGCCGATCAGGATGCGCCGGGCCAGCTTGACAACGCCCCCTAAATGCAGGGCGCTGATCGCCTCAGCCAGGTACGAGCGCTCCCGAAGCCCGATCCGCCTGCCCAGCATCATCGCGCCGAGGATGGCCAGGGTCATGAACCCCAATCCGCCGATCTGGATCAGGACCAGGATGACCATCTGGCCAAAGGCGGAGAACTGGGTCCAGGTGTCGAAAACGACCAGGCCGGTGACGCACGTGGCCGACGTCGCCGTAAACAGGGCGTCAAGCCAGGCGATCGGCTGCCTGTCCCGGCTGGCCAGCGGCAGGTGCAGGCAGAAAGCGCCGAGCAGGATGATCAGGGCAAAGCCCAGTGCCAGCTTCTGCGCGGCGGTCAGGCGGACGATGTCAGACCGTTTCACAGCCATGCGTGGACCGTGCGCACAAGCGCGTCGACATCAACCGGCCCGCTCAGGATCTGGTCGATGGCCGCTTGCCGGAATACGGCCAGATAGATGACCTGGTTGCAGCGGGCGCAGGTCCTGACGCCCTGGCAGGCGTGCCGGGCGGCGACACAAAACAGCAGGTTGGCAGAATCGTCGTCAGACAAGGCCAGCACCACATCGTACCGGTCCGGACCCGGGCAAGCAGGCGTCTCGACCGAGCGATAGGAGATCTGGTCCTGGGCAAGATGCTTTTCCAGGTCAGCCCGGCAGGGGTCCTGGCCAAACAGCAGCACGCGGACAGCCGGCCGTTCAGCCGGATGCGGCGGCTGGCTGTTGCTGAGGGTGCGGTCGATTCTGCCCATCAGGACATACCCGAGCAGCATGACACCCAACAGGGCCAGGCCCAAAAACCAGTTCACACAATCACCACCTTTGTTTTCAGCATAATTGAGCCGGTGTCAAGATGGTGCTTGGATTAACAGACCGTGTGTTAAAAACCTGTAAAGATGCGCCCGGATTCTGCTATAATGGGTTTTGGATATGATCGATCGGCCAGGCGCCGGCTGCGTTTGACCGTGAAAAACGACCGGTAGGAGTGAACATCATTTCACGAGCAGTCAATCCTGAACACAATCATCTGCAGGAATCCTTGTTCCGGCAGTCCCTGATCGGCGTTTTCACCATGATGCTGGAGCGCCCGATCGTCTGGAACAGCGCCACCAACAAGGACGCTGTCCTGAACTATGTCTTCATGCACCAGCACATCACGCGCGTCAACCAGACCATGCTGGACCAGTACCAGCTGTCCGAGGCAGAGATGCTCAAACTGACGCCAGCCGATTTCTTCCGGCACGACCTCGAGCAGGGCCGGCGCGCCTGGCGCGGGATGTTTGACCAGGGTTCGCTGCGCTCGCTGACCTATGAGAAGCGCGCCGACGGATCGGGCATCTGGATCGAAGGCGAATACAGCTGCCTGTACGACGGCCAGGGGCGCATCTGCGGCCATATCGGCCTGCAGCAGGACGTGACCGCCCGGGTCGAGGCTGAGCGCTGGCACGACTACATGGGTACGATCGTGCACCAGCTCTCGGACGCGATCATCGTAACCGACGCGTCGTTTCGGATCACGCTGGTCAATTCGGCCTGCGAGAAGCTGTACGGGTATACCGCCGCCGAGCTGATCGGCCAAAAACCGGATCTGCTCAACGCACAGCCGGATGTCCAAACCTCGCAGCAGGAGATTTACGATCGCGTGGCGGCCGGTTCCGTGTATGAACGCGTGCTGCTCAACCGCAGGAAGGACGGGTCTGTCTTTGTCTGCGAAACGAAAGTCAGCCATGTTCAGGATGAAGACGGCCATCCGGTTGCCTATGTCAGCATCACCCGTCCGGCGCTTGACGCGTCTTCGCCGCCCCTAACGCTGGCCGATGCGCCGGCCCATCAGCAGGAACTGGTCTACCTGAGCAGCCACGACGACCTGACCGGCCTTTTTAACCGCGCGTACATGGCCGCGGCACTCAGACGCCTGGAGCGTGAAACGGATGACCAGACAGCCGTCATCGTGCTGGATGTCGACGGCCTCAAGCTCGTTAACGATGCCTTTGGCCATGCCTGCGGCGACGTGCTGCTGACGACCGTCGCCCGCCTTTTCCGCGCCCATTGCCCGGAGCGGGCCCTGGTTGGGCGCACCGGCGGCGACGAGTTCTGGATTCTGGTGCCCCAGACCAGCACAGACGAGGTCCGGCAGCTTTGCCAAAACCTGCGCGCGGCAGCCGCTGACGAGACGATCAACGGGGTGCCCATATCGCTGGCGATCGGCTACGCCGTGCGGGACAACCCCAAAACCTCCCTGGACAGCGTACTGACAGCGGCTGACAGCGGGATGTACCGCGACAAGTTGAAAAGCGGCAAGCGCCTGCGCGAACGGATTGTGGCCAGCATTCTCGCCCAGATTGAGGCGTATTCGCCGTTCGAGCACCCGCATCGCGTCCTGGTCGCCGCGTTCTGCCGGCAGCTGGCGGAGGCTTTGGCGCTGAGCAGCCGGGAAGTCCATGAACTGGAAACGGCCGGTCTTTTGCACGATATCGGCAAAATAGGGGTGCCCCGCGACTTGCTGAACCATCCGGGCCCCCTGGAACCGGCCCAGATCGAGACCGTACGCCGCCATGCGGAAGCCGGGTACCAGATCCTGCGCTCGATCGACGCCTACATGGTTTTGGCTGAGCCGGTGCTGTACCACCACGAGCGCCGGGACGGCACGGGTTATCCGGAAGGGCTGAGCGGCGATGCCATCCCGCTGTACGCGCGAATCCTGGCCGTTGCGGACGCTTATGAGGCCATGCTATCCGACCGCCCCTACCGCAAGGCATTGCTGCCCTCTCAGGCACGGCTCCGGCTGGAGATGGAGGCCGGTCGTTCGTTTGACCCCGAACTGGTCCGGGTGTTTCTCCAGCAGGTCCTGGCACCGGCCGAAGGGGACGATGCGGACAGCCAGCAGGCAGCCACGGCCATTCCGGACTGGCTCTGCCGGGAAATTGTCGCGCACGCGCCGATCGGGATCGCCGTCACCGCTGAACCAGGCGGCGGTTTGCTGGCCAACGATGCCTTTGCAGCGATCCTGGGCAGACCTTTAAGCAACGTGCGGCAGGACGGTCAATGGGAGCTTGTCACAGGAGACCCGTTGATGCGCATACAAAGGCCGGACGGCCAGACCGCCTGGATCCAGATTCAGACCGTGCCGCTGGCGGGCAACGGACCGTCCGCCGGTCGCCGGCTGATCCTGACCCGGGATGTCAGCGAGCACGTGGCGGTCAAGCAGGCCTTGCAGGAAAGCGAGCGCAGCAAATCGGTCCTGCTGTCGCATCTGCCCGGCATGGCCTACCGCTGTGCCTTCGATAAAAACTGGACGATGTCCTTTGTCTCCGACGGCTGCCGCGAACTGACCGGCTACGCGCCGGAGCAGCTGGTCGACAATCGCGACCTGTCGTTCAACGCCCTGATCAACCCCGAGCACCAGGAGCGTATCTGGCAGGAATGGATCCGTGTCCTGGAACAGCGCCAGTCGTTCCGGATGGAGTACGAGATCCAGACGGCTGGCGGGCAGCGTAAGTGGGTTCTGGAAATGGGCCAGGGGGTGTATGACGAGCAGGGCCGGGTCCAGGCTCTCGAAGGCATCATCGTCGACATTTCGCAAACCAGGAAACAGCTGCTGCAGATCCAGTACCTGAACGATTACGACGATCTGACCGGCCTGAACAACCGCCGCTTCTTTACGTCCCTGTTGGCGAAACCAGAGGCTAAGCTGCCGGAGAAGCTGGCCCTTTTGGTCGCCGACATCAACGGGGTCCGGCTGGTCAACGACGCTTTCGGCCAGGCCGAGGGCGACCGGCTGCTTGTCGAGGTGGCGCAGATCCTCAAACAGCACAAGCAGGCAGAAGACCTGCTGGCCCGGACCGGCGGTGACTCCTTCAGCCTCCTGATGCCCGATGCGGACGAAACCGAGGCGGGGGCCAGGGCGCTGGCGATCCAGACGGCCTGCCAGCAGTACAACGCCAGCAGCCGGAGCCAGGGCATCGATATCAGCCTGGCCATCGGCATCGGGACGCGCGCCAGCCGGGAGGTCCCGCTCGATGCCGTGCGGCAGGCGGCCGAGGAAAACATGCTCAAGAACAAGCTGCTCAGCCAGAAGAGCACGCACGGCGCCCTGCTGTCTTCGATCATGGCCACGCTCTACGCCCGTAACCAGGAGACAGAAGCCCATGCCGTGCGCCTGGCCCGGCAGTCCGGTATGCTCGGGGCCGCTCTCGGGTTGCCCCAGAAAGAGATGGACGACCTGGAAGTGTTCGCCATGCTGCACGATATCGGCAAGGTGGCCATCGATGACCGCATCCTGAACAAGCCCGGCCAACTGAACGCGGCCGAATGGGCGATCATGAAGCGGCACCCGGAAGTCGGCAGTCGCATCGCCGCTTCCGCGCAGGAACTGGCGCCGATTGCCCGCTATATCCTGCATCACCATGAGCGTTGGGACGGCCAGGGTTACCCTGCGGGCCTGAAAGGCGAGGAGATTCCGCTCCTGTCCCGCATCCTGGCGATCGCCGATGCCTACGATGCGATGACCGAGGAGCGGGTCTATCGCAAAGCCTTGTCGCGCGCTGACGCGCTCCAGGAAATCGAGTCTTGCGCCGGAACGCAATTTGATCCCCAACTGGCCAAGCTGTTCGTGCGCCTGATGCGCACGCACCAGACCTGAGCGCATGGGTGAGGAGGCAAACAAGATGAAGCTGATTGCCCACCGCGGCGCCTCGCTGCTGCGCCCGGAAAATTCCCTGGACAGCCTGCAGCACGCGGCAGACCTGGGGGCCGATGTGGTCGAATGCGATATCCGCCTGACCTGCGACGGGGTTCCGGTTGTCTTCCACGACCCGGACCTGCTCCGGCTGACCGGACGGCCTTTGCGCGTCGCGGACGCAAGCGAGGCGGAAATCCGAAGCGCCCTGGAGCAGGCGGGGAGAAGCCTGCTGACTTTGCCGGACCTTCTGACGGCTTTCACCGGTCCGGCTGACCTGCTGCTGCACCTGAAGGTCAGCCCGCCGCCGGCGCTGCTAACGCACCTGGAAACGTCTACGGCGGGGATCATCTGCGGCGTGTCCGACCTGGCCGCGCTGGATGTGCTGCGCGCCTGCCTGCCGCCGGAGCAAATCCTGGCGTTCGTCGGCCATTGGAACGCGATCGGCACGTTTTCCGCTCATGGGGCCGGCATCGTCCGGCTGTGGGAAAACTGGCTGACCGAGATCACACCCGACCAGGTCCACGAGGCCGAACACCGGCCGGTCTGGATCATGGCGAACCGGAACGGCTCGATGGATGGCTGCCCCGAATCCCTGGAGCTTTTTCGCCACCTGCATGCAGACGGCGTCCTGCTCAACGACATCGCCATGGCGATAGAATGGAAAAACCAAGACCAAACACGCGTATAGGAGGATCAGGACATGATGAAACCATATCCGGTAGCGGGACACGAGGCCAGCCAGGTGCCGGCGCACAAAGACTGGCAGCTAGTCTGGCAGGATGAATTTGACGGCAGCGCGCTCGATACAGACAAATGGGGCTTCCGCCTGAATTACTGGGGGAAGCCGTCGCCGACCTTTACGTCGGAAGGGGTGGTCCTGGACGGTCAGAGCCACCTGCAGCTGCACCTGCTGGAGAAGGACGGCCAGTTCTTTTCGCCGCATCTGCAGACGGGCTCGAACACCTTTGACCTGCCCAAGGATACCGATGGCATCTGGCCGTTCGGCAAACGGCAGGAACCCAAGTTCATGCACCGCTTCGGCTTCTACGAGATCCGCTGCCGCCTGCCCAGGTCGGACGGCTGGCACGCCGCTTTCTGGCTGCAATCGCCGTCGATCGGGGCCGCGCCGGATCCGCGCTTTTGCGGTGTGGAATGCGACATCATGGAAAACTACAAACAGCATACGGAAAACCTGATCGGCTGCGGCAACGGCTGGGGCGGATATGGGAAAGACAGCCGCTGGAACGGCCATTTCTGGTTCCCTCATGTCGAGACACCGGATGGGTGGCACACTTATGCCGTCGACTGGAGCCATGACGGGTACACCTTTTATGCCGATGGCCAGGTGATCGGCGTCCAGGAAGCGCCGGTCTCCGAGGTCGAGCAGTTCATCCTGGTGTCGACGGAATGCCATGGCTACCATAAGAACGGCAACCGGGGCGGCCTGGAAAAAGCGTACGTGATGAACAACCAGCCGGATGAGAAGCTGAAGAAGGCGAATCTGCCGGACTATTTCGAGGTCGATTATGTGCGGGTTTTCGACGATCTGGCGCAAACGGACCGCACCTGATAAAATGAGAAAAAAACAGCGGAGGACACGCGCATGCAGCAGGACATGATCCTGGTTATCGATCTTGGGGGAACGACCAATTCGACGTTGGCCCGGCAAATCCGCGGGCTGAACGTATACAGCGAGATTCAGCCCCACGACCTTGAGCCCGCGGCATACCCGGCCTGGCCGCGCGTCAAGGGAATCATCTACAATGGCGGTGCTAACCGCATCGTTGACGGGAAACCGGTTATGCCTTCCGCCGGCCTGCGCGCGGCATCGGTTCCCCAGCTCGCCCTGGCCTGCCCGGATCTGGATGGGATCCATCAGGCGGCATGGGACGCGGATAAGCTGAAGAATTTCGTCTATAAGACGTGCCAATGCCAGCCACGCTGGACGATGGATGCCTTTATCGAGGAACAGGTCGCCCTGCTGCGCGAGCAGATCGGCGACCAGCGCGTGCTGCTGGCCTTGTCCGGAGGCGTTGATAGCTCGGTGGTCGCGGCGCTCCTGATCAAGGCGATCGGCAGCCGCTTGACCTGCATCCATGTCAACCACGGCCTGTTGCGCAAAGACGAGCCTGAGCAAGTTGTGCAGGTGTTTCGTGAACAAATGGGCGCGACGCTGATCTACATCGACGCGGTCGACCGCTTCCTGGACAAGCTGGCCGGTATCAGCGACCCGGAGCAGAAACGCAAGATCATCGGCGCGGAGTTTATCCGTGTCTTTGAAGATGAGGCAACCAAGCTGGCAGGCATCCGCTTCCTGGCCCAGGGGACAATCTACCCGGACATCGTGGAAAGCGGCACCAAGACCGCCCGGGCGATCAAGGCCCACCACAACGTGGGCGGGCTTCCGGAGGACCTGGCTTTCGAACTGGTTGAACCGATCAAGTACCTGTACAAGGACGAGGTCCGGGCCTGTGGTCTGGCGCTCGGCCTGCCAGCATCGATGGTCAACCGCCAGCCGTTCCCCGGTCCCGGCCTGGGCGTGCGCTGCCTGGGCGCGATCACACGCGAACGATTGGAAGCGGTTCGCGAATCAGATGCGATCCTGCGCGAGGAGTTTGACAAGGCAGGGTTAACCGATCAAATCTGGCAGTATTTCACGGCCATCCCCGATTTCAAGTCGGTCGGTGTACGTGATCACGCACGCTCCTTTGAATACCCCGTGATCATCCGGGCCGTGCATACGGTCGATGCCATGACTGCGACCATCGCCCACCCGGACTGGGCTGTTCTTGATCGGATCACAAATCGAATTATCCAGGAAGTGAAGGGCGTCAACCGGGTCTGCTATGACCTGACACCCAAGCCGACCGGAACGATCGAGTGGGAATAGCAGTTAAAAACCCTGAGACCATTGATATAACGTGGTTTCAGGGTTTGCTTTTTGCTGACCGTACTAAAAGCGTACTACAGGTCCTTTTGTAATTATTCAATTGGACTATCTGGTTTATTCATTTGATCCAAGCGATTGGCGACCTCGATCTGCTTATTGGGATAAAGATGCGAATAGGTCTGAAGCGTTGTTTCTATGCTTTCGTGTCCCAGTCTTTCTGAGATCAGGAGGGCTGAAAAGCCTTCCTCAATCAGCATGGAGGCATGGGAATGTCTCAGGTCATGAACGCGAATGCGCTTGATGCCAGATTTCTTCGTCCCTCGTGTCATCTCGCTGTGCAAATAGGATTTGGTCACCGGGAAAAGCCTTTCGTTTGGTTCGTAGTCATAAAGCTGTTCGGCGTATTTCTGGACCAGAGCACAAAGAAAGGATGGCACTGCGATCAGTCGGCGACTCTTGGGCGTCTTGGGTTCCATGATCAGATCTTCACCCTCATGGCGGGCGTAATTTTTTGTGATAGATAATGTTTTGGCATCAAAGTCAAAATCGTTCAAAGTCAATGCCAACAATTCACCCGATCGGATACCCGTCCAAAACAGGATTTCAAAGGCCAGCTTTGAAACTGGCTTATCCGAGACAAAGGGGAGAA
>JAAYJD010000246.1 GCA_012523135.1 Clostridiaceae bacterium
CACGGCGTTGCCTTCCAGGCAGCCGTTGCTGGGACCCCGGCTCGCACCGGGCCAACTCGGATCATAGGGCAGAAAGCCGGTGCAGCGCCATTGGGCCGGATCCATCAGGTCCGCGTCGACGGGGACGCTGACCAGACCGTTGGCGTGACCGCCCCGTGACCAGGATCCGTGATCGATCGCCGTCCAGAGATAGCCGCGGCAGACGATGACCGGCATCGGCGCCTTGTGCGGCCCTCCCACCAGGCGGTCGCCGCCCGGCAGCAGTTCGACGGGCTTTGACCAGGCGCAGCCGTCGTCCGACCGGTACAGCAGCAGCGCGCCGTATTCGGCGCTCATGGCCAGAATGTAAACTGCGCCGCGGTGCTAGCACAGCTTGCCCCAGAAGCAAGGCTGCAGATGTGACAGGTACCGCCAGGTCTCGCCTTCGTCGTCTGACGCGAAAACAAAAGACAGGTTCTGGTCGCACGCGCCCCAAAAGACGTCGTGCGAGGCAAGCAGGCGGCCTGACGGCAATCGCAGCAGCGAGGGGCTGGCCGGCGACCGCCCCGACGGCATGTAGGTGTGGTCGTCGGGGTGGATGTAGTTGACCACCATGCCGGGAAAGCGGCCGGCGCGAAACAGCCGGCGCGGCGCTTCCGCAACCACCCGGCCCGCCCGTTGGGCGGTCAGGCAAAGGAGATAATCGGTGCCGTTGGCCAGGCCAGATATGAATATTCGTTCCTGGTCTGTTTGTACGGCCCGGACCAGGGATCCGTCCAGGGTGTGCACCGCGGCGCGCAAGCTGTCCCAGTCAATCGCGGCACGGCAATCGAAACCGATCGACTGGTCGCCGGGAGCCAGACGGACAATCTCCAGCGGGGATGGCAGGTATGGCTGCATGGAAACCTCCTTGAAACAAGCGGTCACGCTGAAATGTCTTTCTTTACATTGTATCACGCAGCCTTCTCTGGCAGTCGGCCAGCCGGTATGTTAGGATGGTTTCAAACAGTCGTATTCTCTATGAGGTAACCGGCATGGTTGTATCGTTCGTGGTCATCTTGCTCGGTCTGCTCGCCGGCCTGATCGTGTTCTGGCGGGTTCCGCTGGCCCGCCGGGTGCCAGGCTTGCCGGATCACGACAGCCTGGAGCTGGCCCGGCATGTGACGGTCATCATCCCCGCATATAATGAGGCCGGGCGCCTGCCGGTGCTGCTGGCATCGCTCAAGGTCCAGGATATTCAGCCGCATGAGCTGTTCGTCGTCGACGACGGTTCCACGGACGCGACGCGTTCGATCGCGCAGCAGGCCGGCTTTCGCGTGCTGGATGCCGACGCGACGCTGTCTGACTGGGTCGGCAAGTCGCGCGCCTGCTGGAGCGGCGCCCGGGCGGCGACGGGCGACTGGCTGCTTTTTCTCGACGCCGATACCCGCCTGTCCGAATCGGACAGCCTGCGCCGCATCCTGGCGACCTACCACAACCTGGGCGGGCGCGGCGGCTTGTCCCTGCAGCCCTGGCACACCCTCGAACACGCCTACGAGAACCTGTCCGTGGTCTTCAACATCATCGTCATGGCCGGCATCGGGGTCTTCACGCTCTGGGGAACCCGGCTGCGCGGAGCCGGCCTGTTCGGGCCCTGCCTGCTGTGCAACCGGGCGGACTACTTCCAGGTCGGCGGCCATAGAGCGATCCGCGACCAGGTGATGGACGACCTGGCCCTGGGCCAGTCGCTGCAGAAAGCCGGTCTGCCGGCCCACAGCCTGGGCGGCCGGGGCGTGCTGACATTTCGCATGTACCCGGAAGGCCTGCGTTCGCTCTGGGAAGGCTGGAGCAAGAATATGAGCACCGGCGCGGCCGCCACGCATCCGCTGGTTTTTACCCTGATCATCCTGTGGATCTGCGCCGGCTTCTCCAGTCTGACCGCCGTGATCAAGGCCTTCGGCGGTCCGCCGCTCGTACTGGCGGCAGCGGGCATTGCCTGCCTGCTCTATATGCTGCTGTTCATCCGCATGGCCCGGCTTTGCGGCCGCTTCTGGCGCTGGCCGCTGCTGTTCTACCCGGTTTTTCTGACCTTCTTCACGCTGGTCTTCCTCTGGTCGGTTCTCCTGACCCGGGTGTTGCATGTCGTGACCTGGAAGGGACGCCGGATTAAGGTGTAACCGGGGGAGGGCCCATGCGCGTCATCGATCTGCCGGTCATCTGGACCATCCTGCTCGACTTTGTCGCCTGGTTCGTGATCCACATCGCTGTGTCCGTCATCGCCCTGCACCGGCCGGACCGCCAGTTCGAAAAAGACAGCTGGCTTTACAGGACCCGCGGCTGGGAACAGGGCGGGCTGTTCTGGCAAAAAAAGCTGGCGGTCCGCCGCTGGAAAGGCCTTTTGCCTGCCGGCGGGGCACTGTTTAAAAAGGGGTTCGCGAAAAAACACCTCCAGGCGGCCGATCCGGCCTACCTGGCGGCGTTTATCCGGGAATCGCGCCGGGCTGAGTGGACACACTGGCTGGCCATGCCGTTTGCCCTGTTGTTTTTCCTCTGGAATCCGCCGGCAGCCGGCGTTTTCATGATCGTCTATGCTCTGGCCGTCAACCTGCCTTGCATTGTCGCCCAGCGCTTTAACCGCCCCCGCCTGCAGAAATGGCTGGGACGGCTAAAAGAGCTCTGAGCGCAAATCAGGTTTCGTCGTCCGGGCTCTCGCTGATTGGCTCTTCTTCGGTTTCGGCAAGATCGGCTTCCAGCAGCTGCTCCGTCTGGGGCACCTGGGCCTGTCCGTACAGGTATTCCAGATCCAGGTATTCCAGGGCTGCCCGGATGTAGGTCCGCACAGGTTGGGCGCCCAGATCGCGGATCAGGCTGGCGCTGTCCAGGACGGCGTTCCATTGATAGGCTTCGCCGTGCAGCTGGGAGACAGTGTCCAGCAGCAAAAGCAGGTCTTTTTCCTGGGCCGGCAGGATTTTCAAGGCATTTTCGTCAATCGCCCGGCTGAAGAAACGGGTCATGGTCCAGGCGGCCTCGTCGCCGTAACGCTCCTGGGCCAGTTCCGGCATGACCGTGCGGTCGTCGTTCGTTTTGCCGTACCACAGGTCGTCCTG
>JAAYJD010000247.1 GCA_012523135.1 Clostridiaceae bacterium
GAGCATCGCGATCATCTGGCGCGTGCAGCGCAGCCCCTGGGCGTTGGCTTCCATGGTCGGGACGCCGAGCGCCTCGTGCGGCGTTTTGACGATCACCTTGGTCGCCTGGGCGAGCACGGCAACGGCGCTGCCCCAGGCGATGACGGCGAAGGCCTTGGCCTCGTCCTGCGGGAAGCCGCCCATCCACTGGTGCAAAACGGTCGTGACGACGGCGTCGCCGAAGCCAGCCCGGGCCAGGTACTCCTCGCACAGGACGCGCAGGGACTGGATCGCGGCGACGTCCTGGAGCAGGTGGCCGCACTGGCCGTAGCCGACGGTGATGTTTCTCACCCCCTGCTCGGCAGCCAGCAGGCTTTCGATGATGGCGACGGCGTGCGAGATGCAGGGCGGGACCAGGGTGCCGGTCAGCGGGCCGAACGGCTCGCGGTTGATCGTAAAACCCGCTTCTTCGTAGAGGCCGGTCAAGCGGTCCACGTACTGCCAGTCCTGGATCGTGCGGGCCAGGTCGGCGTTCTTGGCGTAGGGGATGTTGTAGGAGATGCCGCCGCCCTCGAAACTGGTCAGGCCGCCCGCATAGCAGATTTCGGCCAGCAGCCGGGCGTCGGGCGTGCCGTGGCGCACCTGGATCGGCGTATCCAGCGCATCGACCAGCTGACGGCAGCCCGACACGCCGTGGTTGACCGCCGGGAACCCGTTCAGCATCGACTTGCCGGAGCGAAGCGACTCCGCGATGCCGTCTTCGGCGCGCTGGTAGTGGTTCTGGCGCGTGTAGCTGTCGATCGTCAGCGGCAGCAAGTCGGCTTCGCCCTCGTTTTGCAAGTAGAGCAGCAGCTTGATCTGGTCGGCGACCAGGGCGACGCCGGCCCGCGGCTGGACCAGGGTTCGGCCGGTCTTGAGCGCCTGGGTCAGCCGGTCGGCGAAACGTTTGGTTTGCGGCAGGGACTGCTGGCAGGAAAATGCCTCTTCCAGGCGCACTTCCCGGCCGGTCGGCCACTGCTGGAGCACATCGGTCCGGACCTGGTGGAAGCGGTCAAGGTCCAGCTTCCTGTTGGACAGTTCCAACGAACATCAACTCCTTTTTCAGCAAGGTCAGCGCCGCGTCGGGGTCGGTCCCGGCCAACAGGCCCATGGCGGGCAGGATGGCAGACCGATCGAGCAGGACCCGGACGTCTCGGGGTTTCAGGATGAGCGGACATTTCGGCGAGCAGAGCGCGAAAAGGGCCAGGGCGAGGGGGTCGGCGGCGTGGATGAGGGGTCCGCCGCTCAGGATCAGGGTCTTTACGCCGGTCAGGTCCTTGCCGGTCTGCAGCATGACCGGTCCTTGCGGGGTGTACACCGTTTCCAATCGCCCGGCATGGCGCAGCGTGGCGTGCTCGATGGCGCTGGCGGCCAGGGCGAATTCGAAGCGCGCCGCGTCCTTGCTGTCAGTCAGGCTGCCGGGGGCGCGGGACAGCTGCGCCGTCAGCCATGTGACTTGAGCGACGTCCAGGCCGGAAAGGCTCGTGATCGCGTCCAGGCCGGCGGTCTCGATGATGCCGTCGATGTTGTGGCGGACGCCGAGGTCGCCTTCCACGGTTCGCTTGGCGTAGGGTTCGGGAAGGCCCTTGAGCATCACCTGGCTGCCGCGCGGCTGTCCGGAGGCGATCGAATAGACATCGCAGGTTGCGCCGCCCAGATCGAGGGCGACTAAATCGCCCAGCCCGGCCTGGCCGCTCGTTCCGCCGGCCAGCAGGGTCAGGGATGTTAAAACGGCGGCCGGTGTCGGCATCAGGATGCTGTCCAGCAGGCCGGATGCCTGGGACAGGCCCTTGGCCCGGATGATCCGCTCCAGGAACAAGCTGCGGATCTTCTCCTTTGCCGGAGCGGTCTCGAGCCGGTCGAGGCGCGGCATGACGTTGGGGCAGACATAGGCTTCGCGGCCGGCGAGAAGCTGCAGGCAGGATTCCCGGGCGTTCCGGTTGCCGGCAACCAGGATCGGGAAACGCGCCTGGCAGGACGCCAGGCTGCGTGCGTTGTGCTCGATGCAGGCCGTGTTGCCGCCGTCCGTCCCGCCGGTCAGCAGGACGATGTCCGGCCGGATCGCGTCGATATCGCCGATGTCCGCGGGGGTCAGCTGGTAGCTGTAGGTCTTGATCAGCTTGGCTCCGGCGCCCAGGGCGGCCATGCGGGCCGCGGCGGCGGTCAGTTCGGGGACCAGCCCGATGGCGACCATTTTGAGTCCTCCGGCGGCGCTGGAACAGGCCCGCCGGGGCGCATCCGCCAGTTCGGGCGGCAGCAGGGCCAGCGCCGCCCGCAGCCCCTCCATGACGTCGCTGGCGGCGGTGGTCGGCGCGGCCGCCGTACCGAGCAGCGTCGGCGACTGCCGGTCGACGGCACAGACCTTGGTCCAGGTGGAGCCAAAATCAATCAGGATCATGGGGGTAAGCATCGCCATCGGCCTCCATGTGCAGGATTTCACGCAGCGCCTTAACCGCCGTCTCCGGCGATGTGCCGGGCGGGTAGAC
>JAAYJD010000248.1 GCA_012523135.1 Clostridiaceae bacterium
AGAGGCAGTGCCAGGTGCCAGACGAATTTGACAAGATGCGTGTCTTGACAGCCGTTGTGAACGAGCCTAAAATGAAAATATGGCAATAAAAACTTGCCGTTCATTTTGTTTTTGCACCCTGGGAAGACTCGGAAGCGATGATGGTCTGGTTTTATCTGGACGCTTGACCAGACAGGAGCTCGTAGCGTAACCGGCCGAACCGGCCGTTAGGGCCGGCCCTTGTATTATTGGGTTGCATGGCAGATATCCGTTTTTTGACCGATCCCCATAACAAGCTTTGCCTGCGTATTTTCCGCCTGTTTCCATTGATTCACCCGAAGGCATGTTTGCGGCCGAAACGGGGGGAGCGGCGTGTTGCAGGAATCGAATCGCCAGGACCAGGAACAGCAGCTGCTCGTCATGGGCAGCAAGCTGCAGCTTCCGCAAGGCGGCGGGGCGCTGACGGGGCTGGAGGAGAACCTGTCGGTCAGCCAGGCGACCGGCATGCTCAACATGACGGTCAAACTGCCACTTTTGGAAAACCGCCACGCGTTCAATCCGCCGATCGCGCTGCATTACAGCTCCGCTAACGGGAACGGCATCCTGGGCATGGGCTGGGATCTTGGCCTGCCCGCCATTTTTCGAAAAACCGACCAGCGGATCCCGGAGTACCGTGACGCGGACGAATCAGACACCTTCGTCCTGACCGGTCAGGACGATCTGGTCCCATGCCAGAAAAAAGACGCGGACGGCCAATGGGTCGAGGACACAACGAGCAGCCAGGGCCTGACCGTCCGGCGCTACCGGCCCCGGGTCGAAAAAGATTTTTTCAAGATCGAGCGCGTGCAATCGGGAATACAAACAAGCTGGAAAGTGACGTCCGGAACCAACACGGTCACGTTCTACGGTTTGACCGAAGAAGGGCGCATCGCCGATCCGAAGGACAGTCGACGGATCTGGAAATGGTTGCCGCAGCTGAGCGTCGACAACCTCGGCAACACGATGCGTTTTCGCTATAAAAAAGAGCAGCCGGACTGGCCGGGTCAGGCCAACCGTTACCTGAAACAGATCCAGTACGGAAACGCGGTGCCTTACGACCTGGACGAGACGCATCGCTACACACCTGATCTTGCCGACGACGAGCGCTACTTTTTCGACATTGTCCTGGACTACGGCGACCAGGACGATGCGGATCCCGGCCAGAGCAACCCGTCCGGCTGGCCGTTGCGTGCGGATTCCTTTACGACCTTCCGGCCAGGTTTTGAACTCCGAACCGAGCGGATCGTCAAACGGATCGTATTCTTCAACCGATTCAAAGCCCTGTCCGGCGACGGTCCCGTCATACCGGTTCCGGTCAAGTCCATGGATCTGACCTACCGGACTTTTGGCTGCTGTCATCCGGCAACGCCCTGCGAAGCAGACTATCTGACCGCCATAACCGAATCATCCTGGCGGCGGCATCCAGACGGACGTCTCGAGCGCCGGAGCCTGCCCGGTTTAACCCTGGCATATGCCAATCCCGAAGACACCCCGAGCCGGAGCGGTGTCATCCAGCTTGACGAGACAAGCCTGGTTGGCGGCTATCTGCTCTGCGATTATGAAAACGAAGGGGTCCCCGGCATCCTGACCGAAAAGCCGGAGGGCCTTTACTACAGCGCCAACCTGGGCGGCGGTGCGTTCGGCCAGCCAGAAAAGGTGCTGGCGATCCCGTCCGTGCGAGGTCTCGGCGGCCGACCGCTGGAGATCGGTGTCCTCGATCCCGGCGGGCGCAAGTTCCTGATCAGCATGAACGACGGTGTACCGGGCTTCTTCGAACAGGACAGCGACGGCCTGACTCTCGGCTTTACGCCTTTCAAAGAGGTACCCCGTGCCGATCCC
>JAAYJD010000249.1 GCA_012523135.1 Clostridiaceae bacterium
CCTATTTGTCTTCATTATAACGGGTCAGCACGAACATCGCCACCTGCTTTCTTGCCATGCTCCTTGCAAATGTTGCTGCGACGCTTGGTCATGCTATACTGAAGGAAACGTGCTGGGGAGGCCGCCACATGATCACGATTGAAGCTAAAGCGCAATACCGGGAACTGAGCCGCAAGCTGACATCAAGCATGACCCTGGCTGAGAAAATGGCCCAACTGGTCTACCAGGCGCCGGCGATCGAACGTCTGGGCATTCCCGCCTACAACTGGTGGAACGAATGCCTGCACGGCGTGGCCCGTTCAGGCACCGCCACGGTGTTTCCCCAGGCGATCGGCATGGCGGCCAGCTTCAATGCGGACCTGATGCAGCATGTCGCGTCGGCCATTTCCGATGAGGTGCGCGCCAAGTACAACGGCTACCGCTCGTTCGGCCGGACCGGCATCTACCAGGGGCTGACCTGCTGGTCGCCCAACATCAACATCGTGCGCGATCCGCGCTGGGGGCGGGCCCAGGAAACATACGGCGAAGACCCCTGGCTGACGGCGTGCATGGCGGTTGCTTTTGTCCGCGGCCTGCAGGGCGACGACCCGCGCTTCCGCAAAGTGGATGCGACCTTGAAACACTACGCGGTCCACAGCGGTCCCGAAGCGAAGCGGCATGGTTTTGACGCCCGGGTGTCTGCCAAAGACTTGTTCGAGACCTACCTGGCCGCGTTTCGCATCTGCATCGAGGACGCCGAACCGGCGGCCGTGATGGGCGCCTACAACCGGGTCAACGGGGAAGCCTGCTGCGCGTCCCCGACGTTGCTGCAGCAGATCCTGCGCAAGCGTTTCGGCTTCGACGGCTATGTTGTCTCCGATTGCGGCGCCATCTGCGACATCAACCGCCATCATCACCTGACCGAAGATGAGGCGGAATCGGCATCTCTTGCGGTCCGCAGCGGCTGTGACCTGAACTGCGGTTCGGCCTATGCCAGCCTGAAAGCGGCCGTCCTGCGCGGCCTGATCGGCGAAGAGGAGATCACCCGGTCCGTGGAGCGGCTGTTTGCCGCTCGTATTGCGCTCGGAGAACAGACCGCCAGCCCCTATGACGCGATCGACGACACGGTCATCGACAGCCCTGCCCACCGCGAACTGGCCTTGCAGATGGCCCGCGAATCGGTTGTTTTACTCAAAAACGACGGTGCCTTGCCCCTCGCCAGCCACGTTCGCACCCTGGCGGTGATCGGGCCGAACGCTGATGACCGTTCGGTGCTGCTGGGCAATTATCACGGGCTGCCTTCCCGCTATACGACGATCTATGAGGGCATCAGCGACGCCGTCCCGCCTGGTGTGCGTCTTTTCAAGGCGCGCGGCAGTGAATTGCTGCGCCCGATCACGCACGATTATGCGGAGCAGCCGCTCTGCGAAGCGATCCTGGCGGCCCAAAAAAGCGATGTCGTCATTCTCTGCACAGGACTGAGGCCGGACATTGAAGGCGAAGAAGGCGACGCCTACAATTCCGATCTGGGCGGCGACCGCCGCGACATCGAACTGCCTGTGGCTCAGCTGGCCTTGTTCGACGCCCTGGCAGCCGTTGGCAAACCGATCGTGGTTGTCAATACGAGCGGCAGCGCGGTCAGCTTTTCGGCACTGGAACAGCGGGCGGCGGCCATCTTGCAGGTCTGGTATCCCGGGCAGAGCGGCGGGACAGCGGTGGCAGACCTGCTGTTTGGCCGCTGCAGCCCGTCCGGCAAGCTGCCCGTCACGTTTTACCGCTCCAGTGCCGATCTGCCGGACTTCAGCGACTATGCCATGGCCGGACGAACGTATCGCTACATGACACGTGAACCGCTCTATCCGTTTGGTTTTGGTCTGACCTACGGGCGCTTCAATCTGACAGCGGTCCAGCCAACGTCGTTGCGTGTTGCGGCGGACGCAACAGCAGAGCTTCAGGTTACCATCACCAACCAGGGAAACTGCCCGGCTACGGAAACCATCCAGGTGTATCTGCAGCATGACGGCTGCCCGCTGACGACACCGGTTTTGCAGCTGGTCGCGTTCAGCAAGGTGATGGTGCGGCCGGGCGAGTCGGCGGCCGTTCGCCTGATCATCAAGCCGGACCGTTTCCGGGTGTTCCAGGATAACGGCGACGACGTCTTCCTGCCCGGCCGGGCCACATTGCTGGTTGGCTGCGCCCAGCCGGTCGCGCGCAGTACCGCCCTGGGCGCGCCGCCCTGGCTCAGCGTCCCCGTTCAGCTGGAGGGCTGACGCTTGGGCTCTTCCGTTGCCAGGGCAACCGCCCTGGCGACCGTTGTCTGTTATGCTGAAGCTGCATCCAGCGCGATACCCATCACTGGCCGCATGTGCGGCAAACGGAGGAAAAATGATGATCGAAATAGCAATTCCTTTTAGCCAGGGTGACGAAAAGGTGATCGAACGCGTGATCGACGAGATGGCCGTCGGCATCAACCACATGATCCTGCCCCAGGGAACCGGTCTGCCGGTCCACAACGCCAACGCGCCAGTCTACATGGTCGTTGCCCGGGGCCAGATCACGCTGGTCCTGGACGACCAGGAAGCCCATACCTATACCGCGGGCAACATCGTCACGATCCCGTACCAGACGCGCATGGATGTGCAGAACACCGGCGAAGCGGTCACGGAACTGTTCGTCGTCAAGGCCCCCGGCCCCCGCTCGATGACCTGATTCTAGTACTGGACGTCGACCGGCTGCCGGGTCCGGGCCGATTCCATGATCGCCAGCAAGGCCAGGCTGGTCCGGGCGGCGTCCTCGATGCTGACCGGGAATGGCTTGCCGTCGACCAGGCGGTCGATGAAGCCGCGGATGCTCTCAAAGGCAAACCCTTTCGGCTCGCCGAAGACATGGTTCTGCACGAGCACGTCGGGAACACGCAGCCGGTCCTCGCTCACCTGCTGGATCAGGTTGTGGTGGGTCGTGTCGATGCTGATCATGCCGCGCGTTCCGAGCAGGGTGCATTTCATGTCGTTGACATTGGGGTTGCCGTTGGGCGTGATCCAGCCGTTTTCCATCTGGGCGATGCCGCCATTGGCAAATTCCAGCGTGCTCTGGTAGAGGTCGACCGTGTCGACGCCGGCCTCTTTAAGCAGCCCTGAGCGTCTGACGGCGTATACCCGCTTCACGTCGCTGCCGAACAGCCAACGCAGCGTATCCAGGCTGTGGCTGCCCAGAAACCAGAGGATCGACGAACGGGCGGCCCAAGGGAGCAGGTCGGTGGCCACCCACTTGATGTCGTTGAGCCGGAAATAGGCGCTGTAAAGCGTACCCAGTTCCCCGTCCTGAACGGCCTGCCAGGCCTGGTTGAAGGGCGGGCTCCAGCGGTTGTGCAGGTCAACCATCGCCCGCACGCCGCTTTTCGCCAGTTCATCCGTGAGGGTGAGCACATCTTCGCGCGTCGTCGCCAACGGCTTTTCGATCAGCACATGCTTGCCGGCACGGGCCGCGGCGACCGCGATTTCCGCATGGGCGAAATCGGGCGTGACGATGGCGACCGCGTCACAGCTGCACCGCTGCAGCATTTCCCGGTAATCCTGGTAAACTTCGGCGATGCCGAGCCGACCGGCCAACGCCTGGGCCTTGGCCACATCCTGATCGCAGATGGCGACCGGTTCCGCCATCGGGTGCGCCTGGTAGATATGGGCGTGGTTCTCGCCCCAGGTGCCGGCGCCGACGATGGCCATTCGGATAACAGATCGAAGCATCTCAGATTCCTCCCTTGACATGCTGCGGCCGGCCAGCCGTTTCCGGGTCGGCCGGGCCGCGTTCTGGCGGCTGTGCGGCAGCCTGTTTCTGCTGCCGGCGATAGGCGGTCGGCGATTGGCCGACGACGCGGCGGAACATGCGTGAAAACAACAGCGGATCGTCATAGCCGACCGAGTGGGCGATGGTCCCGATCGGCAAAAAGCTGCGGGACATCAGCTGGCAGGCCTTGGCCATGCGCAGCTGCAGCAAGTATTGCTGGGGCGCCAGGCCGGTTGTAGCGTGAAACAGCTGGCCGAAATAGCTGCGGTCCAGCCCGATGCGGCCTGCCAGGCTGGAGATGCTGATTTTGCGCGCATAGTTCATTTCCATGTAGTCGCGCGCCTGCCGGACATACCAGGACTGGCGGGGCGTTTGCCCGGCGTCTTCCGGCGGCTCGGGGTTGACGGCGATCAGGTGCGACAGAAACAGGTAGACCAGCCCCGTCAGCCGCTGCTCCCGCCCCCGGCTCAGCCGCAGGGCCGCCATAACCTGGCGAAAGCAGTCTTGGCTTGTCAGGCCGCTGTCCTCCGCCCGGTCTGCGTCCAGGACCGGGCAGCGGACAGTAAGGCCCGTCCGAGCGACCAGTCCGGCCGCCTGGCTGCCCCGGAAGGCAAGCCAGGTGTAGTGCCAGGGGTCTGTCTGACTGGCTTCGTAGTAGGTGACCTGGTCGGGGAAAATCATGAAACCCTGCCCGGCGCCGAGCCGGACCGTCTGGCCGGCAGCCTGGAAGATGCCGCAGCCCGACAGGATGTAGTGGAAAAGGAAGTAGTCGCGCACCGCCGGGCCAAAGGCATGTCCCGGAGCGCACGGTTCCAAACCGGCATGCACCACTTCGATCGGCTCGGTCTGAGCCCGGATGGCTGTCTGATCCTTAAGCATGGGCGCCTCGCAGATAGATGCTCATATCCAGCATCATACCATATCTGGCCCGCACAGGGCTATTGCCTGGCTGTCTGGCTCCGTTACAATGGAAAGAGAATGCCGCTGGTTCTTCCTGGAGGACAGGGCCAGCGGATCACGATGAAAAGAGGTATGGAACATGACGAAAATTGCTTTTATCGGTGCCGGCAGCTTTGGTTTCACACGCAAGCTGGTACGGGACATCCTCTCGTTTCCCGCCTTTGCCGATGCAACGATCGCCCTGATGGACATCGATCCGACGCGTCTTCACGTCATCAAGCAGGCTGTCGACAAGATTGTTGCCGCTGGATCGTATCCGGCCAAGGTCATCGCCACGGAAAACCGCGCTGAAGCCCTGGACGGCGCCGACGGCGTTGTCTGCACGATCCTGGCCGGGGGCGTCGAGATCTGGCGCCACGATATCGAGATCCCCAAGCGCTACGGCGTCGACATCAATGTCGGCGACACCCGCGGCCCTGCCGGTATCTTCCGGGCCCTGCGCACCATTCCCATCATGCTGGACATCTGCCGCGATATCGAAAAATACTGCCCGCGGGCGATTTTCCTCAATTACACCAACCCGATGGCCATGTTGTGCAAAGCGATGCAGGACGAGACGTCCGTGCGCGTGACCGGCCTGTGTCATTCCGTCCAGGGTACCGCCGAGATGCTGGCCAAGTGGATCGGCGCCCCGATGGAGGAGGTCACCTACTTGTGCGCCGGCATCAACCACCAGGCCTGGTACCTCGACTACCGCTGGAAAGACCAGGATGCCTACCCGCTGATCCGGGCCGCGATGGAAAAACCGGAAATCTACCAGACCGAGATCGTCCGCAACGAAATGTTCCTGCACCTGGACTATTATGTGACGGAATCCAGCGGCCACAATTCCGAGTACAACGCCTGGTTCCGCAAGCGTCCTGACCTGATCGAAAAGTATTGCATCCACGGCACAGGCTGGAATCCCGGTTTGTACGGCTACATCCTCAACGAGTATCTCAAGCGCGAGGACAGCTGGCAGGCCGACATCGAAAAATGGCTCTCTGAAGATTCGATCGATCTGGAACGCGGCCACGAGTACGCCGCCTATATCTTCAACGCCATCATCGGCGACGGGACGCTGTACGAGTTCAATGGCAACGTGCCCAACCATGGCCTGATCGACAACCTGCCCCAGGGCTGTTGTGTCGAAGTTCCGGTTATGGCGTCCAAACGCGGTTTGAGCCCGATTCATGTCGGTAAGCTGCCGGATCACCTGGCAATCCTCAACAACATCAGCGCCCGCTGCGAGGACCTCGCGGTCGAGGCGGCGATCGAGGGCGACCCGCGCAAGGTCTTCCACGCGATCTGTTTCGACCCGCTGACTTCTGCCGTGCTCAGCCTGGCCGAGACCAAGCAGATGGTCGATGAGATGCTGCAGAAAAACAAGGCCTGGCTGCCGCAGTTCAAGACACTCTGATTCTGATCAACCGGGCAGCAGGCTGGCGCCGGACAGCCAGATGTCGCAGGCGCGAGCCGCTGCCCGCCCTTCCTGGATCGCCCAGACGACCAGACTCTGGCCGCGCCGCATGTCGCCGGCCGCAAATACGCCCTCCAGGCTGGTCTGGTAGGTGCCCTCGCCGGTTTGAACCTGAGACCGGGCGTCGCGCGCCAGCTGCAGTTCGTCAAGCGTCGTTTGTTCCGGCCCGAGGAACCCCATAGCCAGCAGAACCAGCTGGGCAGGCACTGTCTGTTCACTGCCCGAAACGGGAACGGGTGTCAACCGCCCCTGGCTGCCCGATACCCAGCTGACCCGCGCCGTCTCCAGGCTGCCAACCCGGCCCCGGCCGTCATTCAGGCAGGCCAGGGCGGTCGTCAGGTAGCTGCGCGGATCGGCGCCGCTGATCCCGATCGCCTCTTCCTGCCCGTAGTCGGTGCGCCGGATGGCCGGCCACTGCGGCCAGGGATTTTGCGCGCTGCGCGTTTCAGGCGCTTTCGGCATGATCTCAAGCTGGCGCACGCTGCGGCAGCCCTGGCGGATCGCTGTCGCGACACAATCTGTACCGGTATCTCCGCCGCCGATGACCACGACATCCAGGCCGCGGGCATCGATAGCCGGCCGTCCTGCCTGGTGCCCGTCGAGCAGCCAGCGCGTGCTGGCCGTTAGATAATCGACGGCAAAATGGATCCCGTTAAGACCGCGGCCGGGAACTGCCAGGTCGCGCGGTCTGGTGGCGCCGCCGCAAAGGACAACGGCGTCATGGGTCTTTCGGACCTGCTGCGCCGGGATGTCGCGTCCGACATCACAGCCTGTCCTGAACACGATGCCCTCGGAGGCCAGCTGGCTGATGCGTCGGGCAACAATAGCCTTGTCCAGCTTCATATTGGGAATGCCATAGGTCAGCAGGCCGCCGGGCCGGTCGGCGCGTTCAAAGACAATGACCTGGTGGCCGGCCTTGTTAAGCTGATCGGCACAGGCCAGTCCGGCTGGGCCTGAACCGATAATCGCCACTTTTTTGCCGGTTCGACGGGCCGGCGGCTGCGACTGCATCCAGCCTTCGGCCCAGGCGCGGTCGATGATGGCGCATTCGTTGGCCTTAATGGCGACCGGGAAATCATTCAGGCCGGCGGTGCAGGCACCCTCGCACGGCGCCGGGCAGACGCGCCCGGTGAATTCCGGAAAATTGTTCGTTTTCATCAGGCGCAGCCAGGCTGCCTGCCACTGCCCGCGCCAGATCAGGTCGTTCCATTCCGGCATCAGGTTGTGCAGGGGGCAGCCCGACGCGGCGCCCTTAACCAGGACACCCGCCTGGCAAAAGGGGATGCCGCAGTTCATGCAGCGCGAGCCCTGGCGCTCCTGCTCGCCGCACGGCAGCGCGGTGTGAAAATCCTGCCAGTCCCCGATCCGATCCAAAGGTGTCCGGTCCGGTGCCACCATTCGTTTGACGGTTAAAAATCCGTTGGGATCGCCCATGCTCCATCTCCTCCTTCAGTTGCCGCTGACCCTGGCCAGATCCCGGGTGTTGGCCGCGAAGGCGGCCATCAGGGCCTGTTCAGAATCCAGCCCCTTTTGCCGCATGGTTTTGGCTGTATCCAGCATGCGTTGGTAATCCCGGGGCATGACACGGTAGAAATAGGGCAGCCAGTCGTGCCAGTGTGCCAGGATCCCGGCAGCGTAGGCGCTCTGGGTCCAGCGGCAGTGCCGGGCGACCATGTCGTGGACCTGCTCGATTTCGTCTGGATCAGACAGCTTTTCACAGAAAACGGTTTCCTGGTTGCAGCGGCGGATGAAGGTGTTTTCCGTGTCCAGGACATAGGCGATGCCGCCGGACATGCCGGCCGCGAAATTGCGTCCCGTCCTGCCCAGGACGACCACGCGGCCGCCGGTCATGTATTCACAACCGTGATCGCCGAGCGATTCGACCACCGCGGCCAGGCCGCTGTTGCGTACGCAGAAGCGCTCACCGGCCGCGCCGGCGATGTAGGCTTCGCCGGCTGTGGCGCCATAGAATGCGACGTTGCCGACGATCACGTTCTCTTCGGAACGGAAAGTCGCCCGATGATCCGGCCGAACGACAATCTTGCCGCCGGACAAGCCCTTGCCGATGTAGTCATTGGCTTCGCCCTCGATGACCATGGTCAGCCCGCGCGGGATGAAAGCCGCAAAACTCTGGCCGGCCGAGCCGACAAAGGTCAGCTGGATGGTGTCTTCGGGCAAGCCGTCCGGTCCGTAGCGGCGCGTGATCGCGCTGCCCAGGCTGGTTCCGGTCACCCGGTTGACGTTGCGGATTGGCAGTGTCGCCTGGACCGGCAAGCCGCGTTTGAGGGCGGACTGGCAGATCGGCAGCAGGATCTGCTGATCAAGCGACTGGCTCAGACCGTGGTCCTGGCGGAACTGGCAGGTGCGGCCGACCCGTTCGCCTGTCTGCGGTTCATAGGTGAGCCTGGCCAGGTCCAGACCACTGGCCGGCCAGACCCGCGCCGCCGCCTGGCTGTCGAGCTTGTCAACCCGGCCCACCATCTCATTGACCGTCCGGAAACCCAGTTCGGCCATGATCTCGCGCAAGTCCATGGCGATGAAACGCATGAAGTTTTCGACATGCTCTGGCTTGCCCGTGAAGCGGCAGCGCAAGTCCGGATTTTGCGTGGCGACGCCAACCGGGCAGGTATCCAGGTTGCAGACGCGCATCATGACACAGCCCAGGGCGATCAGGGGGCCGGTGGCAAAACCGAATTCTTCCGCGCCCAGCAGGGCGGCCACGGCCACATCCCGGCCGGTCAGCAGCTTGCCGTCGGTTTCGACGGTGATCCGGCTGCGCAAATCGTTGAGCAGCAAGGTTTGGTGGGTTTCGGCCAGGCCCAGTTCCCAGGGCAGACCGGCGTGGCGGATGCTGGACAGGGGGGAGGCGCCGGTTCCGCCGTCATAGCCGCTGATCAGGACGACATCCGCCCGCCCCTTGGCCACGCCGGCCGCAATCGTGCCGACACCGGCTTCAGAGACCAGCTTGACGCTGACGCGCGCGGATTCATTGGCGTTTTTGAGGTCGTGGATCAACTCGGCCAGGTCTTCGATCGAATAGATGTCGTGGTGCGGCGGTGGCGAAATCAAGCCGACCCCCGGGGTGGCGTGGCGCGTTTTGGCAATCCAGGGGTACACCTTGCGCCCGGGCAGCTGACCGCCTTCGCCGGGCTTGGCGCCTTGCGCCATCTTGATCTGCAGTTCCTGGGCGTGCACCAGGTAGTCGCTGGTCACGCCAAAGCGGCCGGACGCGACCTGCTTGATCGCGCTGCAGCGGGAATCACCGTTTTCCAGCGGCTCAAAGCGCTGCGGATCTTCGCCGCCCTCGCCGGTGTTGCTTTTGCCGCCCAGGCGGTTCATGGCGACAGCCAGGGCTTCATGCGCTTCCTGGCTGATCGAGCCATAGGACATCGCGCCGGTCTTGAAGCGCCGCACAATCGCCTCGACGGATTCGACGGCGTCCAGCGGCAGCGGCTGTGCCGCCGGGATCAGGTCAAAGAGGCCGCGCAGGGTCATGTGGCGGCGCGAGATGTCGTTCATCAGGCGCGCGTAGGCTTTGTACTGGTCGTAATCGCCGCTGCGCACAGCCTGCTGCAGGAAATGGACGGACAACGGATTGAACAGGTGCTCTTCACCCTGGCTGCGCCAGCGGTACTGGCCGCTGGAATCCAGCCCGGGATTCACGTCGTTTGGATCGTCAGCCGCTTGCCTGAACGCCTGCAGGGTCCGGGCGATCGAATCCAGTCCGATGCCGCCGATCCGGGAAGGTGTATCACAAAAATAACGGTCGATCAGGTCGGAACCGATGCCAACGGCTTCAAAGATCTGGGCGCCCTGGTAGCTTTGCATCGTCGAGATGCCCATTTTGGACAGGATCTTGACGATGCCTTTACCGGCCGCCTTGAGATAGTTGGCGACAGCGGCCGATTCATTGAGACCCGGCAGCCGTTGCAGGCGAACCAGGGAGCGGACCGCTTCCAACGCCAGCCAGGGGTGGATGGCCGAGACGCCGTAGCCGATCAGGAGGGCAAAATGATGCACCTCGCGCGGTTCGCCGGAATCGAGGACCAGGCTGACCTGAGTGCGCAATCCGCGCCTGATCAGATGATGGTGCAGGGCGGAACAGGCCAGCAGGGCCGGCAGCGCCGCCTGGTCGGGTCCGGCGCCGCGGTCTGACAGGATTAGGATGCCCGCGCCGCCCTGCACGGCCTGCTCGGCCGTTGCGAACAGCCCGTCGAGGCACTTTGCGAGGTCGTCGGCGCCCAGGCTGCGATCCTTTGCGAGCGGGCAGAGCAAGGACAGTTCTGCCGGGCAGAGACCGGGTTGGCCGACGCTGCGGATCCGGTTTAGGGTTTCGGTGTCGATCAGCGGCGCTTCCAGGCGCAAACGATGGCAGTTTTCCGGCTGTGCGTCGACCAGGTTGCCTTCAGCGCCAAGATAGACCGCGCTCGAGGTGACGATGTGCTCGCGGAGCGCGTCGATCGGCGGATTGGTGACCTGGGCAAAGAGCTGCTTGAAATAGTTGTACAGGAGCTGCGGCTGCTCGGAGAGAACAGCCAGCGGCGTATCTGTACCCATGGAGCCGACCGGTTCGACGCCGGTCCCGGCCATGGCGCCGATCACGACCTGGAGGTCTTCGTCGGTGTAGCCGAACCGTTTCAGCTGCCGTTCCAGGATTTTTTCATCCAGAATCCCGGGCTCAGCCGGTTTGGGGCACGGCGGCGGCAGCTGCACGAGCTGATCGTTCAGCCATTGCTGATAGGGCCGCTCCCGGGCGAGCTGGGCCTTGAAGGTTTCATCGGCGATCAGCTGGCCGGAAGCGGTGTCGATCAGGAGCATGCGGCCAGGTTTCAGCCGGTCGCGGCGAATCACCTCCTGCGGAGGAATATCCAGTACGCCGGCTTCAGACGACAGCACGAGCAAGTCGTCCCGGGTGACAAGATAACGGGCCGGTCTCAGTCCGTTGCGGTCCAGCAGGGCGCCCACCCGGATGCCGTCTGTGAAGACGATCGCCGCCGGGCCGTCCCAGGGCTCCATCAGGGTGCTGTGGTAGGCATAGAACGCTTTAAGGTCATCGGGCATGCTCTCGTGCTTTTCCCAGGGCTCGGGCACCATCATCATGGCAGCATGTGCCATGGAGCGCCCGCTCAGGCTGAGAAATTCCAGGCAGTTGTCGAACATAGCCGAATCGCTGCCACCGGGGCGGATGACAGGCAGGATGTGCGCAAGCTCGTGACCGAACAGGTGGGTTCTGATCCGGGCCTGGCGGGCGTGCATCCAGTTGACGTTGCCGCGGATGGTGTTGATTTCCCCATTGTGCGCCAACGTTCGATAAGGGTGGGCCCGTTCCCAACTGGGGAAGGTGTTGGTGCTGTAGCGCGCGTGCACCAGCGCCAGGGCCGATTCCATATCCAGACTGGTCAGATCGAGGTAAAAGGCGGGCACCTGGCGGGCCGTCAGCATGCCTTTGTAGACGATCGTGCGGCTGGACAGGGAGGCGAAATAATAATAGTCCGGACTGCTTTCCGCTTTGCCGTCGAGCAGATGCTCGCAGCGCTTGCGGATCAGGAAAAGCGCCCGTTCAAAGGCCAGATCGTCAGCCGACGGTGCGCCGCGCCCCTGCCCGATAAACAGCTGGCGGATTGTCGGCCGGCTTTCTTTGGCGGAACGGCCCAGCGTGGATTCATTGATGGGCGGTGTTCGCCAGCCCAGCACGATCTGGCCCTGGTCGCGCACCATGGCCTCGATCTGCTGTTCAGCGGCCTTGCGGAAATCGTCGTCGCGGGGCAGGAAGACCATGCCGACGCCATAACGGCCCGGCTCAGGCAGATGAATGCCGATTGACGGGCAAATGGTGCGAAACATCCGGTCGGGAATCTGCAGCAGAATGCCTGCGCCGTCCCCGCTGTTGTCTTCGCTGCCGGCACCCCCACGGTGCGACAGATTGATCAGGACCGTGATCGCCTGGCTGATGATATCGTGCGAACGCTCGCCGCGGATGTTGACAACCAGACCGATGCCGCAGGCATCGTGTTCCTGGCCCGGCTCATAGAGCCCTTGCTTGGGCGGCAATCCGGCGACTTGCTTCATGGTCATCCCCCTCGCATGCTGCCCGGTTGGCTGATCGGCAGCAAAATGAAATATATAAACAATGTACTTGCATATGCATGGCGGCGACATCTGCGACGCAAACCTGTTCGGGCAAAAAAAACACGCAAAACAACCGCTGCGTCATTCGCCGTTGATTGCGCATAAAGGGCCTTCAGGTCATTCTACGGGTTCGTTTACATCTTCCCTGAACAAATTACCGTCCGGCCGCTTGATTGATTATAGCACGAACATGAAAGAATGATCAAGTGTCCAATCTTATAATATGCAATAAATAGATGCGATACTTGCAAAAAGGGGCGCATCGAAACCGATGCGCCCCTTCAATGGACAGGTGGATGGCTCTTTAGCCCTGGTCGCCTGCCAGGCAAGTGCCGTTCATCTGACGTGTGCCGCGGTTACCCCGCGTACCTTTGGCCTGGCCTTGGCCCTGGCCTTCGCCTGCTTGTGCGCCGCGGCGTCCGTTTTCCTGGCCGCCGATCCGCAGTCCGCCTTCGGCCTGGCCGAGGCCGCTGCCGTCGCAGGTTTCAGCGCGCTCTTGCATGGTTTCCAGACGCTGCTTTGCTTCTTCTGCAGTCAGCTGGCCGTCCTCGACCGCTTCCTGGAGCCTGGTTTCCATCTGGGCAAGCCGCTCCTCGCGGAAGGCTTCCAGTTTGTCTAACTCGGCTGCCTGGGCGCCGTAGCTTTGGCCTGCCTGACGTGCTTCCTGTACCGTTTCGACGCTCTTGCCGGTCAGTCCGGCGAGAACTTCTGCCGGTGTTTTCCAGTCAGTCGCGGCAAAAGAGACGGTCGCGAGACCCAGCACCAGGACGGTGACGATGGCGGTCATCAGCAAAATCTTCTTGTTCTTCATGTTGTTTCACCCTTTCTTTTGTCCAGGCTTCTGGCCTGGGATTGCCTTACATCTTTATCGTAAAGCAAGAATGTGCGGAAATTGTGAGGACTTTGTTTGAAATATCGCATGTGTCTGGCTGGGAACCTGTATTCGGAGTGATGCTCTGGACAGGTTCGTGACGGATGGCTGCTGTCAGCGGAATGGCCACATGTTATTTTCCTCCCCTCTCTAATAGGTCAGGCACCTGGTTATGGACTGCCTGTACTTTGATCGTAAAGCGGGGATGTACGGAAAATGTGAGAGCTTTGTTCGGGTCTGACGAACAGAGCCGGGACAGTCGACGGCATGCCATGCTTATATTCAAAAATTCAACACATCTTTCTGTTATGATGATGATGAATCAAGACCTCCAGGGAGGGATCGGCATGATTACCATTTTATTAGCTGACGACGACCCCCATATCCGTTCGATCGTGGTCGAGTATGCTCAGGCCGAGGATTGGCAGTTCATCGAGGCCGAGGACGGCCTGGCGGCTTTGCAGCAACTGGAGAAAAACACGTTTTCCCTGGTGGTGCTGGATATCATGATGCCGCGCCTGGATGGCTGGACGGTGCTCAAGCAGCTGCGCAAGAACAGTCCGGTTCCGGTTATCCTTCTGACCGCGCGGGATGAGGAATATGACCGCCTGCTCGGTTTTGAGCTTGGAGTCGACGATTATGTCAGCAAACCGTTCAGCCCGCGCGAACTGATCGCGCGCATGAAAGCGCTGCTGAAGCGCTCAGGAGCCCTGGCCCAGAGCCAGCAGTCGATGCGTTTTGGACCGCTGCAGCTCGATCCGGGCGCCCATCGCGTCTGGCTGGATCAGAAGCCGCTGTCACTGACCCCCAAGGAATATGACCTGCTGACCTTTCTGGCCGGCCGGCCGGATCGGGCCTTCACACGCGACCAGCTGCTCAACCAGGTCTGGGGTTATGACTTTTACGGCGATGCCCGCACCGTGGACACGCATGTGCGCAGCCTGCGTGACAAGCTGGGACGCTGCCGCAACCTGATCGGGACTGTCTGGGGAACCGGGTATCGATTTGAGCCGGACGCCATCGCCAATGAAGACTCGGGTTCGGATGAAAAAGCCGAAAAATCTTGAGGGCAATACGCATGAGAAGCATCGGGCAAAAACTTTTTTTGGGATTCATCGCGATGGCGGTGCTGACCATCGGGGTGCTGTGGCTGATCCAGGCCGGCGTCATGCGCGACAGCTATGTCAGGGAACGGATCGGGCGTGTTGACCAGGCGATCAAACAGGCGGTTTCAGCCAGCGAAGCCAATCAGGATTATGACGCGCTGGCTGAACGGCTTAACGCCAGCCTGGTCGTGGTCGGCAAACAGGGCGATGTCCTGTACCGGTCGCAGGGGCTGCCGATGATGGGCATGATGCTGCGCGCCATCCAGGCGATGGTTCCGGGTCAGACGACCGGTGAAGTCCAGTTTGTCCAATCGATGGCCGGTGCCGGCCGTTATGCCGTGCTCGGTCACGCCATGCCGGACGGGCGCTACCTGTTCGCCGTTTTTTCCCTGGCCGATGTCGACGAAGCCGCCGCCATCCTGCGCCGCCAGCTGTGGATCGTGACGGTGATCCTGTTTGTCTCTGCCAGCTTGCTGGCGGTGTTTTTGTCGCGGCGCCTGTCGCGGCCGATCCAGGCGGTCACCGCCGCTGCGCATGAGCTGGCGCGGGGCAATCTGGCTGTGGCCTTGCCGGTGACCAGCCAGGATGAAGTCGGGCGGCTGACAACGGCCTTGAACGAGCTCAGCCGTGAACTGCAGAAGACCGATCAGCTGCGCAAAGAGCTGATCGCCAATGTCTCCCACGAGCTGCGCGCGCCTTTGGCCGTGATCAAGGGCTACGCCGAGACGGTGCGCGATGTCACCTGGCCGCAGGAAGACAAGCGCCGGGCGCAGCTGACCATGATCGCCGACGAAGCGGACCGGCTGACTGCGGTCGTCCGGGATATTCTCGATTATTCGCGCCTGCAATCAGGCGTCCAGAAAATTCAAAGCAAAGACGTGGCCCTCCGGCCGGTCCTAGAGCAAGTCCTGGCCCGTTACGAGCAGCAGGCCCGCCTGGCTGGCTTATCGTTTGATTTGTCGGCCGATGACCTGCGCATCCGTTTCGACGAAGCGCGCCTGATTCAGGTCCTGCACAACCTGATCAGCAACGCGATCAACCATGGCCAGCCAGGCACGGTGATTACGGTCAGCGCCGCGCGACAGGCACGGCACGGCCGTGTTGCGGTACGCAACATCGGGACCACCATCCCGCCCGATGAGCTGGGCCAGATTTGGGAGCGCTTCCACCAGGCCGGCGGCCGGCCGCTGGGAACCGGACTGGGCCTGGCCATTGTCAAGACCATTCTGGAGCAGCACCAGGTCAATTTTGGTGTGCAGAGCGATCAGGGCGTAACGGTATTCTGGTTTGACGCCCCTGTTGCAGATCTTTAGGAACGGTACATCAATAAGTTGCTCTATAGATTCTCCGAGAGATTAACCAAACGTGTCAATCTCTCGGAGAAAAGATCAACAAATTTCTTAGCAGTCCCTTAGAACGTGATGCTGTCGCCGGTTTGCAGCTGCAGGCAACGTTCGCCGAAAAATGCTTTCAAGCGGCACCAGGCCGGGATCCCGCTGCAATGCATGGGGATCAGGCGGTCGATTTCAAACACCTGCAGCGCCCGGGACAGATCGTCCAGCTGGTCGTCCGATGCCTGGCTGAGGTGAAAGCCGCCCAGAACCGCCTGGATTTTTTCCCGGGGGTAGAGCTGGCGCACACCGTTGAGCGCATGGAGCAAACCCGGGTGGCAACAGCCGCAGACTACGACCAGACCGCCATCTTGCCTGGATACAAGAATTTGCTCATCAAGGAAAAGATCGGGCTGCGACACGCCGTTTTTTCGGATCAGAAAGCCCGGCGATATGCCGGCGCTGCCGGCCAGTTCGGGCAGTCGGCAGACCAGGCAGACCTCACGGGCGATCTCCATGGTGCCGGTGTTCAGCATCAGGCGCTTGTCGAGCCCGGCCTGGTCTGAAACCTGCCAGCTGAGGTCGACGTTGCGCATGTCATGTCCGAACCGTTCGGCAAAAGCGTCGGGATGGGCGTAAAAACGCGGCCAGCCAGCCTGATCGGCCGGGAAGAAGCGAAAGCCGTCTCCGTGGTCGTAATGCCCGTGACTGAGCACGGCCCGATCCGCCTGGCTGATGTCGATGCCCAGCTGGCGTGCATTGTGAAGATAGGCGTCTGACTGGCCGGCGTCAAACAAAATCCTGGCGTCATCCAGTTCCAGCCAGAAAGACAGGCCGTGTTCGGCGACGAGATGGCGCCTGCGAACGCTGTTTTCAACGAGTACCGTGATCTTGAGCATGGGACACCTCACAGCTGCCTGGCTGCGTCTGCAGCGCACAAGAGACGATCGATACCTAGATTATGGTCATAAGACCAGAAAAAGGCAAGCACCGCATACCGGGCACACTTGCCAGGCGGGCAAAGAAACGTCATGATAAGTTCAGGGACAACCGGATAACAGAGGATACGGGAGG
>JAAYJD010000034.1 GCA_012523135.1 Clostridiaceae bacterium
CTGGACATGGTGATCAACATCGGCCGCCTGGTCGCCGGCGACACAGCCGCTGTCGAACAGGATATCCGGGCCGTGGTCGAGGCGGCCCACCGCCGCGGCGCCATCGTCAAGGTGATCCTGGAAAACGTCTATCTCAACGACGAGCAAAAGCGCACCGCCTGCCGCATCGCCGAGCGGGCCGGTGCGGATTTTGTCAAGACATCGACCGGGTTTGCCCCCGGCGGCGCCACGCTGGAGGATGTCGCCCTGATGCGATCTGCCGTGTCCGCCAAGGTCCAGGTCAAGGCCGCCGGCGGCGTGCGCTCGCTGGACGCCGTCCTGGACTACCGGGCAGCCGGCTGTACGCGCTGCGGCGCAACCGCCAGCGCGGCGATCATGGACGAGGCGATCAGACGCGAAAAAGAAGGTACCCTGTGTGAACGAGAAACCTGAACAGACTGAAGGCATCAGCAAACGATACGAGGTGAAACACATGACGAAAAAGCTAGGCTACGACGACACCCCCTTCCTGCCCGGATCGCGCTACCGCGTCCACGACGACGACCGGCCGCATCCGCCGGTCGTGACCCCGGGCGCAGCGCCGGGCCAGCCGCCCAGCGATGCCGTCGTCCTCTTCGACGGCACCCATCTCGACCTGTGGGTCTCGAGCAAAGACGGCGGCAAACCCACCTGGGTAGTCAAGGACGGCTACATGGAAGCGGCGCCCCGCCAGGGCGGCGTCCAGAGCACGATCGAATTCGGCGACTGCCAGCTGCATGTCGGATGGGCCGCGCCCACCGAAGTTTCGGGTGACAGCCAGGGCCGCGGCAACAGCGGCGTTTTCCTAATGGGCCTTTACGAGATCCAGGTCCTGGACTGCTACGACAACCCGACCTACGCCGACGGAGTGACGGGCAGCATCTACGGCCAATGGCCGGCGCTGGCTAACGCCTGCCGCAAGCCCGGCGAGTGGCAGACCTATGACATCATCTGGGAAGGGCCTCGCTTCGATGGCGATACGCTGATCCGGCCGGCATTCGTGACGGTCCTGCTGAACGGCATCGTCGTCCAGAACCACACCCAGCTGCTCGGTCCGACCACCTACCGCGACACAGTCCCCTACAAGCCGCATCCGCCGCAAGGCCCCCTGGCGCTGCAGGACCACCATAACCCGGTTCGCTTCCGCAACATCTGGTACCGGCCTCTGGGTGACAACAGCCTCTGATCAGGCCCTGAGCGTGCGGCGCAGAGGGTCGATCTGGTCCGCCTGATACGCGAAAAAACCAAGCCCGGCAGCGCCCGCGGATCGCACCGCGCGCACGCTGTCGGGCAGTTTTTCGTCGGCCAGCTGGATGATCGGGGCCACCGAAACCGCGGGCAGAGCCCGGACCAGCGCCGCTGTTTCCCGGGCCAGCATATCGGGCAGGAAGCCCTCCCGGCGGATCTGCGCCGCTGTCAACCGGTCGGGATCGGCTCTGGTTTCCAGCCACGCGAGCGGCAGCCCTGTCGCCGCCGCCGCTTCCCGGAACGAGACGCCGCTTTTTGCCGTCAGGCCCTGGAGCAGACTGGCCCATTCATGGTTCAGGCAAGCCGGCCCGTTGTCTCCCGGATAGCGCCGGTAGAGCATCGGGGCCACCCAGTCCAGGCCGGCGACAGTCTCGGCGCCCTGGCCGACCCAATCGGCCAGCGACGCCGGAAAGATAAAGGCGCCGACCGGGCAATCCGGCAGCCGGCGGCGGATCGTCCGGACCAGCTCGCGGTAATACGCGCGCATGTTGTGGCTGCGAAAGCCAAGCCAGCTGTCCAGACCGGCCAGGATATCCGGCAGGCTTTTATCTGCATCCTGCCCGGCTGTCACAAACGCAGCCAGCGAACGCACAGACCGGAGCATCTGGTCGGGGTCAAAACCTGCCTGGGCCGCCTCATGCTGGCAGCGGGGACAAAAACAGGTCAGGAACGCGTCAAAGGTTTCCCCGGATGCGGGCGAGGCAAAGCGGGCGCCGTCGACAAACAGGCCCTGGACCTCCGCATCAGCCGCGGCGCCGACCGCTTGCGCCAGGCACGCCTGGCGCAAGTCCGGGTCGTTGGGGCAGCCCGAACCAAACCAGAGGCGAGGTGTCTGTTCGGTGTCGCGCGCCAAGTGTTCTTCTCCGGGAAAGTCCTTGCCGAGTGCAAAAGCGCCGAAACAGGTGTACAGGTCAAGGCCCTGGCGGCGAACCGCCTGCAGGACATCCCGATCCGGGCGGACGCCGGTTACAACGGCGCCGATGCCGGCTTCCGCCAGGCGGGCGGCACAGTCGACCGGATTCTCCCGATCGATACCGAACAGATAGGTTTTCGGGGCGGCGTGCATCACGGCCTCCTTGCTGCACGCTGTCGCGTGCTTTTTATGAGATCTGTTTGACCCGGCTGGCCGGCTTGGTGCCGCCGGGATCCTTGTGCATCGCCATATCACGCAGAATCGGGATCGTCAGGATCAATGACAGGGAAAACGAAAACAAGTCTGAGATCGGCTGGCTGATCTGGATGCCTGTAACGCCGATGATATGTGGCAGGACCAGTACGAGGGGCACGAAAAACAGGCCCTGGCGGGCCAGGGCCAGCACGGACGCCTTGGCGCTGGCCCCGATTGTCTGGGTCATCATCATAGCCAGGATCGTGAACGACAGCAGCGGCAAGGTCAAACACTGGAAACGCAGCGCCGCCGTGCCGATGCGGATGACCTCCGGGTCGTCGGCGCGGAACAGGGCGATGATTTGCGGCGCAAACACGAGGCCGGCCAGGCTGAGCAGGAGCAGGACCAGCGTCGAACTCCGGACGCTGCACCAGAAGGCCCGGCGCACCCGGTCGTAGCGCCCGGCGCCGTAATTGAAGCCGCAGACCGGCTGAAAGCCCTGGCCGAAGCCCAGCAGTGCGGACAGGCCGAACATCAGGACCCGGGTGACGATGGACATCGCGGCGATGGCCGCGTCGCCGAACGGCCCGGCGGAGGTGTTGAGCACGATCGCGGCGATGCTGGCCAGCCCCTGGCGCAGCAAGGTCGGCGACCCGTTCTTGAGAATGGTTGCGTGCAGGGCCGGCGACAGGCTGAAATGCTTGAGCGAGGGCAGGATGTTGCCGCCCCGGGCGGACTGCAGCAGCAGGATCGCAAAACTGACCGCCTGGCTGATCGCCGTAGCCAGCGCCGCGCCGCCGACGCCCATGTCAAAGGTGTAGATCAGGAGCGGGTCAAGCCCGATGTTGAGCACCGCGCCGGTCATGATCCCGACCATGGCGTAGGCCGCGCTGCCCTGGTAGCGCAGCAGGTTGTTAAGCACGAAAGACGAGGCAATGAACGGCATGCCGAGCAGCAGGTAACGCAGATAGTCGGCGGCATAGGGCGCAATCGTTTCGGTCGCGCCCAGCAGGCGAACCAGCGGATCGACAAAAAACGAACCGGCAATCGCCAGCAGCGCGCTCACGGCCATGGCC
>JAAYJD010000035.1 GCA_012523135.1 Clostridiaceae bacterium
AGCCAGGTGTTGCGGACATGCCCGGCCAGGCGCCCCCAGCCGTCCTTGGGGCCGATGCGCTCCAACACAAGCGAGGTGGCAGCAACAAGATAGATCAGGCTGAACAGCCATGGCAGCCAGCGGGGCGCAAACAAACGCAGCCACTGGATGGCGCGCAGACCGACATAGAAGGTCACCAGGGCGTAGGCAGCGATGAAAAGGATATAGAAGCTCATATGGCCCCCTGCAACAAAGTCTGTTCTTACCATAACCGGTTCGAACCGGCCTGTCGGACACCGGGGTTACGGCCAGAAAAAAGCCGGGGGGGAAAGCGTCGCTTCCTCCCCGGCCGGCAAATCTGATCGCTCAGCTGTCAAAGGCGAATCTTGCGGATGTCGTCTTTCAATCGCTCAATGTCGGTGATCCAGTCCTCGATATCATGCTCGTGTTCGAGCTCGTCGTTGAGGATCGTGATCGCCATCTGGTAGGTGGCGTAATCCTTGCCTTCGGCAAAGGCCGCCAGGTTCTGGTAGCGCCCGATGGCGCAGCGTTCGCCGCGCAGGTTCTGTTCCAGGACGGTTTCGACGTACGGGTCAATCGGTTCCTCATAGTCGCACTTGGCGAACTGCTTCCATTGATCGGGGTTGAGCAGCGGGGTCCCGCCCAACTGGATGATGCGGTTGACCACCAGTTCGGCATGACCGAGTTCCTGGGTGGCGTGCAGCAGCAGCTCGGGCTCGATCTCGCTGCGCATCGGGCCTTCCATAAGGCGGGCGCCGACCCAGTACTGGTAATAGGCCAGCCATTCCTCTGCCAAAGCCTCGTTCAGGTATTGGATCATCTGCCGAATGTCCAGGTTTGAAATCTCAATCGCTTTCTTGCCCATAGGAACACCTCCTCAAAAAATCCAGGTATAACAGGCTTTCCTGCCAGGAAATCGATTCCCGACACATTAAGATTACTCCATTTATCAGAGTCTGGCAAACAGACCGGCATCATAAAGGCCAAGTTCAGACGCGATGCTTTCCATCTCCTGCCAGGTCTTGTCCAATACTGGAATGCCGTCGCGCAGCCGGGCTTTCTGGTTCTCTATTTCTTTTTCGCCATGGGTGTAGATGCGGTTTTGCCCTTCGGCCTTGTCAGAACAGCGAAGCTCCTCGAGATAGGCGGAGAAACGGCTGCGGATGGCTTTCTTGTCGTCGAACATCCCGTAGTCGATCGCCCAGAAGCTGTGCGACAGGTCGGCAGAGGCAGCGACACTGGACAGATGGTTGGCAGTCGGCCCCCCGGCCAAGACGCCGGTGAACAGCTCGCAGATCAGGGCCAGGCCGTAGCCTTTGTGGCCGCCCAGCGTCTCCCCTACTCCGCCGAGCGGCAGGATGCCGCCGCCCAGCTGTCCGATGATCTGTTCCAGGACGGCACCGGCGTCGGCCGAGACCTGACCGCTGGCGTCCAGGGCCCAGCCCAGGGGCAGGGGCTGCCCTTTTTTGCGCATCACTTCCAGCTTGCCGCGCGGCACCACCGTCGTTGCGGCATCGAACAAGAACGGGATCGGGTCGGCGGGCATGGCCACAGCGATCGGGTCGGTGCCCAGCATGGCCCGGCGGCCGAAGGTCGGCACCATGATCGCCTCGGTATTGGTCATGGAGACGCCGATCAGGTCCTGCTCGCAGGCCATGCGGGTGTAGTAGCCGGCGATGCCGTAGTGGTTGGAGTTGCGGACGACCACCAGGCCGATGCCGGTCTGGCGGGCTTTGTCGATCGCCAGATTCATGGCGAAGCTACCGACCAGCTGCCCCATCGCCTGATGTCCGTCGATGATAGCCGAGACCGGGGTCTCGCGAACGACAGCAGGTTGGGCACCAACCACGACCATGCCCCGCCGGATCTCATCGTGATAACGCGCCAAACGCTGGATACCGTGCGATTCGATGCCGAACAGGTCGGCGGTCAGCAGGACATCGGTCACACGCAAGGCATCTGGCTGCGAAAACCCGTAGGCCATGAAGCAGTCGGTGCAAAACGATAACAGTCTTTCATACGGTATGATCATGGCCGTCTCCTTAAAAATCAATATCAGGCGTGCTGCTTATAAAGGTCAAATACAATTCCATTATAAACCAAACACATGGGAGACGCTAAAATGCCCTGGCAATAAGACGATCTGGGTACATCGATAACAGCATCTGTGAAAATCAAACACACCGCTCGAAAGAACAATGAAAATTTATGCAATATATAGGCGGAAACCAACAGCTGACATGTTTAATATGCCTAAAATCAGGCGTTATAGCTTCACAGCACAGATGCATGGCGAAGCATATTATGCAAAAAAAGTCGAAAATCATCTAATGACAAGAAACATTTGGCACGCGGCCAGTTGAGACAGGATGCAATATGATATTATTCGTATTTCTATTATAACTAATGTTAAGGGTTGAAAAATCGATAATACATCCAATTATTGATTTTAGAAACATCCAGATAACAATTGTGCATTATAGGTAGAAACATTTGTATCGGATCTATCCGGATAATAATTGTTACGAAGATATTGACTCCAAGTGTCAATCATGTAAAATTAAAGTATATTCATAAGCTTATTCGCAAGCAAAGTGAACTTTGACAATCTTTCGTTGACATGGATGTGACGACCGCCTGATCTTATCTGGACGCTTGATCAGGCGCGAGCAAGCAGCGTAACCGGCCTTGGGCCGGTTTTTTTTGACTTAACGGCATTGCTGAAAGGGCATCAAAGTATTCGGATCAAATGATTCCATTTATGTAAGAGGTCTCAGCTGTTAATTATTATTCCGATGCAATAACTTC
>JAAYJD010000036.1 GCA_012523135.1 Clostridiaceae bacterium
AGCCGCCTGAAGCTTGGTTAGTGAATCCGGGCAATAGCGGTTGCCGTAGCGGACCTGCCAGTGATCGTGGAATGCTGCGATCAAGCCGACGCGCATCGCGTTCCCCCTGAAACGGGCGATGACCACGCGGCGGTTTTCCGCCGCATGGTCACGCGTATCGTCAGTTCCGGTTGATCGCGCCGCTTATTCCCCCATGATGCTGTCCGGGTAGATTTCGCGCTGCTGGTAATGCGTATGCAGCAGTTCGTGCGCCAGATGGCTGTTCGGCTCACCCAGGAAGTCCTTGTACAGGGCATCCAGGTCGGCGTTCTTGTGCGACTTGCGTTCCGGCATCAGCAGATCTTCTTCGTAGAGGGCTTTGGCGCGTTCGGCGCGCAAATCGATGTCCATCAGGACCTGGGCATGAACCTGGGGCTGGCCGCCGCCGCAGACACAGCCGCCGGAGCAGCCCATGATCTCGATGAAATGGTATTGGGGCGCTGTGCCCTCGCGGATGGCGTCGAGCAGCTTGCGGGCTGCCGCGGTGCTGTGTGCCACAGCCACGCGCAGCTTGATCCCGGCGATTTCCAGTTCGGCTTCCTTGATCAGGGCATCGACGCCGCGGACGGCGGTGTACTCGATGTCGAGCAGGTCCTTGTGTTCCAGGATGTCGGCCACGGTCCTCAGGGCCGCTTCCATGACGCCGCCGGTCGCGCCGAAGATAACCGCTGCGCCGGTATACTCGCCGATCAGGTCCTGGTCAGGGCCTTCGTCCGGCAGCTTGTTGAAGTCGATGCCGGTCTGCTTGATCATGCGGGCGATCTCACGGGTCGTCAGCACGGCGTCGACATCGCGCACGCCCAGGGCGGGATTGAACATCTCGTCGCGGGTCGCTTCGGGCTTCTTGGAGGTGCAGGGCATGATCGACACGGTAAAGATGTCCTTGGGGTCGATGCCCTTGCGCTCGGCGTAGTACGACTTGATGATCGCGCCTTCCATCTGGTGCGGCGACTTGCAGGTTGACAGGTTATCCAGGAATTCCGGGTAATAGAACTCCGCGAAGCGGATCCAACCCGGCGAACAGGATGTGATCATGGGCAATTTGCCGCCGTTCTTGATCCGGTTCAGCAGCTCGGTCCCCTCTTCCAGGATCGTCAGGTCGGCGCCGAAATTGGTGTCATAGATTTTGTCGAAACCCATGCGGCGCAGCGCGGCGAACATCTTGCCGGTGACGCGGGTGCCGATCGGCTGCCCGAACTCCTCGCCGAGCGCGGCGCGGACCGCAGGGGCCACCTGGACCACGACATGCTTGTTCGGATCCTGGATCGCCGCCCAGACGCGCTCGCTGTCTTCCTTCTCGTGCAGGGCGCCGACCGGACAGGCGATGATGCACTGGCCGCAGTAGGTGCAGGGGGCGTCGGCCATGCTGATATCATAAGCAGGCCCGATGGCGGTGTTGAAGCCGCGGTTGATGAACGACAGGACATTGACGTCCTGCTTTTTACAGGCCGCGACACAGCGTCCGCACAAGATGCATTTGCTGGAATCGCGCACGATTGAGTCGGACAGGTCGTCGTAGCGCGTCGGGCTCTTCGCGCCTTCGAAGCTGATTTTGCGGATGCCGTACAACTCGCTCAGGTCCTGCAGTTCGCAGTTTCCGTTGCGGATGCAGGCCAGACAGTCCCGGTTGTGGTCGGACAGAATCATTTCCAGTGTCGATTTGCGGGTCGCGCGGACGCGGGGCGTATTGGTTTTGACCACCATGCCCTCGGTTACCGGGGATACGCAGGACGCGGCCAGACTGCGGCCGCCGACCACCTCGACCAGGCAGACACGGCAGGCACCGACTTCGTTGATGCCTTTCATGTAGCACAAGGTTGGAATCATGATACCCGCTGCGCGGGCGGCTTCCAGGATGGTATAGCTGGCAGGTACGCTGACGGTCACGCCGTCGATGGTTACCTTAACTTTATTCATGGACATTCACGCTCCTTTACGGCTCTTTCAGCGCTTGACGACGGCTTTGAACTTGCAGGCCTGCATGCAGGCGCCGCACTTGATGCACTTGGCCGTGTCGATGACGAAGGGTTCCTTGCCCAGCACGCCGCTGATGCAGCCAACAGGACAACGCTTGGCGCAAAGGCCGCACATCTTGCACAGGTCGGTCAGGATGAAGTACTGGGTCAGGCCCTTGCAGACGCCGCAGCGGCAGCGCTTCTCGGTAACGTGCTCGACGTACTCCTCCCGGAAATGCTTGAGGGTCGACAGGACGGGGTTGGGCGCGGTCTGGCCCAGGGCGCAGAGCGAACCTTCCTTGATCCCGACGGCCAGCCGTTCCAGGGCTTCGAGGTCTTCCATCGTGCCGGTGCCGCCGGTGATTTTTTCCAGGACCTCCAGCATGCGGCGCGTGCCGATCCGGCAGGGCGCGCATTTGCCGCAGGATTCGTCAACCGTGAATTCGAGGAAAAACTTGGCGATGTCGACCATGCAGGTGTCTTCGTCCATGACGATCATGCCGCCGGAGCCCATCATCGAGCCGACGGCGATCAAGTTGTCATAGTCGATCGGGGTGTCCAGCAGCTTGGCCGGAATACAGCCGCCGGACGGGCCGCCGGTCTGAACCGCCTTGAACGCCTTGTTATTCGGGATGCCGCCGCCGATGTCAAAGACAATTTCGCGCACGGTCGTACCCATGGGAATCTCGACCAGACCGACGTTGCTGACCTTGCCGCCGAGGGCAAAAACCTTGGTCCCCTTGCTCTTGTCGGTACCCAGGGAGGCAAACCAGTCGGCGCCTTTCTGGAAGATCACGGGGATATTGGCGAATGTTTCGACGTTGTTCAGGATGGTGGGCTTGTCAAACAGGCCCTTGACCGCCGGAAACGGCGGCCGCGGCGTCGGGTTGCCGCGTTTGCCCTCAATCGAGCGCATCAGGGCCGTTTCCTCGCCGCAGACAAAGGCACCGGCGCCGAGCCGGATCTCGATATCGAATGAAAATTCAGAACCGAACACACGCTCGCCCAGCAGGCCGTAGGCCTTGGCTTGCCCGATGGCCAGCTTCAGGCGCTGCACGGCGATCGGGTATTCCGCGCGCACGTAGATGTAGCCCTGGTTGGCTCCGATCGCATAGCCGGCGATGGCCATCGCCTCGATGACGCTGTGCGGATCGCCTTCCAGGATGGAACGGTCCATGAACGCGCCCGGATCGCCTTCGTCGGCGTTGCAGCAGACATATTTCTGCTCGTTCTGCTGCCTGGCCGCAAACTCCCACTTCAATCCGGTGGGGAATCCGCCGCCGCCACGTCCGCGCAGGCCGGACTTCTTGACCTCGTTGATGACATCCAGCGGCGCCATCTTTTCGGTCAACACCTTGCCCAGCGCCAGGTAGCCGTCATGCGCGATGTATTCCTCGATCGACTCGGGGTTGATGCTGCCGCAGTTGCGCAGCGCGACGCGCAGCTGCTTTTTGAAAAAGTCGGATTCCTCGACATTGCGGGCCTGGTCCAGCGGCACGGCGGTCTGAACAGTCATCAGGCGCGCGACCGGACGGCCCTTCAGGAAATGTTCGGAAACGATTTCGGTGACATCGTCAGGACTGACACGGTAGTACATGACCCCTTCCGGGTAGACCACCATGATCGGGCCTTCGGCGCAGAGTCCGAAGCAGCCGGTTTTGACCACCTTGACTTCACGGGACAACCCCTGGGCCGTTAATTCTTTTTCCAGGTTTTCAATGATCTTGCCAGACTGCGAGGATGTACACCCCGTGCCGCAGCAGACCAGGACATGTGCTCTGTACAGGTCCATGTTAAGCCTCCTTGTACTTCGCCAGAATGGCAGGTATCTGGTCCGGGGTCAGACGTCCGTAAACGTCTTCGTTGACCATAATAACAGGAGCCAGGCCGCAGGCGCCGATACACCGGCAGGCATTGATGGAGAACTTGCCGTCCGGGGTGCATTCACCGGCCTTGATGTGCAGCTCCTCTTCAATCTTTTCCAGAATAGCTTGCGAACCTTTGACATAGCAGGCTGTGCCGAGACAGACGCTGACTTCAAACGCGCCCTTGGGATTCAGAGAAAAGAATGAATAGAATGTGATTACCCCGTAAACTTCGGCGACAGAAACGCCAAGCCCGTCGGCCACCGTGCGCTGAACATCCAGCGGCAGGTACCCATAAATGGCCTGGGCTTCCTGCAAAACCTGCATCAAGGCTTTGCGGCCTTGGCCCTGGTATTTTGCGATGACCTGTTCCAATAGCGTGACTTGCTCGTCATGAGTCTTTGTTTTGGTCGATCCCATATCGTGACTCACCTCCCAATAGTATACAATATCATGTTTCATAGGATACGGCAATTGATTTTTTCCGCTAAAATTTGCCGCCTGGATGCGTCGTTTTCAGACATCCGCTATAATGAGCGGACAAGGATCGCCGCCGGCAACCGGCAAGGAGAACAAAATGCAAATCAACTGGCAGGTCCAGAGCGCGGACCACGGCGAACGGGCCGTCGATGTTCTGATCAGACGATGCGGCATGTCGCGTCTGCTGACCAAAAAAATACGGCTGTATGGCCGCCTGCTCTGCAACGGGCAGCCGCACCGCATGATCGACCCGGTCTGCAGCGGCGACTGTCTCGAAGCCGTCTACGCGCCGCACGGCAGCCAGGGGCCTTTGCTGCGCGACGTCCCCGGCGTCGCCGTTCGCTACCGGGACGACTGGCTGCTGGTTTTGGCCAAGCCGGCCGGCCTGGTCACCCATCCGACCTTCCTGCACGACCAGGACGCCCTGACCGCCCTGCTGTCCGACCGGCCGCTGCATCCGGTCAGCCGCCTGGACCGCGATACGTCCGGGCTGGTCCTGATCGCCCTCAACGGCCACGCCCACCACGTGGTCAGCGGCCAGATCGAGGCCAAGCGCTACCTGGCCCTGCTGCACGGGCGCCTGCCGGCGCCGTCCGGCTTGATCCGGGCGCCGATCCGCCGGGCCGCGGGCAGCATCATCCTGCGCGAAGTGCACCCCGACGGCGCGCCGGCCCGCACCCTCTGGCGGGTCTGCCGCTATTATCCCGAGTGGGATGTCTCACTGGTCAGTTTGACTTTGCTCTCGGGAAGAACCCATCAGCTGCGCTTGCACAGCCAGGCGATCGGCTGCCCGATCGTCGGTGACGACCTTTACAGCGGCGGCCGTCAGCCAGACAGGCTCGACCGCCTGATCGGACGCCAGGCCCTGCACGCGGCCCTGCTTTGCTTCCGGCATCCGCTGAGCGGCGAAACGCTGCGCGTCACCGCGCCGCTGCCGGACGATTTCAGAGCATTGCTCGCTCAGGTCCGCGCCGGACGTCCGCGCACGGACTCGGCCTGCCCGCGCAGCTGAACGGCCAGCTGGCGCGCCGCCTGGTCGCCCACGCCGCCTGACAGCAAGCGGGCCAGCTCGGTTTCCCGCTCCGCTTCCAGCAACAGGCGCAGTTCGGTTCGGGTTCGCCCGCCGGCCAGCTGCTTTTCGATCAGCCAGTGCTCATCGGCCATGGCGGCGATCTGGGCCATGTGCGTAATGCAGAAAACCTGCCGTCCCCGCGCCAGCGCCATCATCTTCTCCCCGACTTTGCCGGCGGTCTGGCCGCTGACGCCGGTGTCGATCTCGTCGAAAATCAGAACGGGCACCTGGTCGACATCGGCCAGGATGGTCTTGATCGCCAGCATGATGCGGGACGCTTCACCGCCTGACGCGATCCGGGCCAGCGGCCGCAGTGGTTCACCGGGATTGGCGGC
>JAAYJD010000250.1 GCA_012523135.1 Clostridiaceae bacterium
GATACTTGGCTGGTAACGGCCCGGAAAAATAGGTCTTCGCCGGATTTTATTCCTCAATAGCTCAGCTGGTAGAGCATGCGGCTGTTAACCGCAGGGTCGTAGGTTCGAGTCCTACTTGAGGAGCCAGTTGGTACCTTGTGTACTGATGCTAAGAAGCCACCCGCAAGGGTGGCTTCTTTGTGCTGTGCTGGTCAGCGCTCCGGCACTCCATTATAATGGTCACAGAAAAGGAGCTGGCCCCCGATGTCCGACGCGAAACGATCCAAACCCGTCCTGTACCTGACGCAAGCTGCCGTTATCGCGGCTGCTTATGTCGTCCTGACGTTGCCGTTGGCTCAGTTCGCATTCGGACCGGTTCAGTTCCGCCTGGCCGAGGCCCTGACCGTCCTGGCGGCCCTGAGCCCGGCTGCCGTGCCGGGCCTTTTTTTGGGCTGCCTGCTGGCCAACCTGTTCAACCCCCAAAATCTCGGTCCGGTCGATATCCTGGGCGGCAGCCTGACCACGCTGGCCGCCGCCGCCGCAACCTGGCAGCTGCGCCGGCGCCGCCCGGGTCCCGTCGTCTCGCCGCACCGGTCGCGCTGGGATTGGCTGCGGCTGCTGTTCTTCCTCAGCCCGTCTGTCGTGCTGAACGCATGGGTGGTAGGCCTTTACCTGCCGTTCCTGGTTCCGGACCTGGCCGTCACCGTGCCGGTTGTCCTGGCGACGATGCTGTCGATCCTGCTCTCACAGGCGCTTGTCGTCTACGCGGTCGGCCTGCCGTTGTTGCTGGCCTTGCTGCGGACAAAACTGATGACTGGAGATAAATGGCCATGAACCATTATTTTACAGCTGAGCCGCAGGGCGGCCACCAGGAGAAATCGATCCAGTTCCGGCACCAGGGGATTGACTTCACCTTTGTCACGGATCAGTCGGTCTTTTCGCGGCAGCGCCTGGACTACGGCACCGAATGTCTGCTCGAGGCCATCGGGCGGGACGACCGCCCTAAAACCGGCCGGCTGCTTGACCTGGGCTGTGGTTACGGGGTGGTCGGCATCGTCCTGAAACGGCTTCATCCGGCTCTGAGCGTCGTGCTTTGCGACATCAACAAGCGCGTGGTTGACCTGGCCAGGCGCAACGCGGAGCTTAACCAGACCCGCTTTGTCACGGTGGTCCAGTCCGACGGCACGAGCCGGGTGGAGGGCACATTTGACGTGATCGCGACGAATCCGCCCATCCGGGCCGGCAAGGAAACCGTCCACCGTTTTTTCCGGGAAGCCGCTGAGCACCTTAACCCGGCCGGCTGCCTGTTCGTCGTGATCCGTAAGCAACAGGGAGCCCCGTCTGCCCTGAAACGCCTCCAGGAGCTGTTTGGCGAAGTCGCGGTCGTCAGCCGCTCAGCCGGCTACTGGGTGATCAAGTGTGTCAAGGCGGGCTGACCCTTGGCTGGTCCGCAACGTTTGTGTTAGAATTTCTGCATGTGCCGCCGGCTGTAAACCCGACCGGGTTCGCAACCGTCGCCAGGAAAGGGTCGTGATCTCATTGTCATCTTGTGATACCTGCAGCAGCAAAGGCTCCTGTCCGTCAGCCGGGCAAGCTGACTGTCCCGGAGAGGTGCAGGCACCGCCCCGCGACGCGCCGCACCCGCAGGCCAGCATCCGCCGCGTCGTCGGGATCTGCTCCGGCAAGGGCGGCGTCGGCAAGTCCCTGGTCACCGCGCTGACGGCTATCGGCCTGACCCGCCAGGGGCTCAAAGTCGGGATTTTGGACGCCGACATCACGGGTCCGTCCGTCCCGAAAGCGTTCGGCCTGAGCGGCCGCCTGTCGGGAACCGATGACGGCATCTATCCGGCCAGAACCGGCCTTGGCATCCAGGTCGTATCGATCAATCTGCTTCTGGATGACCAGGCAGCTCCTGTGATTTGGCGCGGTCCGATCCTGGCGGGCGTGGTCCGCCAGTTCTGGAAAGATGTCATCTGGGACCAGCTCGATGTCCTGCTGATCGATATGCCGCCGGGCACTGGCGATGTTCCGCTGACCGTCTTTCAATCGATTCCGCTGGATGGCCTGATCATGGTCACAACCCCGCAGGATCTGGTGTCGATGATCGTCAAGAAAGCGCATGCGATGGCGCGCATGATGAACGTCAACCTGCTCGGCCTGGTCGAGAACATGGCATGGCTACGCTGCCCCGACTGCGACCATGAAATCTCCTTGTTCGGCGCCGGGCAAACCGAAACGGCCGCTGCCGGCATGGCGCTGCCGCTCCTGGACCGGCTGCCGCTTGATCCGGCCCTGGCGGCCCTGGTCGACCAGGGCCGCCTGGAAGACTGCGCGGAACCCTTGCTTCGCCAAAGCGTGGCGGCGATCGCGCAGCTGGTCCAGGAAAACCCATGACGCACCGGACGAGACGTGTTGTCGTCTGGCTGCTGGCCGCGTTGCTGGTTCTGCTCAGCGGCTGCCGCGAGCAGCCGATCGTGGGGGAACTGGACGATAGCGCTTCCGTGGCGCTCGTTCGTTTCGAAGCGCTCGAGGACGGTGTCAGCGGTGTCGTCTATCGGCGCGTCAACCGTTTCGAAGCCTTTATCGGGGCCAGCGACCGGCCGATTCTGGTGGCGTTCTACCAGCGCAGCGATGACCTGAACACGCTGATCATCCCGGGCCTTGAGCAAATGGCCGACGATTACCGGGACCGGCTGCACATCGTCTGGATCGATGCCGCCCGGGAACCGGCCATTGCCCAGTCGTTTGGTGTTACGCAGCTGCCGCAGTTTACAATGGTGGAAGGCGCGTCCTTGAAGCGCTCCCTGATCGGATATGACGGGCAGGGGCCTGAACGATTGGATGAGCTGATCCAACCCTATATAACCCAAGGAGGTTAGCCATGGATACCATGATCAGGGAGATTGCCAACCGTCTGCGCGGCATGCGCGAGATTCTCGACGTGCCGGAGCAGGAGATGGCCGATGCGACCGGCGTCCCGGTCGATGAATACCGCATCCTGGAAGCCGGTGAAAAAGATTTCAGCTTTACGTTTCTGTTCCGTGCGGCTCAGCGCTTCAACATCGACATGACGGATCTTTTGACCGGCGAGTCGCCGCACCGCTTGGGCTATACCCTGATCCGCAAGGGCGAAGGCTTGCCGATCGAGCGGCGGGCCGGTTTCCGCTACCTGAATCTGGCGCCGTTTTTCCGCGGTCGCCTGGCCGAACCGTTTCATGTCACGGCCCCGGCTGCGCCGGATGCCGATACCTGCCAGATCACGCTGAGCAGCCATGCCGGCCAGGAGATGGACTACATCCTGTCGGGCACGCTGCGCGTGCACATCGACGGGCACGAGGAGATCCTGCACGCGGGTGACACCTTGTATTACGATTCGGGCCGGCCGCACGGGATGGTCGCTTTGAACGGACCCTGCCGGTTCCTGGCCTTTGTCATCGCGCCGGAGGAGGGTCAATCATGCTGAACCTGTACCGACGCTATGTCCGTGAGACAACCGACACGGCCGGCCGGATTACGGACTATGACCTGATCGTGCCCGACACCTTCAATTTTGCCTATGACATCGTCGATGCCATTGCCGAAGCAGAGCCCGACCGCCGGGCCATGCACTGGTGCAACGAAGCGGGCGAGCATCTGACCTTGACCTTTTCCGATTTCAAGCAGGAAAGCGACCGCTGCGCCGCCTTTTTCCAGGCTGCCGGCATTCGCAAGGGCGACCGTGTTTTGCTGATCCTCAAGCGCCACGTGCAGTTCTGGTCCGCGATATTGGGCCTGCACAAGATCGGCGCCGTCGCCATCCCGGCCACCAACCAGCTGCTGGTCAAAGACCTGGTCTACCGTCTCCAGGCGGCCGAGATCAGCGCCGCTGTCTGCACGCC
>JAAYJD010000251.1 GCA_012523135.1 Clostridiaceae bacterium
AAAAAGGACCTGCTGACCGTCAACCGGCTGTTCCGGCTGACCACCGACTTTGACCAGATCTCCGCTTTGCATGGCGCCGGGCTGGACAGCTCGTTCAAGATCGCGGCCCAGTCCAAGATGCTGTTCGTCCACGACCATGCGGCGCAGCTGGGCAGTTCAGACCAGGCAGGCGCGATCTACGACAAGGCCTTGAAGATCAACGAAGCGGCTTACGCGATGCTGGCTGTCCTGCATCCGGGCACGTCGGCGGGCCTTAATGTGATCCCCGGCATTTTTGATCTGCTGACCGACGGCGGCGAAGCAAAGGCCAACTGGCGCACGATGTTCGGCGAGCTGGAAGTGGCCGAAACCGAATCGTGCCGGACGATCACCAGTCCGGCGGCCTACCTGGCCGATATCCTACATTTCCTGGAGGTCGAAAAGCCTGCCGCCTACCTGGAACTCAAACGGCGCCGTCCGGACATCATGAACCTGCTCTTGGTGCATGAGAACACCGAAATCGCCTTGCCGGCCATTGACCTGGCCATCGAGCTGCTGGAAAAACACACGGCAGCCAGGGAGCCGGGCGCCGTGATCGATTTTGCCGCGTCCGGCCAGACCGTATCGACGGCGGACGAACTGCAGGCCTATCCCGACGTGCTGTTGCCGGCCGCCTACGAAAAGGTCCTGAAAAAAGCGGTCTATCCCGATTTGCTGCCGTTTGACCTGCCCCTGGAGGAGCTGCGCGGCAATTTGCAGCGTTTCGACATGACCCGGGCCGAGATCATGCAGGACCTCTCACCGGGGACCAGCCAGCTGCCGGGAGCGGTCACGGCGTTCGCGTGGGCTGGGGAATATCTTGGCCTGACCCGCGAAGAAGCCGGTTTGCTGGTCATGAGCCCTTTGTCCACGACGGCCAGTAAGCCGTGGCTGCTGTTTGGCTTGCCTGAAAGCGGCTGGGTGAACAAGCTGGCAGGTTCTGTCGCGGGCCTGCTGCGCCAGAGCGGATTAAGCTATGTCGGCCTTTTAAACGTTCTGGACACCGGTTTTGTCAATCCGGCCGGCGCGGACGGCCTTCTGGCGATGTCCATTGTCTCGACGGGCAAACCGGACACCGCCAGGCTGGATCAGCTGAAGCTCGTTGGCGCTAACGCAGACCGGCTCCACAATCTGGCGCGCTTCGTCCGCCTGAGCAAGAAGCTGGACTTGCCGGCCGCCCAGCTCGATATTCTGCTGCGATCCTTGCGAATCGGGCTGGACCAGGAGCAGGACCTGATCGACCTGGCCTGGGCCGTCTACCTGATCCGGAACCTGAATCTGCCCGGCGAAGAGGCGGCTGCCCTCTGGGGACCCTTTAACCAGCACGCCTACCGCGACTTCGACGATCCCAGCCAGCCGCTGCAGCCCGGCCTTTTCGCCCGGCTGTTCCAGGACCGGACCGTGCTGGGCGATGAGCCGGGTCAGCTGGGCCAGCTGGCAGATCCGGCTGTCAAGCTGCCGTTGCAGGCGATCGGCAACGAATTAGCCTCGGCTTTGGGTCTGAGGATTGAAGCGCTGCTTGACCTGACCGGCAGATTGGGCTTGACGGAGACGACGCCCGTTGGTTTGGACGAACTGGCCCGGATGTATCGCCACACCTGCCTGGCCAGGATATTAAACCTGCGGCCTGACGAGGTCGTGGCATTCAGCACGCTTTCAGGCCGGGACCCCTTTGCCGGACCGCTGTCCACGTGCCGTTTTCTTGACGACATGAACCGCCTGTCCGCCTTCGGGATCGGCTACGGGGTGTTTGAGGCCCGATTGCTCCAGGCAGATCCGGACATCCAATCGCCTGAGGCGGAAGGCTTCGTCAATGCCCTGCGCCAGGGACTTGCCGGCATCAAGGCACAGCAGCTGGAAGCGCCGGAAACGGTTTCGGCCGGGAACGATACGCTGCCAAGTTTTGTCGTCGGCCGGTTTGCCCAGAAACTGAAGCTTTCGGAAGCAACGGCCTGGGCGTTGCTGAGCGGCTTGCCCAGCTTCGCCGATCCGGCGCATCCTCTCCTTGAG
>JAAYJD010000003.1 GCA_012523135.1 Clostridiaceae bacterium
CGGCCATCCCATTTGTTTTGTTTCTTGTTGGCTTGATACTTGTAAGCATCGGATTCGTTCGTTATCTTGAACAGGAGTCAGCGCTTGCGCTGTTCCTGGTCAGCCGCGATGCCGACAGGCCGCAGTCTTTTGATGCGGTTTCATGGACGGCTTTGCCAACGGACGCACCTCTGCCGCCAATTGAGACACACGTGATCAAACCCACAGAGCCAGAATCGACAGAGCGGCTCAAAGTACCGTTCTATTACATCGGTCAGCAGTTCGGGACGCTGATCATCCCCAGTGTGGAAATCGACCTGCCTGTCCTGCAGGGCGACCGCGAACGAGAATTCAAGCGCGGTGCCGGTCATTTCCCCGGTTCGTTCTTCCCTGGGCAAGGCGGTAATATCCTGCTGGCCGCCCATCGGACCAATCACTTCCGCAATTTCGAGTACCTGACCGTCGGCGACGAGGTTGTCGTTGAGACAACCTATGGCCGTTTTGTCTATCGCATTGACGAACTGCGCATCACCGATGACAAGGATCCGGATATTGTGGCGGAGACTGGCGAGGAACGGCTGACCATGTATACCTGCTACCCGTTCATCTATGTCGGCAACGCGCCCCAGCGCTTTGTTGTCTTCTGCAGTCTTGTGGAAAGCAAGGTGAACACCTGATGCGCGTTGCCAAAAACATCCTGGCCATCCTGCTCTGCATCGTGCTGGTGGCAAGCAGCCTGCTGCTGGTGTTAACCCTGCTGCTGCGCAACCGCGTCTTTGACGCGTCTTTCTACATCGATGTCATTGCCCGGCCGGCTTATCCGCTGCTGGTCCGTCAAGCGATCCTCAGTGACCTGGAGCGTCAAAGCAGCTATGTCGGCGTTCCGATCGAGGTGCTGGAAGCAGGTCTTGACGATGCGACCCTGGTCATGAAACAGCGTCAGCATGTTGTCAATCTGGCAGGATTTCTCAACCGGGAAGAAGACTTTGTCAAACCGGAATACCCATCTGAACGTTTCCTTGAGCCATTACAATCATTCATGCAGGATTACGCCCAGTCACATCAGCTGGCCTTTGGTGCAGAGCAGCAGGCCCAACTGCGCGAGGTTGCCCAGGACGCCGCCGCCATCGTGCAGACGCACATCACGCTGGTTGATTTGAGTCAATTCGGGGACAGCACGACTTTTCAGCGCATGCGCAACCTGATTCTATCATGGAGCAGACAGCTGATCCTGCTTCTGATCCCATGGCTGCTGTCCATGCTGTCCCTGATCCTGATCTACCGGAACGACTGGCGCGCCTGGCTGAACCGGATTCTGATCAGCTTGTGGCTAGCCGGCAGCCTGCTTCTGGTTCCGTCGCTGGTCCTGGAGAGATTCCAATTGCATCGGCGTCTGGCATTGGAAACGCCATACCTGCTGTTTGCGATCAGCCACCTGCTGCACGACCTGCTCCAGTACCTGATCGTCTGGGGCTTGATGCTCTTCTTCCTGAGCCTCGTGGCGCTGCTCGCGATCCATATGACAAAACCGATTGCGAAGCGTCAAGCGCGCCCCATTTACCATGAGCGCCATGCCGGTTGAGATTTTATGTTATTATTCTTGCGAAATATGCTAAAGCGTCACTGTATATAAGGGGATATGCGATAAAATATTGATTCAGATCAAGTAATCACTTTGAAAGAGGTTGTATTCACGATTAGAGTTCGTTATAATAGCTTTAATGTAAACGCCGATTGCATACTTGCTGGAGGTCACAAATGAAAAAATCATTAACAGTCTTACTCATCAGTTTGCTTATGATCATCATGACTGGAGGCATCGTTTCGGCTTATACAGCAGAAGATGTTTTCACAGCCCTTGAAGACGCCAATGTCCCGGAAGCGTATATCTTGCAGGCAGAGGCCTATTTTGACGCCCATCCGATGACCGAAGCCCAGGCCAATGTCATCATGGAACATATCGACGCCGCATTGGTTATTGCCGACGGTAAAACGAAAGCATCCGAATTAACTTCCACGCAGCGTGGTAACATTTTCCAAGAACTCGTCGCAGCCGGCAATGTTCTCGATCTTGTTGTCACCTATGAAGGTTCGACCGATTACAAGAAGGGAACCGTCTATGTGCGCGACGCACAAAACAACGTCGTCTTTATGGTTAGTGCCGACGATGTTGTCAAGCACACCGGTTTCGATTACAGCATCGTGATCTATGGCGCCGCATTTATCGCCATCGCCGCTCTGAGCACCGTGCTGATCCGGCGTCGTGTTACGGCCAAATAAAATCTATTACAATTCGTAGCAACAACCGATAATGCCAACCAGACATTGATCCTGGTTGGCATTATTTTGTCGATGGTTATATCGCGTTCTATCGCACGGTTTTGCCTTCACAGTAGATTCGGTTGCTTTGCATAATATTTCATCATCTTAAAACTGCTAACGGACTGGATGGAATAGTGAACGCGTAAACAAGGATATCTTCATTGTCACTTCGTCAACAGCACCTTTCAGTTTAGTTGGATCTTTGGGACCAGTACCATTTTCATGTAAATTTTGATTTAATAGGTTTGGGAACGTTTTGTTTTCCCACTGATATAGCCTGAAGGAGAAACG
>JAAYJD010000252.1 GCA_012523135.1 Clostridiaceae bacterium
CGCAGGATGTTGCAGCAGCTGTCGAACAGGATGTCCAGTGCCCGCGCCGTGTTGATGTCCCGCCGGCGCTCCAGGTCCTGGCTGAAGAACGGCTCGATTTTCTCGAGTTCGAGCAGGCCCTCGTGCCAGGTGCGGCTCATGCGCGAACACAGCAGGAGGGCTTCATCCAGCGTGAACGCCTCCTGCAGGCATTCGCCGATCCGGTCGCCGTGCTCGGGGAATTCCGGCATGAACTTCCAGTTGGGGATCAGGGGCATGTCGACGGGGAACAGATAAAGCGGCCAGACCGGGCCGTCATGGACCGGTGCATAATAGCCGAAAACATGGTAAATCGGGTACTGGGCGTAGGCTTCCTGGAAACGGTTCCAGGCCCGGGTGACCGTTTCGCTGTGCGGGCCCCAGTCCGGTAAAGCCAAAGCGTTCAGGAAGGCGTCTTTGTCGCCCGACCAGGGTTCGAAGGAGAGACGGCCGGCCGCGCGGGTCATCAGGGAGGGGTAGTTGCCGAAGTACCAGCTTTGCATCGCGCCGCTGACACCCAGCTCGCGCATCCGGCTGTACTTGTCATACAAGATGCCGGGAACGGGCACATGGGTCACGGAGGCGACTTCGTGCGAGCAGCCGACCTGGAGCTTGGCGAACATACGGGTGCCGTTCTGGCGGGCCATTTCCGCGCAGCGGCGGTAGAGCGCGCTGGGGCCGGTGTAGGACAGCCAGTAATCGTCGGCGCGTCGGGTGCGGCCCAGCTGTTCGGCCAGGCCCGACGATTCGAAGTTGTGCTGCAGAACCACCGGGTGCGGTACGTGCCCGGCCGCTTCGACAGTGCCTTCGTCGCCCCAGAGCAGGTACTGGGAATAGGGCCAGGAGATGAATTCGGCGGCCGGATTGGCGTCGTGCATGCCACGCTGCAAGCAGTCCAGCACATCCGCCAGGACCTCGTAGGGCTTTCTGACCGAACAGCGCGGGCAGTTGTTCATGCCGTTATACCAGGACGCGCAGTGGGTGAAACGCTCGCCGACGCTGATGTCGATCATGCCGCCCAGGCCGGGAACCTGGGTGAAGAGCGTGTTGGTCGCCTCGTAGAGAAACGAGCGGGCCAGCTCGGAACTCGGGCAGAAGCCGGCCATCTGGCTTTGCCGGTTGCCGATCAGCTCGGGGTAGTCCTTCTCATAGGTCTTGATATCCAGGTAACGGACATTGTCGCGGTCGTCCATGAAGGCGGTCGGCTCGATGAAGAAAACATAGATGCGGATGCCGTAGCGGGCGCAGCGCCGGACGGTTTCCCTGAGCTTGGGCAGATGCACGTCGGCGCGTCGACCAAAGCCGGGCAGAACCGTGATCGGCACCGTGTCGCGGAACGTGATCGTCAGCCACAGGGCGTTGACACCTTCGTGGGCCAGTCGGTTCAGGTATTCGTCCGGGTAGTAGTTGACCTGATCTTCCAGTTGGTCCCGGTACATCGGCGGCCGCTTGATCGGGCCCAAGAGGCAGCGGGATAGCAGCGTACTGACAAAGGGTTGCGTCTCCGTGGTGCCCAGGGGCAGCACGGCCGCGCCGGGTGCCAGCAGGAG
>JAAYJD010000037.1 GCA_012523135.1 Clostridiaceae bacterium
CGCCTGGCCGGTTCCGTCTATGCCCGATTCGGCTGGACCATGCAGCTGCACCTGGGCGCGCTGCGCCAAACCAGCAGCCGCTTGCGCCGGATCGCAGGTCCCGCCGGCGGTTACGCGGGGATCGGCCGCGTAGCGACGTCTGAACTGGTCGCTCTGCTGGACGGGATCGAGCAGGGCGAAGCAGGTCTGCCGCGGACGGTGCTGTTTTGCAGCCATCCGGAAGACAGCGCTGCCCTGGCGGTGCTGGGGGGATCGTTCAGCCAGGACGGCGTGCGGGGCAAGGTCCAATTGGGACCGCCCTGGTGGTGGTGCGACCACCTGGCCGGAATGCGCAGCTATTTTGAGACAATCAGCGCCTACGGGGTCCTGTCCGTTTCGATTGGCATGACAACCGACTCGCGCAGCTTCCTGTCCCTGGTCCGGCACGAGTATTTCCGCAGAACGCTGTGCGGCTGGCTGGGCGAGAAGGCAGCCGACGGGATTTTCCCTAATGATTTCGATGTGCTTGCCCCGTTGGTAAAAGCGGTCTGTTTCGGCAACGCAGAAACCATTCTGGCGAAATCGGGTCTGACAGAGCTGGAGTCCTGAACAAGGTAAAGGAGATATAACCGCATGAACGACACGTATTTTCAAGATCAAGTCGCGGTGGTGACCGGTGCCGGAGGAACGCTGTGTTCCGTGATTGCGTGCGACCTCGCCGAACGCGGTGCCCGGGTTGCCCTGGTCGGCCGCACGCCGGCCAAGCTGCAGGTGGTCGCTGACAAGATCACGGCAGCCGGCGGAAATTGCCGGATTGCATCCTGCGATGTGACGGACGAGCGGGGTATGCAGCAACTGGCCGACGAACTTTTGGCCGACTGGGGGCCCTGCCGCTTTCTGGTCAACGGGGCCGGCGGCAACAACATCAAGGCGATGACCACGCTGACCGCGTTCGATGCCAGCGAGCTTGGCGACGCGCGCCCGGAAGGCCAGGTCGGTTTTTTCGACCTGGACATGGAGATGTTCGAACAGGTGCTTAACACCAACACGCTGGGGACGGTCATCCCGTCACGTGTGTTCGGGCGCCAGATGGCATCTGCCGGCGGCGGTTCGATCGTCAACTTCGCGTCGATGAACAGCTACTGCCCGCTGACTCGCGTGCCGGCCTATGCGATGGCCAAGGCCGCGGTCGTCAACCTGACCGAATGGCTGGCCGCTTACCTGGCGGCAGCCAACATCCGGGTCAACGCGGTGGCCCCTGGCTTTTTCGTCAATGCCCGCAGCGTCCAGTACCTGGGATCGGTGCAGAGCGGTTTGACCCCGCGCGGGCAAAAGGTGATCGACCATACCCCGATGGGCCGCTTCGGCGAGGCCAAAGACTTGCTTGGCTGCGTGGCGTGGCTGCTGGATGACCGCGCGTCGGGTTTTATCACGGGAGCCACCATACCGGTCGACGGCGGCTTTCTGACACGCAGCGGCGTCTGAAAAACCCTTGGCAAGCCCCATAAGGGGCACAGCGCCCATGAGGTAGCCGATGGACCACAAGCCGGAAGCGGGACCCGTCCAGGAAAAAAAACAGGCCAGACGATGGCTGTGGCTTTGCTTTCTGACCGGCGTGTGTGCGGTCTTACTGGCCGGAGTCCCTATCCTGACCGCGCGCCAGGATGCCCGTGTCCTGTTGGCTGAGGATGCCCTGAATCCCCTGGCGGGCCTGGTTGCGCCTCTGGCCGGCGAATCGCTCGCGCGATATGAGCCGTACACATTCGGGCAGCAGATTCCCGGACGCGGCGGGCTGTCGTTTGTCTTTGCCACCCAGGCCTGGCCCGCCCGCCAGACCAAGTCTTCATTTGCCTATGTGCCGCTCTATTCGGCCTCGATCGTGATCGCTGTCAACAACCGCGGCA
>JAAYJD010000253.1 GCA_012523135.1 Clostridiaceae bacterium
ACCGCCCTTGAGGACCATGCCGACCCAGAAGGGTTTTTCGGTCTCGTTGGGGGTCTGCGATCCGCCGGCTTTGGGCAGCGCGCCTTCGCGGTCGAGGTCGATGGTTACCTCCGTGGGCACGACGGCGATCGCCTGGACTTCCTGCAATTCAGCGGACAAGCTGCGGTCGGCGATACTGGTCGGCGTCAGGTAAGCCGACTCGAGCATGAACCCTTTGCCGTTCCAGTCCGCGATGTCGATGCTGGCGAATCTGCACGCGTCCATCAGGACCGGGTCGTTGGGGACCAGGCGCAGGCCATTGATCTGGACCATTTCGCCGAAATGGAGCAGACCGTTATGCATGACGATCTTGAGACCGGCATCGACTGTGGTGCCTTGCACCAGGCTGTCCATCTCGTTGACGGTGGGATGATCGCCGATCAGGGCGCCGGGGTTGACGGCCTGGGCGGAGTAGGTTACGGCCTTTTCAAAGGGCAGCACCAGCTTGCCTTTCAGATAGCCGGTCGGATCCGGTGCGCCGTAGGCAAACGTCAGCGACGCGTCCGCAACCCGTAGGGCGGTGCCGCCCGGGACGAGCAGCTGCAGGCTCTGGTCCGTTTGCGTGGCCAGCGTGCCGCGCAGCTCACCGCCCTGGTTGAAGGCCAGATCGCCGGACGGTGTGAACAGCAGGCCTTCGTTATTCAGCGTCTCCAGGTGTGATTTCATGGCGACCTTGCAGTTGCGCAGGATGAAGATGTCGGGGTTGCCTGTCGCCGCGCCATCCAGTCGGATCCGGAACTGGCCGATGTCGTGGATGCGCAGCCGCTGGTAGCGGATATCCGGCAAGCCGGCCTCGATGTCGATGCAGCCGTAGCGCAGCTTGGCGTCCGTAAACTCCAGCGTGTGCAGATCGCCGACCAGGTTCTGGGTCTCGTCCGGCCGTTGCATATAGCCGCTGACTGTCAGCTTTTCGATCTGCGGCGTGATGTTCATTGAGACAAGCGTGAGCCCGAGATTGTCCAGACTATGCGGTTCCGCCAGGTAGACGGTTCCGGCGCGCAGCTTGTCGCCCTCGCTGTCCTGGACGATGTCGCCGTTGATGATTTGAACCGGTATCGGCTCCGAGTAGCCAAGGTCGAGCAGAGCAGAGCCGGCATAGCCGATCCGGCCGGCCAGCAAGCTGGTCTCGTCGGCCACCGGGCGGGTCAGCTCGACCTGGGTCAGCACGAAGTTGAGACAGCTCACCCGGTCGCTCTTGAAGGTCTCTTGCGGCACCGGTGTCACGATCGCTTCCGGCGTCGGCGTCGCGCCGGATGTGGCGGAAAGGAAAACATAGCTGGAATCGGTTGGCAGCGGGTAGGCCTGGCCAAAGGTGCTTAGACCGGTCTTGACGACGAGGATGATCGTCTGGAAGTCGGATCCGACCGCGTTGCTGACCACAACATCGAAGGCATAAACGCCAACCGCGACAGTGCTTCGGATCGTCAGTTTGCCGCTGCTGTCGATTTTCACATCAGCCGGAACCGGTGCGGGCTGGATCCATTGCCGGTTGTAGATGATCGCCTTCTCGATCGGCCGCAGCGACCAGGTGAATGGGGTTGTGCCTGAGACGGTGAACGAAACGGTGGTCTCACGCACCGGGAATACCGAGTGGGTGATTTCGATGACGTTGTTTTCGAGATCGACCAGCACCGGCGGGGTGCGCATTTCAACTGAGAGTGCGAAACGGACTTCGCTTTTGCCGACGCTGTTGCTGGCGGTCAGGATGCCATTGTACTGGCCGGGGCGGAGTGTCCCCGCCTTGATGGTGCGGGCGGCGGTGTCGAGTGTGAATCCGTCCGCCAGGCTGCCGTCAGCCTTATAGACCTTGAGCTCGAGCGTGATCGGTTCCGAACCCTGCAAGGTGTATTTGGCGGTGAAACTGTCCGGATAGTAGACCGTGTAGCTGCTCTTATCCAGCTTGACGGTCGGCGGAACCAAGGCGGGTGTCGGTTTACTCGTCGGTGTCACGGTCGGCCTGGGCGCTGTAGTCGGGGTCGGCGTTGGTGTGGGCTTGGTGGTCGGACCCGGCGAGGCCGTCGGTTTCGGCGTGACCTCCAGCGTGAAGGTTACGCTGTCTTCACCGGCCTTATTGACGGCCGTGAGTGTGAGAGTATAGGTCCCCGCCGGCAGATCCTTGCTGGTGCGGACGAACCGGGTCGTCGCATCCAACGCAATGCCGCGGGCGGCCACGCCTTTCTGGTTGACGGCCGTGAGCGTGACCTCAATCGGTTCTGTTCCGGTCAGCTCATACGGGATCTGCAGCACGCTGCCAGCCTGGACCGTGAAGCTTTTGCCCCGGACGGAGATGTCCGGCAGGATCGTCTCCGGCTGCAATCGCTCAATGGGCGGGATCACGGGTTCCAGCGCGGGCATAAAAAGCCTGCGGATCAGGAGCGGTTCGGAAAATTCGGACAAGTAGCCGCCGGTGTCCAGCACCTTGACCTTATACCAGTTGAACGCATACCGGTCGGCCTGCCCGTCGGTCCACTTGGTTTCGAGCAGCAGCGGGCTGGCCTGGAGGTATTCGCCGTCCTGGGTATCGGAGCGGTAGACAATGTAGCCGACGGTGTCTTCGCGGCACTGCTGCCAGGTCAGGTTGGCCATGGTGGCCGGATTCCAGGAGAGGCTGGGCTGTCCGGCCAGGGAATCCGACTTGAGCCCGGCGATGGGATCGAAGGGGGCGTTTCGCCGGGTCGTCGCCTCGACCGGTTCCGGGCGGCCCGATCCGAGGTTGTCGTCGTTCCAGGCCTGGACGGTGTAGAGGTAGAGTTTGCCATAGACCGCCGACATGTCGATGATCGACAGCGGCTTGAGCAGACCGGTGGCGGGATCGACCGCTTCGACCGTGTCTTCGTCCACCGGCAGCTCGCCGACCTTTGTCCAGTTGATCATGTGCAGCATCTCGATGCTGAGGTCGGCGTAGTCGGCCAGGGCCAGCGGGCCGTGCGATGCGAGGACCTGCTTGTAGGCGGTCAGGGCCGACGTGTTGTTCAAGGAATTGAGGTTACCGACGATGCCCGTCTTGTTCAGGGTGGTCATCGTCTTGAATTTGTCGATCACCCGGATCGGTGAACTGACGGTGATCTGCGCAGAAGGCGTTTTGAGCGAACGGGTGATCAGGCCTGAGAAAAAGGAGTCTTTGTCGGACGGGGTGTCGAACAGCGCCGCGGCGACGGCCTCGTGGGAGGCCATGAACTGGTTGATCTGGATTTCGCTCGGACGGGGGATTTCTGTGCGGAAGACCTCGTAGCGGCTGCAGTGGCCGACCGCGGAGAAATTGATCTCGATACCGTCCTTGCGTGACAGCGGCAGCAGCAGCGTCGGTGTCTGGGGAGGTTTGGTCGCTGGAACACGGAAGCGCTCGACGCGGCCGACCGCCGACTCAACGCCCCAGGGTGTGACTGAAGCGACCTTGTAGTAATAGTAGTGGGCAAAGGTCTGCTCGACCCGCTCCGTATACTTAGGCGCCTTGATGTGGTCGCCGACCAGAGTCCAGACCAGGGAGGACTCGTCGACGGGTTTCTTGAAGGAGGCCACCTC
>JAAYJD010000254.1 GCA_012523135.1 Clostridiaceae bacterium
ATCAGGGCCTCGTGGTCTTGCCAGGGGCTGATCAGGAGCGTGGTCGTGAAGGCTGGCAGGCCCAGCTCGGCGGCTTTGCGGGCGGCCGCGTCGAGGCGCAGGCGGTAGCACATCCGGCAGCGGTCTGTCTTGACGCCGGTCCAGGCGGTCCAGGCATCCGGCTCGGATGATGATTCGGCCAGGGCCGGGATGCCCAGCCGGGCGGCCAGATCCAGGAACGTGGCGCGGCGGCGCTCGTGCTCGACCGGCGGGTGGATGTTGGGGTTATGGAACCAGGTTGTAAACGAGCGGCCTTCCATCAGGTACTGGCGGGCCGGCCATTCCAGGCAGGGACCGCAGCAGGCGTGGAGCAGAAACGGCTGCTGGAAGTCCTACAGGTCTTGCACCCTTTTCAGCTCATGCGTCTGTGGCACGGTCTTCCTCTTCTCCGGCAGCGTCCGGGTTGTCCAGGTCAAGTGCGATCTGGTTGGTGTAGAGCTGGCCCAGGCCCTTGAGCTTGTGTTCGTACTGCTCCGGGCAGGACAACCCGAGATGTTCCCAGCCGAGGCGGGTCAGGACGCGGCCGCGCGGCGTCTTGGCCAAATAGCCGATCTGCATCAGGAATGGCTCGTAGACGTCTTCGATTGTGACGGCGTCTTCGCCGGTGCAGGCGGCCAGGGTGTCGAGCCCGACCGGACCGCCGCCGAACATCTCGACCATGTTGCGCATCAGGCGCCGGTCGGTGGCGTCCAGGCCGCGGGCGTCGATCTCCAGCGCCTGCAGGCCGTACGCGGCGATGGCGCCGTCGATGACGCCGCGGCCCCGGATCTGGGCGAAGTCGCGGATGCGCTTGAGCAGGCGGATGGCGATACGCGGAGTGCCGCGGCAGCGGCCGGCGATCGTCTCCAGGCCCTCCCGGTCGATCCCGATGTTGAGGATGGCGGCGTCGCGCTGCAGGATCTGGCTGATCTCAGCCGGGTCGTAGAGCTCGAGGCGGTTGATCATGCCGAAGCGGTCGCGCAGCGGCGCGGTCAGCAGGCCGGCCCGGGTGGTCGCTCCGATCAAGGTGAAGTGGGGCAGGTCGAGCCGGATCGAACGGGCGCTGGGTCCCTTGCCGATCATGATGTCGAGGGCATAGTCTTCCATCGCCGGGTAGAGGATCTCCTCCACGGAGCGGTTGAGGCGGTGGATCTCGTCGATAAAGAGCACGTCGCGTTCGGTCAGGTTGGTCAGGATGGCAGCCAGGTCGCCTGGCTTCTCGATGGCCGGACCGGTGGTGATGCGCATGTTGACGCCCAGCTCGTTGGCGATGATCCCGGCCAGGGTCGTCTTGCCCAGGCCGGGCGGGCCGTAGAGCAGCACGTGGTCAAGCGACTCGGCCCGCTGGCGGGCGGCCTCGATAAAGATCTTGAGGTTTTCCTTGACGCGAACCTGGCCGAAATACTCGTTCCAGTGCAACGGCCGTAAACCGGCTTCGTCGCGGTCTTCCATCTTTTTTTCACGCGCGATCAGGCGCTCTTCTTCATCGGCAAACCCGATGGCCTCGTCATAGTTGCGGTCGTCGATGGCCGGCATGGTTCCCCTCCCCGTTTCTGGCTCAGCGCATCAGCTGGCGCAGAGCCAGCCGGATCAGATCTTCCAGCCCGGATGCCGCGCCGCTGGCGGTCTGGACGGCCTGGGTGGCTTCGGTGGCGCTGTAGCCGAGCACGACCAGGGCGCTGACCGCCTCGGACTGGACCGTCTGGCCGCCGGCAGGTACGCTGCTGACCGAACCGGCGACGTCGGGAATGTCCGCGCCCTTGAGCTTGTCCTTGAGTTCTAAAATCAGGCGCTCCGCCCCCTTGCGCCCGATCCCGCGCACCTGGGTCAGGGTCTTGGCGTCGCCGGACAGGACGGCCATGGCGAACTGGCCGGGCGTAAAGGTGCCGACAGCGGCGCTGGCAACCTTAGGGCCGACGCCGCTGACCGTCAGGAGCAGTTCAAACAGCTTGAGGTCCTCCAGCGAGGGAAAGCCGTACAGGGCCAGCTGGTCTTCGCGGATGTAGAGGCTGGTGTGGACCAGGGTGGTCTCGCCGCGGGCCGGAAAGCGGGCCATCAGCTCAGGCGAGGCGAAGATCTTGTAGCCGATGCCCTGGTTCTCGATGACCAGGTGGTCCAGCTGGCGGGAGACGATCGCGCCGCGGATGAATGCAAACATTACTGGTATCCTCCCCTGGCCAAAGCGGCGCTGCGGTTGCCGGAATGGGCGTGGCAGATGGCCACGGCGAGTGCGTCGGCGGCATCGTCCGGCTTGGGCATGTCCTGCAGATTGAGCAGCACGCGCACCATCTGCTGCACTTGCTGCTTGTCGGCCTTGCCGTAGCCGGAGACGGCCAACTTGACTTGCATCGGGGTGTATTCGAAGACCGGCAGGCCCGCCCGGGCTCCGCTGAGCACGGCCACGCCGCGCGCCTGGGCCGTGCCGATCGCCGTGGTCGTGTTGCGGCTGAAAAACAGCTCCTCGACGGCCACGGCGTCCGGTTTCCATTGGTCGAGCAGGCGTTCGAGGCGGTTGTTGATCGAAAGCAGCCGTTCAGGGAACGGGTCGTGGGCCTGGGTGCGGATGACCCCGTAGTCCAGGCAGTCGAAATGGTTGCTCCGGTAGGCTACCACCCCGTAGCCCGTTATGGCGTAACCGGGATCGATGCCCAGTACGATCAGGTTCGCGTTGCGTTCAATCAAGGCTCATGCTCCTTTGGCAAACAATCGTTCTCATATCTTACCATATCGGCGAACACAGGACAATTGAGCCAGACGCGGCA
>JAAYJD010000255.1 GCA_012523135.1 Clostridiaceae bacterium
ACGGCCGCCACCCCCTGGTGGATCTATCTGACGTATGGCGTCATCGGCGGTCTGGGCATGGGAACGACCTATACGACCACGATCGCCTGCTGCCAGAAATGGTTTCCGGACAAGCGGGGCCTGATCACCGGCTGCATTGTATCGGCTCTCGGGTTTGGCGGAATCATTTTCACCAACGTCGCCGCGCCCCTGATCCGCCGGCGCGGTGTCATGGAGACCTTTGTCTGGCTTGGCCTGATCTTTGTCATCGTTTGCCTGGCCGGTGCCCAGTTTATCAAGAACCCGCCCCCGGGGTACAGGCCCGCGGGATGGACGCCGCAGCGAGCCAAAGCTCGCCCGGCAGGACTGGATCTGGCAACGGCCGGCATGGTGCGCACGCCCCAGTTTTACCTGGTTACCCTGACCTTGATGCTTGCCTGCTCGGCCGGTTTCATGGTGATCCCGTACGCCAAGACGATCGGCATCGCCGGCGGGCTGTCGCCGGAAGCCGCCACAGGCGGCGTCATGATCATCTCCTTGTTCAATTCCGGTGGCCGCCTGTTCTGGGGCTGGATTTCAGACAAGCTCGGGCGCAAGCGTACGGTGCTGATCCTGCTGGTGCTGGCCGCCGTGTCGATCCCGCTGCTGATGGTTGTCCGGTCATGGAGCATCTTTGCGGTGATGGCCCTGGTCGCGTTTGCCTACGGCGGTTTCCTGGGCGTGTTCCCGTCGTTGACTGCCGACTTCTTCGGCATGGCCCATGCTGCTGCCAACTATGGCATGGTCCTGCTGGGTTTTGGTTTTGGATCGATCATTTTCACGTATGTTGCCGGTATATTCCGCGATACGGGCCGGTTTGGCGCGGCCTTCATCCTGGCGTCCTTCGCTTCGCTTGTCGGCGCCGCATTGTTCTGGTTCCTCAAGCCGCCGCTGCCATCTGGACAGCCGGCCGGCAGCCTTGAATCCGTCGGTGAGGGGATCGATCGCTGAGAATCGGCCATTCGGTGCACCCATCCTGCAGATCGTGTTTGCAGGACTGGCAAGGTTTGCTGCTTGGGGTAGGTTTGCTGATCCTCGTCATGCGGACAAGATCCAAGGGCCTAGCGCTGTGTCTGTGTCGTCAATTCCGTACCGGGGGATTTTTCATTGCGTACATCGAAATTGAGATAGTGCGTGGTCGCCTTGCCAAGATCCGCATAATAGCCGCGATTCTTTTCGGGCAGCAGCTTGGCCAGTTGGTACATGATTTCATCGGTCATCTGCTGACGCTCTTGGCGATCTGGAAATGAATGACCCGTTTTGATCATAAACGGTTCGCCAACGTTAAAGGTGACGCGCGTGCGGCGAAAATGCCGGATGTTGTCGCGAAACGACTCGGTCCCGTAGTGGACAAGCGGCAGAATGGGCACATTGCTTTTCAGCGCCACCAGGACGACACCGGGATGGCCCTTGATCAGGCAGCCATCGCCTGTTCGTGTTCCTTCCGGGAAAATGGCAAAGAACATCCCGTCTTCGAGCACATTGACTGCCTGGGTCAACGCGCGAAAATCTGCCGAACCTCGTTTCACCGGTATCGAGCCCCAAGCCCGAAAAAGAAAGCGGAGGATCGGGTTTGCAAAAGTCTCTTCCTTGACCAGTGACATGATTTTGCGCG
>JAAYJD010000256.1 GCA_012523135.1 Clostridiaceae bacterium
AATGGCAGTATGACGATGACATCCAGGTCCGCTTCGCGTCGACGACCAACTACCCGGTTGGTTCCTGGTATGTCCGGATCGAGATCCATGGCACCGAAGGCGCCTATGTCCATGCCAGCGGCGGTCCGGAAGGCGAGCATACCTGGTGGGGCAAAAAGGGAACCTGGTCGGATGCCTGCCCGTACCCGGTCGCACAAACCTGGCGCCAGGGCAGCGACCGGTTCGCCTATTCGGTTCGCACAGGCGCGCCTTTGGGCATATGCGGCGAACAGGGCCTCCTGTCACGGCAGATTCTGGACGCGCTGTATGCGAGCGCCAGGCAGGAAGGCCGCTGGGTCGAGGTCGCCACATGACCGCCCGCAAGCGTCACGGGGTCCCCGCCATGTTATAATAAGGTTGTTTTGGCAACCTGCGTTTTAGGAAAAAGCGATGCAATCCTTGGAGGCATTCATGAAACAGATTGATGTGAAAGACACCGTTCCCGTTATCCGTGCCTATGATGTCATCGTCGCCGGCGGCGGCGTCGCCGGTGTGGCAGCGGCTTTGTCGGCTGCCCGCGCGGGCAAGCAGGTCCTGCTGCTGGAAAAGAGCACGATGCTGGGCGGCCTGGCGACACTGGGCCGGATCAACCTCTTTGTCCCGATGTGTAACGGCCGGGGCCGCCAGATCATCACCGGCATGGCCGAGGAGCTGCTGCGCTTGTCGATCCGCTACGGCTACGACACCATTCCTGACGAGTGGCAGCAAGGTGAGCCGGGCGAGGGCGCTAAAACCCGCTATTTGACCCGCTTTTCGGCCGGCATCTTTGCCCTGGCCCTGACCGAGCAGGTCGTGTCCGAAGGTGTCGATCTCCTGTTTGACTGCGTCGCGTCCATTCCGGTCATGAACGGCCGGCGCTGCGAGGGCGTTGTCGTCGAGAGCAAAAGCGGCCGCACCTTCTACGAAGCGGCCATGGTCATCGACACGACCGGCGACGCCGACCTGCTGGAGCGCGCCGGGGTTCCGGTGGTCCAGGGCAACAACTTCTTCACCTACAGCGCGGCCGGCGTAACGCTGGACAGCTGTCGCAAGGCGGTCGCGTCCGGCCGGATCAACGATGCGTCGGTCGGTTTCAGCGGCGGCCGGGCTACGCTTTACGGTCAGCATCACCCGGAGGGGCTGCGCCTGTTCCAGGGGACGACTGCCGAGGATGTCAGCGATTTTCTGATCCGCAACCAGCGCCAGCTGCTGGATAGAATCAAGGACGACGAGCGTTTCTCCCGGGATATTCTGGCTCTGCCGGGCATGGCCCAGTTCCGGACCACCCGCTGCATCCAGGGCGATTATACGCTGAAGGTCGCCGACCAGTATCGCCATTTCGACGACTCCGTGGGCGCGATCTGCGATTTCGACCAGCGCGATTTCCTCTATGAAGTGCCCTATCGCTGCCTGGTCCACCACGACTTCGACAACCTGATCACGGCCGGGCGCAGCGCGGCGGCCGAAGGCTACGCCTGGGATGTGCTGCGGGTGATCCCGCCGGCCATCCTGACCGGCCAGGCGGCCGGACTGGCCGCGGCCCAGGCGATCGACGCGGGCCGGCCCGTCCACGCCGTGGC